>NZ_DAISZC010000093.1:0-6201 GCF_036824975.1 Tepidimonas sp.
GGCATGGTTTCCGGGCGCTGGAACAGGTACACGGCGTCGAACGCACTCCAGTCGGCGCGCCAAAAATCGCCCACGCGCACCCGGGCATGCGGTGCGCGCAGGCGCGCCAGCGCGGCCAAGATCCAGGAGCGTTCGATGCCGGTGAGTTCGGCGTCTGGGAAGGCGCGCTCCAGCGCCCGCAGACCATCACCGGCCCCGCAGCCTGCGTCGAGCACGCGCGCGCGCGGCGGCAGCCACAGCCGCTCCCGCAGACCGTCGAAAGCGCCGGGTGGCGTGGGGTACAAGGGCGCATCACGCCACGCGCGCCACGGATACAGCAGCAACGCCGCGGCCAGCAACAGCGCCCACGCCCACGCCGGTGGCAGCGGCACGATGCCGGCCGCCAGCACCCACGACAACGGAAATCCTAGCGCCATGACCATGCGGCGCACGGGCGTCGAACCCCGCCGCACCGCCCACAGCAGCGCCAGCAGCGCGGTGATGCCGAACGCTTCGGCCACCGGCCGCTGAAGGCCCACCCGCAACCCCACGTAGCCGCCCCACGCCATCAGCCACAACAGCAGCGCAGGCAGCGGCCAGCGGTCGGGTTCCGGGTACGGCGCCGGGCGCAGTGACTTCATGCCTGCAGCGTGCGCAAGCGCTCGATCAGCCCGTTGAGTTCGTCGAGCGAGCCGAAGGCGATGGCCAGCTCGCCCTGCTCGAGCACGCGCCCGTGCCGCTTGATGCGTTTTTTGATGCGCACCTCCACCTCGGCGGCCAGCAGCTCGGACAGCTCTTCTTCCACGCGCCGCACATCGCGCGGTTTTTCGGTTTTGGGGCGCGGTGGCGTCAGCGTAAACTCCTTCGCCAACCGCTTGGCCAGCGCTTCGGCTTCGCGCACCGACAACCCCTTGGCCGCGATTTGGTGCGCGGCAGTGATTTGCACCGCGCGGTCCAGGCTGAGCAGTGTGCGCGCATGGCCCATATCCAGATCGCCGGCCAACAGCATGGTCTGCACCGGTTCGGCCAACTGCAGCAAGCGCAACAGGTTGGTCACGGCGCTGCGCGATCGACCCACCGCCTGCGCTGCCTGCTCGTGGGTCAGGCCGAATTCGGTGATCAACCGTTGCAGCCCCTGGGCCTCCTCCAGGGGGTTGAGGTCCTCGCGCTGGATATTTTCGATCAGGGCCATCGCGGCGGCGGCCTCATCGGGCACTTCGCGCACCAGCACCGGGATCTCGTCTAGCCCGGCCAGCCGTGCCGCGCGGAAACGCCGCTCGCCAGCAATGATCTCGTACACCGGGCGCGCAGCACGCGGTGTGTGCGGGGCAAACGGGGCTCCGGCAGCGCTGGCGTGCCACGCCGCCAGCCGCTGCTCGCCCACGTCGTCGGCCAGGCGGCGCACCAAGACCGGCTGCATCACGCCTTGGGCGCGGATGCTTTCGGCCAGCTCGTACAGCGCACCCTCGTCCATGCGGGTGCGTGGCTGGTAGGCGCCAGGCACGATGTCGCTCAGCGGCAGTTGGCGCGGGGCCTCGGCGCCGGGGTCGGCGTCCACCGCCGGGCCCAGCAAGGCTTCCAGGCCGCGGCCCAGTCCTTTGGGTTTCTTGTTGACCATCATCCGTTACCGTCAAAAAAGTTCACGATGGGGCTGCCGTGCCCCGCCGCTCGCCCCTAGGGAACATTACCACCCTCAGCTGGGGCTTTCAGGCAGGGGCGATCGGCGCGCGAAGACGCCCACAGCGGGAGGGGCCGCATACGGGCTGGCCTGCCGCCGCAAACACCCCAACGGCGCGCAGCAGGCCGGTCCCAGCCCGACTTGCCGGGATGGTTGAGCCACGCCAGCGCTGCCCCCTTCACTCACAGGCGCTCGACGCGCGCCACCATCTCGCGCGCGAAATCGACAAAGGCTTTGGCGCCACGCGCCGCCGGGTCAAACACCACACCCGGCAGCCCGTAACTCGGAGCCTCCGCCAGACGCACATTGCGCGGAATGACGGTGTCGAACACCTTGTCGCCAAAGTGCCCCTTGAGCTGTTCGCTGACCTGCTGCTGCAGCGTGATGCGCGCATCGAACATCACGCGCAGCAAACCAATGAGCTTCAGGTCGCGGTTCAGGTTAGCGTGCACCTGTTTGATGCTGTTGACCAGATCCGACAGTCCTTCGAGGGCAAAGTACTCGCACTGCATCGGCACGATGACGCCGTGCGCGGCACACAGGCCGTTGAGGGTGAGCAAGCTCAGCGACGGCGGACAGTCGATCAGCACGAAGTCGTAGTCGCCCTGCACGGCAGCCAGCGCCTCGCGCAGCCGGTGCTCGCGCCGCGGCAAGGTCACCAGCTCCACCTCGGCCCCGGCCAGCTCGCGGTTGGCGCCCAGCACGTCGTAGCCGGCGGCATCGCTGTGGCGCGCCGCCTCCCGCACTGCAGCGCTGCCCAACAACACCTCGTATACCGTCGGGCTGAGCGTGCGCTTGTCCACCCCCGAGCCCATGGTGGCGTTGCCCTGCGGGTCCAGATCGACCATCAGTACGCGCTGTCCTATCTGGGCCAGTCCCGCGGCCAGGTTGACCGTGGTGGTCGTCTTGCCGACCCCACCCTTCTGGTTGGCGATGCAGAACACGCGCGCCATCGTCAGCCACCCCTGCCCCGCGGCGCACTCCCGGGCGCGGCGGACAGCGCCGCCATCGCAGCAGCGGACACCGACAGAACGCACGAAATCGCTGCATCAGTCATTGGTCGAGTCACCTTCGCGCTGAGGGTTGTGGACGCGTCGAGTTTACGGGGATTCGGCGCGGGCAGGCCGCATCCACACCAGGCAACGCTTGGCATCCAGCCCCGGCACCACCAGATGTTCCACGTGAAACACCTCGACCGTGGCCGGCAGCGCGGCGATTTCGTCGTGCGGCATGCGCCCCTTCATTGCCAGCCAGACGCCCTGCGGCGCCAGCGCGGCGCGCGTGCAGGCCGCGAAGTCGGCCAGCGCGGCAAAGGCGCGGGCGCAGATTACGTCATACGGCCCGGGCAGCGACTCGACGCGCGCATGCACGCCACGCAAATTGGGCAGGCGCAACGTCGCCGCCACCTGCCCGATGAAGGCCGCCTTCTTGGCCACGGCATCGACACACGTCACCGCAAGATCGGGACAAGCCATGGCCAGCACGACCCCGGGCAGACCGCCGCCAGACCCAACGTCGAGCACACGCACGCCCGGCACCGAATCCTGCGCCGACGCCACGGGCTGCGCCGGCAGGCCAAGCTGGCGGCGCAGCGGCACCACCACCGCCAGGCTGTCGAGCAGATGGTGTGTCAGCATGTCCAACGGCTCGCGCACGGCCGTCAGGTTGTAGACCCGGTTCCAGCGGCCCAGAGCGTCCAGATAGGCCAGCAGCTGGCGCTCGGCGCCATCGGGCAGGCTCAGACCCAGCTCGGCGAGCCCGTGCCGCAGCGCCGCTTCGAGCGCAGCCGCCGTCATGCGACGCGTGCCTCGTCGGCAGCGCCCTGCGCTGCTTCGCTGTCCGGGCCGCCGAAGCCCCTGAAGCGCCCGCGCTTCAGATGAATCAGCAGCAGCGAGATCGCCGCTGGGGTGACGCCGGATATGCGTGCTGCCTGCCCCAGCGTTTCCGGGCGGTGCTGCTGCAGCTTCTGGCGCACCTCGATGCTCAACGCTGCCACCTGCATGTAGTCCAAATCGGGCGGCAGCTTCAGATGCTCGTAGGCCGCCGCGCGCTCGACCTCGTCGCGTTGGCGCTCGATGTAGCCGGCGTACTTGGCGCCGATCTCCACCTGCTCCACCACGGGCGCATACAGGTCACCCAACGTTTCACGTGAAACCTCAGCGCCAGCCCAACGCCCGCCTTCCAGCGACATCAGCGCCGCATAACTGACGCCAGGTCGGCGCAACAGGTCAAACAAGTTGTACTCATGCTCGATGGCCTTTCCCAGAACGCGCTGGGCCTCGGCAGCCGAGACAACGCGCGGATTGACCCAGGTAGACTTCAGCCGCTCGGTTTCACGTAAAACCGCGTCACGCTTGCGGCAGAAAGCATCCCAGCGCGCGTCGTCCACCAGTCCCAGGCGGCGCCCGGTCTCGGTCAGTCGCAGGTCGGCGTTGTCCTCGCGCAGCTGCAGGCGGTATTCGGCGCGGCTGGTAAACATCCGATAGGGCTCGGTCACGCCCTTAGTGATCAGGTCGTCCACCAGCACGCCCAGGTACGCCTCGTCGCGCCGCGGCACCCACGGTTCGCGCCCCAGCACCTGCAGCGCCGCGTTGATGCCCGCATACAGCCCCTGCGCCGCCGCCTCCTCATACCCCGTGGTGCCGTTGATCTGACCGGCAAAAAACAACCCCCGAATGGCTTTGGTTTCGAAGGTCGAGCGCAGCGCGCGCGGGTCGAAGTAGTCGTACTCGATGGCGTAGCCCGGGCGCAGGATGTGGACGTTTTCCAGCCCGGCTATCGACCGAACCATCGCATACTGAATGTCGAATGGCAAACTGGTCGAAATGCCGTTGGGGTACACCTCGTGCGTGTCCAGCCCCTCCGGCTCCAGAAAGATCTGGTGACTATCCTTGTCGGCAAAGCGGTTGATCTTGTCCTCGACGCTGGGGCAGTAGCGTGGACCCACGCCCTCGATCTTGCCGGTGAACATCGGACTGCGGTCGAAGCCGCTGCGGATGATGTCGTGGGTGCGCGCGTTAGTGTGCGTCACCCAGCACGGCACTTGGGCGGGGTGCATCTCGGGTCGCCCCAGAAAACTGAACACCGGCACCGCTTGGCCCTCGGTGTCGGACCCCGGCATGCCGTCGCCCGGCTGCACTGTGCAGCGCGACCAGTCGATGGTGCGACCATCCAGCCGCGGCGGCGTGCCGGTCTTCAGCCGCCCCTGCGGCAGCTTGAGCTCCTTGAGCCGCGCCGACAGCCGGATCGCCGGCGGATCGCCCGCGCGGCCGGCGCTGTAGTGCTCCAGCCCGACGTGGATCCGCCCGTCCAAGAAGGTGCCCGCCGTCAGCACCACCGCGCGCGCGCGAAAGCGGATGCCGATCTGCGTCACCGCGCCCACCACCCGGTCGCCCTCCAGCATCAGGTCGTCGACCGCCTGCTGGAACAGCCACAGGTTAGGCTGATTTTCCAGCCGGCGCCGGATGGCGGCCTTGTAGAGCTTGCGGTCGGCCTGGGCGCGCGTGGCGCGCACCGCCGGGCCCTTGCTGGCGTTGAGGATGCGAAACTGAATGCCCGCCTCATCGGTGGCCAGCGCCATGGCCCCGCCCAGCGCATCGACCTCCTTGACCAAGTGCCCCTTGCCGATGCCGCCGATGCTGGGGTTGCAGCTCATCTGGCCCAGCGTCTCGATGTTGTGGGTCAGCAACAGCGTGCGACAGCCCATGCGGGCCGCCGCCAGGGCAGCCTCGGTGCCGGCGTGGCCGCCACCGACGACGATGACATCGAATTCCTGTGGGTACAGCATGAACCGCGCGCTCCAGCGACAGCAGGCCGCCACCCTCGCCGGGCGCGGCCCTGGTTACGTTCCCATGCGAATTGTCCCACGTTCACTGCGATCATGCTGGATCGGCCCGCATCCCCCGGACACAGGGCGCCTCGTCGCCGCTGCCGCATCGCCAGCGGCCCCTGTCTACCCATGGCGCAACGGCCATCGACAACACCGGTCTTTCGTCGTACATTCAGAGTATTGACGTTCCCCCTCAAACATCGCAAGGAGGTTTTTCCATGACTCGTAACGTCGGCACCATCGACCGCGCCATTCGCATCGTCATTGGCATTGCGCTGATCGCTGCCGCAGCCACCGGTACCATCGGCATGTGGGGCTACGTTGGCATTGTGCCGTTGGCCACGGGCCTGATCGGCTGGTGCCCGCCCTACGCCATCTTCGGCATCAACACCTGCAAGACACCCAGCGAGTGAAGGCCAGCCCCGGTTGCCCTGCGGCGGGCACGCGGGTGCGGCGATTCGCCACAGCGGCAGTGGCGGCCATGCTGGCGCTGGCGGGTGCAGCAGGGCTGTGGAGCTGTGGCCCGGCGACGTTGGCACAGGCAGCCACGGCCTCGCCGGCCGATCAGCTGCCATTTGGCGAGGTGTATCGGCATCAGGGCCTGCCCATGCTGTGGATCGACCCCGACAGCGGGGCGATCATCGACGCTAACGACGCAGCGGCGCTTTTCTATGGCTACTCGGTGGTGGAACTGCGCCAGCGCACCATCCAGTCG
>NZ_DAISZC010000094.1:0-6098 GCF_036824975.1 Tepidimonas sp.
CCCATGCAAGACACCTACGTGCTTACCCTGTCCTGCCAGGACAAGCCTGGCATCGTGCATGCCGTCTCGGGCTTTTTGCTCGAGCTGGGCGGCAACATCGAGGAGGCGGCGCAGTTCAACGACCGCGACTCGGGGCGGTTTTTCATGCGCGTGCAATTTACCTGCCCGGGCCACAGTACCGAAGCGCTGCGCGCAGCCGCGAATGACTTTGGCCAACGCCACGCCATGGCCTGCAGCCTGCACCCGTGGCGTGAGCCGATGCGAACCGTCATCTTCGTCAGCCAGCAGGGACACTGTCTGAACGATCTGCTGTTTCGCTGGAAGAGCGGTTTGCTGCGGCTGGACATCCGTGCCATCATCAGCAACCATCGTGACTTCTACCAGCTGGCCGCCAGCTACAACGTGCCCTTCCACCACATTCCGGTCAGTGCGGCCACCAAGGCCCAGGCCGAAGCGCGCCAGCTCGAGATCATCGAACAGGAGCGGGCCGAACTGGTCGTGCTGGCGCGCTACATGCAGATTCTGTCGGATGGCATGTGCGAACGGTTGGCCGGGCGCGCCATCAATATCCATCACAGCTTCCTGCCCAGCTTCAAGGGTGCCAAGCCTTACTACCAGGCGCACGAGCGCGGCGTCAAACTCATCGGCGCTACCGCGCACTACGTGACGGCCGACCTGGACGAAGGCCCGATCATCGAGCAGGACGTGGCGCGCGTGGACCACAGCATGACGGTGGAGGATCTGACGGCGATCGGCCGCGACACCGAAAGCCAGGTGCTGGCGCGCGCCGTCAAGTGGCACAGTGAGCACCGCGTGCTGCTCAACGGTCAGCGCACGGTGGTTTTCCGGTAGGCGCCGCGCGGGGCCGCAGCGCCGGGCCTGCCGCCGGTCTGCGGTCCGCTGGCTGTCAACCGCCCTGCACGTGCTCCCCTGTGTGCCTCCCGCCGCCGCCATGCCACCTCGTATCCCGCCCATCCAGTGTCTGCTGACGTTCGAAGCACTGGCCCGCCTGCGCAGTGTCACACAGGCAGCCGACGAACTGTGCGTCACCCCCAGCGCGGTCAGCCACCGCATTCGCCAGCTGGAGGAACAGCTCGGCGTCAAGCTGTTTGGCCGCGCCGACTTTTCCCTCACCACCGAAGGCAGCGAATACCTGGCCCAGGTGCGCGAGGCGCTGGCGGCGCTGCAGCGCTTCCCCAGCCGCGGTGCCACCCCGGGGCGGCGCAAATTGCGGTTGGCCGTCACACCCACCTTCGCGCGCTCCATACTGATGCCGCGCCTGCGCCAGTTTGCCGAGGCGTACCCCGAGATCGACCTGACGCTGCAGGTCAGCATTCCGCTGCTGGACGTGGTGGCCGAGGACGCCGATCTGACCATCCGCTTTGGCACCGGGCGCTACCAAGATGTGGAGTTCACCTGCATCCTGAAGGATGAGGTCACGCCGCTGGCCAGCCCCGCTTTCGTGCGCGAGCACGGCCCTTTCGAACGCCCCGAAGACCTGGAGGGTGTGCCGCTGCTGCGCAGCCCGCTGGAGCCATGGCGCACGTGGTTTGCCGCCCATCACCTGGACTGGCCCGAACCGGCCGACGGCTCACAGTTCAACGACATCGGGTTGATGTGCGACGGCGCCGCCGCTGGCATGGGCGTGGCGTTGGTGCGGCTGAAGCTGGGCGCGCCGTGGCTGGACAACGGCACGCTGGTGCGGCTGTACCCGCACACCGTGCCCAGCCCGCACGCGCACTACCTGTGCTGGCGCGCCGGGGCCATGGAGCGCTGGGAATGCGCCACGTTTGCGGCCTGGCTGCGCCAGGCCGTCAGCTGAGCCGCGCCGCGCGGCGCGGCAGTGTGGGCGGGGGCTTACTCGATGCGGATGCGCTTGCCGACCACCCCCACCTTCTTCGGCAGTGTCAGCGTCAGCACACCGTTTTCGAATTTCGCCGTCGCGCCGCCCTCGTCCACGTCACCGGGCAGCGCAAAGCTGCGCGACACCGCGCCGAAATAGCGCTCGCTGTGCAGCACCTTCTCGCCTTCGCGCTTGACGTCCTCTTGCTTGACCTCAGCGCTGATGGTCACCACATTGTTGTCCACCGTGACGTGGATCGCGTCCTTGTTCACCCCCGGCATTTCGGCCGAGATGGTGTAGGCGTTGTCCGACTCGGAGATATCGACCTTGATCTGCTGCGGCAGCGGATCGCCATGCAGCGGCCGGATGTAGAAGCCCGGCGCGAGATCGCGGAAGAATTCGTCGAACAGGCTCATGCGACGCGGAATCAGGTTGCTCATACGGAAGTGCTCCTTCGGTTGTCCGTGGAGGACTTGTCCTGCCGTTGACCACCGCCTCCACGCCAGCGGTCACGGCCAGCGTTGCTGCTCTAACCCCACCGTGGGGGTACAGCGCAGCGCTTTCAAGAGCCGGCTCGACACCTTTGACGGGGGGTCGCTGCCGCAACCCTCACCCGAAGTGCTCACCCGCAACCGGCTACGCGGCTCGGCGCGGACGGAGCGGCCCGCCCGCCAGCGGCCACACCCATACGCGCGGCACTCAGCACATAGACAAGACTGCCACCGTGCGCTCACCCTAGCGTTGACGCAGCGCAAAGGCCCGCACTGCGCGCGCAATTGAACCGGCGTCACAGTCGAGTGCGCGATTTTTCACCGCGACCGGTGCACCCTGACCTACACTGCAGGCATGAGTCTGATCGATGCCACCACCCACGATGCCGCCGCCCGCGCCGCCCGCCAGGCCGAAGTGGTGCGCGCTCTGTCAGCCGTGTTGCCACCGCACGCCCTGCTGTGGACGGACGAGGACACCACCCCCTACGAGTGCGACGGCTTGACCGCGTACCGGCAGCGCCCGCTGGCGGTGGCGCTGCCCGAGACCGAAAATCAGGTGCAGGCGCTGCTGCGCGCCTGCCATGCGCTGCAGGTGCCGGTGGTGGCGCGGGGGGCGGGCACCGGCTTGTCCGGCGGTGCCATGCCGCACCCAATGGGCGTGACGCTGTCGCTGGCCAAATTCAACCGCATCGTGTGCATCGACCCGCTGGCGCAGACCGCCGTCGTACAAGCTGGCGTGCGCAACCTGGCCATCAGCGAGGCGGCGGCCCCCTATGGCCTGTACTACGCGCCCGACCCGAGCAGCCAAATCGCCTGCACCATCGGTGGCAACGTGGCCGAAAACTCCGGCGGCGTGCACTGCCTGAAATACGGCCTGACGCTGCACAACGTGCTGAAGGTGCGCGGCTTCCTAGCTGACGGGGAACCTATCACGTTCGGCGGCGACGCGCTGGACGCGCCGGGGCTTGATCTGCTGCCGCTGGTCATTGGCTCGGAGGGCATGCTGGCGGTGGTACTGGAGGTCACCGTGCGGCTGCTGCCGCGCCCGCAGCTGGCACGCTGCATCATGGCCAGCTTCGACGATGTACGCACCGCCGGTGACGCGGTGGCGGCGGTGATCGCGGCCGGCATCATCCCCGCCGGGCTGGAGATGATGGACCGGCCGATGACCGCCGCGGTGGAGGATTTCGTGCACGCGGGCTACGATCTGGAGGCGGCTGCCATCCTGCTGTGCGAATCCGACGGCACGCCCGAGGAGGTGGCCGAGGAGATCGAACGCATGAGTGCGGTGCTGCGCGCGGCCGGTGCCACGCGCATTGCCGTCAGCCGCGACGAGGCCGAGCGACTGCGCTTCTGGAGCGGGCGCAAGAACGCCTTTCCAGCCAGCGGCCGCATCAGCCCCGACTATATGTGCATGGACTCGACCATCCCGCGCAAGCGCCTGGCCGACATCCTGCAGGCCATCGCCCAGATGGAACAGCGCTACGGTCTGCGCTGCGTCAACGTCTTTCACGCCGGCGACGGCAACCTGCACCCGCTGATTCTGTTCGACGCCAACGACCCCGATCAACTGGCACGCGCCGAGCGCTTCGGCGCCGACATCCTGGAGACCAGCGTCGCCATGGGCGGCACCATCACTGGTGAGCACGGTGTCGGCGTCGAAAAGCTCAACAGCATGTGCGTGCAGTTCACCCCCGAGGAACGCGAGCAAATGCTGGCAGTCAAGCGCGCGTTCGACCCGGACGGGCGCCTGAATCCCGGCAAAGTCATCCCGACCCTGCACCGCTGCGCCGAATACGGGCGCATGGTGGTGCGCGGCGGGCAGCTGCCGCACCCGGATCTGCCGCGTTTCTGAAAGAGGTGTCGATCGCGGGATGATGGTTGCGTGGGCCGCAGTCCGTTGCCCGCTCCACGCCGAGTGGCGATGAAGCCTCTTGCGGCGCGGCCACGATGGGGAGCCGAGCATCCGTGGTGTGGCCGGCCCGTCTACCAGGCCCTGCGCATGCGGGCGGTGGGCGTGCCGTCGCGCTGCCCAAGCCATCGAGCGCGTCACCGCCGCTGCCCGCTTGCGCTACAGTTGCCCCCATGCAGCCGCTGCCGCGCGACCCCTGGCCTCCGCACCTGAGCGCCGCGTTTTTCGACGCCTTGCAGCCACAGGCACCGCTCTCACCCCCAGGCGGAGACGACGCGCGCGAGTGGCTGCCTGCACTGCTGCAAGCCCTGTCCGACGGTGCGCTGCTGCTCGATGCCGGGCTGCGCTGCGTTGTCGCCAACGCCGCAGCGCAACCGTTGCTGCGTCCTGGCGTGGCCTGGCAGGACGTGGCCGGCCGGTCATGGCACGAAACGGTGGCCGAGGACGCACTGCAGGCGCTGCTGCCGTGGGTGGCTGCGGCGCTCCATGGCCAAGCCGGACAGACCGTCCTGCAGCGTTGTGACGCCGGCGGGATGCGGCCCTGGACGCTACAGGTACGCCCGTGCGGGGGCAGCCCTGACGAGCCGGCTGGTTTGCTGCTGCTGGCGCGCGCCGACGACAGCGCCCCGGCGCTGCAAGCCGCCGCCGCGCGCGAGCAGGCGCTGCGCGAGCGGGTGCAGCAGCAAGACGCTGCCCTGGCCGCCCAGCAGACGCGCTGGCAGGCGCTGTCGTCGGCGCTGCGCGACGCGGCCATCGTCTTTCTGGACCCGGCTGGCCACATCAGCGACTGGCCGCCCAGCGCCGAACGGCTGCTCGGTCACCCGGCGGCAGCGGTGCTGGGCACGACACTGGCAAGTGACGGCGCCGCGGGGCGCAGCCCGCTGCCCGCCGACACCCCGTTGGCGCTGGAGCGCGCGGCGCTGCTGGGTCAGGCCGAATCCACCGGCTGGCTGCAGCGGGCTGATGGCAGCGCGCTGTGGGCGCACATGGTCTTCACCGCCCTCGCCGACGCCGACGGACAGCCACTGGGCACCGCCTGCCTGATCCGCGACATGACCGAAGTCCGGCGGCTGGAGGAGCTGCTGCGCGAGCTCAACCAGGGGCTGGAGCGACAGGTGCAGGAGCGCACCGCCGCGCTGCAGGCTGCGCTGCAGGACCTGGAGTCGTTCGCCTACTCCGTCTCGCACGATCTGCGCGCGCCGCTGCGCCACATCACCAGCTACCTGCAACTGCTACGCGAAGATCTGGGCGCCCCGCTGTCGGATGCCGTGCAGGAGGATCTGCGCACCATCGAGGACGCCGCCACCCGCATGGGCCAGCTCATCGAGGGCCTGCTGGCGTTTGCCCGCCTGGGGCGCGCCGCGCTGCAGCGCCAGCCGGTGCCGATGCGGGAGCTGCTGCTCAGCAGCGTCAACCGCGTGCAGCATGATCCTGCGCTGCGACGCGCCCCCGGCGAGTGCGAGCTGATCCTGCCCGAGACGCTGCCAGTGGTAGACGGCGACCCGCTGCTGCTGTCGCAGGTGTGGGACAACCTGCTGGGCAACGCCTTCAAGTACAGCCGCCCGCGCCGCCCCGCGATCATCGAGGTCGATGGGGGGGTACAGCCCGCCCCCGGCGGCGGCCACGAAGCCATTTTTCGGGTGCGCGACAACGGCGTCGGCTTCGACGACCGCCAAGCGCCCAACCTGTTTGGCGTGTTCCAGCGCCTGCACCGCGCGCAGGATTTCGAAGGCACCGGCATCGGGCTGGCCCTGTGCCGCCGCATCGTCGAGCGCCACGGCGGCCGCATCGGTGCCACCGCACGCCCCAACGCGGGCGCCACCTTCTGGTTTACGCTGCCGCTGGCTGGCGC
>NZ_DAISZC010000006.1:0-48316 GCF_036824975.1 Tepidimonas sp.
CGCTACGTTCGGGACGTAGAGGCCGGAGGTTCGAATCCTCTCACCCCGACCAGGTTTTGTTGCTGACCATCAGCCGCCTACCGCTTTTCCCGGCAGATTGGCAGCGCGCCCAACAGTAAATAATGACACCGAAGCGGCCATCTTGTTGCAGTCGATGATCGGCACCGGCGTGCCGACCTGTAGCCCTCGGAAAGCCGCCTGAGTCAACCGACGGCGGTCGCCATTGATGCATTTCGGTACGGATGGTGCGGATGTCGAGTGAACCCGCCGGGATCCCAGCGGCGCCAGCGCGCGCATCGTCCCCCGCGCAGCAAGCGGTTGGCGCCGCGCGGGCGCGATGATCCCGGCTCATCACAAGCGCGCCAGCAGCCGCGCCAACGGGATTCTGACCTTGACCGCATCCGCGCCGACGGCGCGGCGCACCGCATAGGGCGCTTGCGCGGTGTCGCGCAACGGCGCTTCCCCCTTGGGCAGGCCGTCGCGGCCCACGATGGCGAACACCAGCGGTGTGTGTGCACGCCGACCACGCCGCGCCACGACGCCGATTTCACCGCTGGCCAGTTGCACGTAGCTGCCAGGCAGATAGAGGCCAACCGCCTGGATCAGCGCAGTACCCAGCGGGGTAGGCATGCCACTGGCGTCCATGTAGACGTCGCGCGCCGCCTGTGGCGCCGGCAGGCCGGGGCGGCTGTGGCGCGGGCTGAGCCGTGCCACATAAACATCGACCAGCTGCAACAGCTGCGCCGGCGCCGAGACCTGCGTGCGCCCGTGCGGGTAGCCCAGGCCACCGGCGCGCTCGTGGTGATCACGCACCAGCTCCAGCCACAGCGGATCCTGCACCCCCAGCCGGCGCAGGATCACCTCACCCCGCAGCGGGTGCTCGCGCACCGCGTGCCGCTGCTCGGCGCTCAGGGGCGCATCCTGCCGCGCCAGATCGTCGTGCAGGCGCCCCATCCCCAGGTTCATCGTCATCGCGGCGCGCCGCAGGCTGCGCTGCCGCTGGACCGGCCAACCCAGCGAGGCAGCCACCTCGCCCGCCAGCAGCGCGCACAGCCAGGCATGCGTGGCGCTGTAGCCCAGCGGGCGCTCATACAGCATTTGCACCAGCACGAACACACTGGGGTCGATCCGCGGCTGCACCACGGCCTCGAACCGCCGCTCCAGCTGCTGGAAACGGCCCAGAAAGTCCTGCCCGTGCTCGCCCTGATGCAGCAGCAGCATCAGGCCGGCGTGCAAGTCGGCCCAGATGTCGCTCAGCGGCAGCACATCGGGGGTATCGTCGTCGTCCGCCTCCACCCCCATCGGTCGCCCGACACTGGCAATCGCCTCCAGCGACCGGTTGTCGCGCAGCGCGCGGTCGATGGCGGCGTTGTAGCGGTAGGTCCACGCCTGAAAGTCCTCGCGCCGTACCGTGGGCCGGTGCATCGCGATCCAGTCGCGGTGGCGCGCGTCGCGGATCGCCTGCCCTTTGCGCAGCAGCAGCTGCCCGCGGCCATCGTAAATGTCCACGGGCAGGGGCTCACCCAGGGCCAGCTCCTCGACGGGCAGGGGCACGAACATCGGCTACGTCCTCAAGCCTTGTACTGTAACGCCGCCAGCCCCGGCGCGCAGCCGCCGCAGCCCCGCGGGTGGCAACATCGACCATGCGGGGTGCGACGGGAATGGGCGATCGGTGCTGCCAAGCCAGCAACCGGCAGGCAGCCGTTGGCCGCGGCGGTGTTCGCTGAGATAATCCACACATGTCCATCATCGCACCCACCCCCCGTCATGACTGACGTCGCGCTGCCCGTCATCCCCGTCGAGCAGCTGCGCGTCGGCCATTTCGTGCTGTTGGATCTGGGCTGGATGGACCACCCGTTCCCGCGCAGCAACTTCCGCATCAGCTCACCGCACCAGATCGAGACCATCCGCAACCTGGGGCTGACGCGCGTGCGCGTCGATCCCGCGCGCAGTGAGTTCCCCCCACAGGAAGGCACGGCCCCGGACGCCTCTGCAGCGGCGGCCGGCCCCCAGGCCCCGGCCGGCGCGGCACAGGCCACCGATGCCCGTACCCAGGCCCTGCTGCAGCAGCGTCAGGCCCTGCTGCGCTGTGAGCGGCAGTATCACGAAGGCACGCGCCAGGTGCGCGCCGCATTCGACCAGGTCGAACGCGCGCCCGAAGCCGCCGGCGCCATCGCACGCGAGTTGATCGGCGGCATGGTGGACGCCATCGGTGGTCATGGCGAAACGGCGATTCGCCTGCTGTCCGACATCCAGGGCGATCGCGCCGGGCAACACGCCATGAACGTGGCCGTGCTGTCGCTGCTGCTGGGGCGGGCGTTGGGCCTGGACGAGGCGGCGCTGCGTGCGCTGGGACTGGCCGCCCTGCTGCACGACATGGGTAAGGTGCGCCTGCCCGAGCCGGTACGTCACAAGGATGCTGGATTCACGCCAGCTCAGCTCAAAGCTTACGAGGAGCACGTCGTCCACGGGGCCGAACTGGCGCGGACGATGGGGCTGGAGGCGGCAGTGGTCGAGGCGATTGCCCAACACCACGAGGCGGCCGACGGCAGCGGTTTCCCCGCGGCGCTCAGTGGCCAGCGCATCGGCCGCCTGGCGCACATCGTGGCGCTGGTCAATCGCTACGACGGGCTGTGCAATCCGCCCAATCCGGCGCGCGCCTTCACGCCACACGAGGCGCTGGCGCGGCTGTATGCGGTGCACAAGGCGCGGTTCGACGCCGCCACACTGGCGGCGTTCATCCGCCTGCTGGGGGTGTATCCGCCGGGCTCGATCGTGCAGCTCAGCGATGGTCGTTACGCGCTGGTGCAGGCTTGCAACGCGTCGCGCCCGCTCAAGCCCCGGGTGCTGGTGCACGACCCGCACACTCCCCCCAGCGAGGCGCTGCTGCTTGACCTGCAGGCACAGCCGGAGCTATCGATCCAGCGCAGCCTGCGCGCCGACCAGCTCCCGCGCGCGGCCCTCGACTACCTCGATCCGCGCCCGCGCTACTGCTACTTTTTCGAGCGAGCCCTGCGTGCCGAAGGCATCGCGGCGCCAACAGGAGTCCACCCATGAGCTACCTGCACTGGGCGCCGGTGACCGAGGGACTGCTGGAAGCGGTGTGGGTAGTCGATCCGCAGACGCTGCGCATTCTTTCGGCCAACAGCGCCGCCAGTCAACTGCTTGGCGTGGCGCGTGAGGTCTTGGTCGGCAGCGCGGTGCTCGACTGGATCGCTGACCCCCAGGACGAGGTGTACTGGGCGGAGTGGCGCGCCGGCATCGAGCAGACACTGGATTCCGAAACCACGGTGAGGCGTGCCGATGGCAGCGTGCTGCGCGTGCAGCGCCGCGTGGGGCCGGTGCATCCGGTGGGCAGCGAGCCCGTGGTGCTGGTGGCGATGCAGAACCTGGCCGAATGGCAGGCGACGCACCAGCAGCTCGAGACCCTGTTGGCCGAGCTGCGCTCGGTGCTGGAGTCGGCCTCGGATGGCATTTTGGTGTGCGACTTGGACGGGCGCATCCGGGCCTTTAATCCCGCCTTCGCCCGTCTGTGGGATCTGCCGGACGGGCTGCTGACCGACAGCGACGAGCAGGGCGTATGGCAACACCTGGCAACGCGGGTGACCGATGCAGGCGCATTCCAGGCGCGGCTGCAGGAACTGCAGCGCACACCGCTGCGCGAGGCGCACGACCTGGTGCCCCTGCGCACCGGCCGGCTGCTGGAGCGGACCTCGCGCCCACAGTTGGCGCGCGGGCGTCCGATCGGCCGCATTTATGTCTACCGCGACATCACCGAGCAGGCCGCCATCGACGCCAAGCTGCGGCTGGCGGCCAAGGTCTTCGAGGCAGCCTGGACGCCATCGTCGTCACCGATCCGCAGCACCGCATCGTCGCCTGCAACCCGGCCGCGCTGCGGCTGGCCGAACACGAGCACGACGAGCTGCAGGGACAGCCGGTCGAGGCCCTGCTGTCGGTTCCCAACCGCCCGGGCTGGGAGAGCGAAGCCGGCTCCGCGCTGCTCGAGCGGGGCTACTGGGAAGGCGAGCTGTGGCTGCGCCGGCCCCGGGCTGCGGCGGTGGCGCTGCTGGTGTCGTGGGTGCTGCTGCGCGACAGTGCCGGCCAGCCGCTGAACACGGTGCTGTTTGCCAAGGATCTGTCGGAGAAGCTGGAGGCGCAGCGCCGCATCGAACAGCTGGCCTACACCGATCCGCTGACCGGACTGCCCAACCGGCTGCTGCTGGGGGAACGCGTTGCCCACGCCATCTGCGTGGCGCAACGCAGCGGCGAGCGCTTTGCCCTGCTGTTCCTGGACCTCGACCGCTTCAAGAGCATCAACGACTCGCTCGGGCACATGTTCGGCGACCGCGTGCTGGTCGAGATCGCGGCACGACTGCAGCGCTGCCTGCGCCAGACCGACACGCTGGCGCGGCTGGGCGGCGACGAATTCGTGGTGCACCTGCACGGCGCCGACCGCGAGGCCGCTGCGCGCGCCGCGCAGCGCCTGATCGCCGCCGTGGCCCACCCGGTGACGATCGACCAGATGCAGTTCACGCTGTCGGCCAGCATCGGCATCGCCATGTACCCCGACGACGGTGCCTCGCTGGACGAACTGATCCAGAGCGCCGACACGGCGATGTATCAGGTCAAGGAGCGAGGCAAGGGCCACTACCGGTTCTACCAGCCGCAGATGAACGCCGACCTGCTGCAGCGGGTGCAGATGGACCACGCGATGCGCGAAGGCCTGCAGCGCGACGAGTTCGTGCTGCACTTTCAGCCGCGCATCGACTTACGCCAGCGCGCGGTGCCGGCCTGCGAGGCGTTGCTGCGCTGGCAGCGGCCGGGGCATGGGCTGGTCATGCCCGGCACTTTCATCGGCGTGGCCGAGGAGACGGGCCTGATCGCCGACCTCGGCCATTGGGTGCTGCGCCGCGCCGTGGCCCAGGCCGCGCAGTGGCGCTCGGCAGGCCGCCCGCTGCAAGTGGCGGTCAACGTCTCGGCGCTGCAGTTCGCCCGGCCGCAGTTCGTGCAGGATGTGGCCGAGGCGCTGCGCGACAGCGGCCTGCCGGCGCACCTGCTGGAGCTGGAACTGACGGAGTCGATCCTGATCCGCGACGCCGAGGAGGCGCTGGCCAAACTGCAGGCGCTGGCGCAGCTGGGGGTGGAGCTGTCGCTGGACGATTTCGGCACCGGCTACTCCAGCCTGACGTATCTGAAGCGCTTTCCCCTGCACCGGCTCAAGATCGACCGCAGCTTCATTGCCGCAATGCCCGAGGACGAGGTGGACGCGGCGATCGTCGCGGCCATCGTGCAGATGGGGCACGCGCTGCGCATGGAGGTGGTGGCCGAGGGGGTGGAGCGCGCCGAGCAGCTGCAACGCCTGCAGGCGCTGGGATGCGACCACTGCCAGGGCTTCCTGTTCGAGCGCGCGCTGCCGCCACAGGCGCTAGCCGACTGGCTGGACCAGCGTGCGGCTGAGCTTGAGCCCCGCTGCGAAGCCGATCACCCCTGACCCGGCAAACCGTATCCTTGGCTCCTTGGCGGCGCTCAGCCGCCGAGCGCGGTCGCCCACTGGCGCAATTCATCGGGCTTGACCTGTCCGAGCTTGCGCTGCGCGATGCGACCTTCGCGATCGATCACCACCGTAAACGGCAGCCCGCCGCGTTCATTGCCCAGCTGCCGCCCCAGCTCGGTGCCACCCCACCCCGCCAGTGCGATCGGAAAGGTCAGCGGCTGGCGCTGCAAAAACTGCCGCACCGCACTGGGCTGATCGATGGCCAGGCCCAGCACCGTCCAGCCACGCGCCCGCTGTTCCTGCCAGAAGCGCTCCAGCAGCGGCAGCTCCTCGATGCAGGGCGGACACCAGGTGGCCCAAAAGTTGATCAGCAGCAGCCGCCCACGGAAGTCGGCCGCGCGCAGTTCCCCGCCCTCGGGCCGCTGCCAGCGCTGCGCCCACAGCGCGTCCGCGGCACCGGGCGCCGGCGCGCGCGGCATCAGGCGCCATATCGCCACCGCGGCCCCCAAGGTAGCAGCCGCTGCGGCCACTGCCACCGTCCACAGCTGTCGCCGTTGCATCAGTGTTCCTCCGCGGACGTGGTTGGGCCGTCGGCAGCCAGCCGCGCGCGCACCTCGGCCGCCGAGCCGCGCGGCACGCGTCCCAGCGCATCGGGCAGGCGCGCACCCCGCTGCGCCCGGCGGTCGTTCACCCACAGGTGCAGTCCCACGATCTCGTCCAGCTCAGGGCATGCGACACCCAGCGTCAGCACCGACACGTCGCCGCCCAGCGGGCCGCGCGCCTGCTGCGCGTCGTACGCCAGCCCGGCATCGATCAGGGCGATCTCCACCGCCTTCGGGTCGTCGCTAAACAGCTGCAGATGGATGTCGCTGCGGCGCGTGGCGGTGCCGTGCCATACCGCGCCGCCCAGCAGCGGCTCGAACGCCGCCAGACGTTCCATCCAATGCAGTGCGGTCTGGCGCAGCGCGTGCAGCTCAGCCGGCTGGGTGTCGGCATGAAACAGCGCCAGATGCTCGCGCACGGCGCTGTCGAGCAGGGCTGCGTCTGGCGCGCGCGTGCGCGCGGGCAGCCCGAGCTGCTCACGCGCACGTTGCAGCGCGCGCGCCGCCGGCCAGCCATCGTCCACCATCAGGGCCGCCGCCACCGCCGCCCATTCGCGCACCGCCTCATCTACCATGGGCGGAATTGTCCCCGATTCGGCCGCGGCCTGCCCCGATAATGCCGGACATGCATATCCACATCCTGGGCATTGGCGGCACTTTCATGGGGGGCGTGGCGGCGCTGGCGCGCGAAGCCGGGCACCGCGTCACCGGTTGCGACGCAGGCGTATACCCGCCGATGAGCGAGCAGCTGCGCGCGCTGGGCATCGAACTGATCGAGGGTTACGCCGCGCAGCAAATGGCGCTGCAACCCGATATGTTCGTGGTGGGCAACGTGGTCAGCCGCGCGCGGCTGCCCGACGGCACGCCGAAGTTCCCGCTGATGGAAGCGATCCTGGATGCGGGCGCTCGCTACACCAGCGGCCCGCAGTGGCTAGCCGAACACGTGCTGCATGGCCGCCACGTAGTGGCCGTGGCCGGCACCCACGGCAAAACCACCACCACCGCGATGCTGGCGTGGATCCTGGAGCAGGCGGGGCTGGCGCCGGGATTCCTGGTCGGCGGAGTGCCGCTGAATTTTGGCGTCTCGGCCCGGCTGGGGCGGCTGCCCACCGACGATGTGCGCACCCCGTTCGTGATCGAGGCCGACGAGTACGACACCGCGTTCTTCGACAAGCGCAGCAAGTTCGTGCATTACCGGCCGCGCACCGCGGTGCTGAACAACCTGGAGTTCGACCACGCCGACATCTTCGATGATCTGGCCGCCATCGAGCGCCAGTTTCATCACCTGTTGCGCACCGTGCCCGGCAGCGGGCGTGTGATCGCCAACGCGCTGGAGGACAGCGTCGCGCGCGTGCTGCACCGCGGTCTGTGGAGTGAACTGCGCACCTTTGGCGCGGCCAACAGCGACTACGTGGCCGACGGCCCGCCGGAGGACTTTGCGGTACTGCGCCACGGCGTGGAGGTAGCGCGTGTGCGCTGGGCGTTGGCCGGGGTGCATAACCAGCTCAACGCGCTGGCGGCCATCGCGGCGGCCGAACACGTTGGCGTGCCGGCAGCGGCGGCGGCCGAGGCACTGGCGTCGTTTGCCAGCGTGCGCCGGCGGCTGGAGGTGCGCGGCACCGTCACCCTGCCCGGTGGCGCCGTCACCGTGTACGACGACTTCGCCCACCACCCCACCGCCATTCGCACTACGGTGGACGGCCTGCGCCGCCGGCTGGACCGTGAAGGCCGCACGGCTGAGCGCATCGTGGCGATCTTCGAGCCGCGCTCCAACACCATGAAGCTGGGCACAATGAAGGAGCAGCTGCCGTGGGCGCTGCAGGGTGCGGGGCTGGCGTTTTGCCACGCCGGTGGTCTGGACTGGGATGCCGCTGCGGCACTCGCTCCGCTGGGGCCACGGGCGCAGGTGGCGCCGGACATCGACACCCTGGTGGCCCAGGTGATGGCGGCGGTGCGCCCCGGCGACCACCTGCTGTGCATGAGCAACGGGGCGTTCGGCGGTGTGCACGAGCGGCTGCTGGCGGCGCTGCGCGCCCGCACGGCAGCTCCCGTGCCGTGAGCGCCCGCCCCGCTCAGTAGCCCACGGTCAGCGCCGGCACATCGACGCGGATCACCGGCTTGGCCAGCAGGCTGGCGGCGGCGCGCGCGTACACCATGGCCCACGGCCGATGAGCCGGCGCTGTGAAGCGCTCGTCTCCCACCGCCAGCGCGATGGCCAGCAGCTTGTCGGCGGTGAGCACCTTGCCCGACAGACGCAGCGGCTCGCAGCCCAGTTCGGTGAATTGCTGATCGAGCCACTGCCGCGCCAGGTCGTGCGGCATCGGCTGCACCTCGTCGAGGTCGAAGCGGTATTCGCGGTCGGGTCCGAAATGGACGATGACTTGGCTGCGCATGGTGGACTTTCGTGGCGACGGGTCGGGCGCGGGCGGTCGCACCCGCACGCCGCCAATGCTACACCGACAGCGCGCTGGCGGCAGCGTGCGCGGCCGCCCCTGCCACCCGCCCCTCAGCCGCGCTGCCGGCGCCGCGCCACCACCGCGTCGCTGAGCATCTGCAGCACCTGCACCGATTGCTCCCAGTCGATGCAGGCATCGGTGATGCTGCGCCCATACTCCAGCTGGGCCGGGTCGTCCTTGCCGGGCGTAAATTTCTGCGTGCCCGCTTTCAGGTGACTTTCGACCATCACGCCAAAGATCTGCGTCGAGCCGGCGGCGATCTGCCCGGCAATGTCGCGCGCCACGTCTACCTGACGCTCGTGCTGCTTCTGGCTGTTGCCGTGGCTGCAGTCCACCATCAGGCGCGGCGGCAGCTTGGCCTCGGCCAGCTGGCGACACGCAATCGCCACGCTCTGCGCGTCGTAGTTAGGCAACTTGCCCCCTCGCAAAATGACGTGGCAATCCGCATTGCCCTTGGTGCGCACGATGGCCACCTGGCCGTTCTTGTGCACCGACAGGAAGTGGTGCGCCCGGCTGGCGGCCAAAATGGCGTCGGTGGCGATGCGGATGTTGCCGTCGGTGCCGTTCTTGAAACCGATCGGTGCCGACAGCCCTGACGCCAGCTCGCGATGCACCTGGCTTTCGGTGGTGCGCGCGCCTATCGCCCCCCACGAGATGAGATCAGCGATGTACTGCGGGCTGATGACGTCCAAAAACTCACTGGCCGCCGGCAGCCCCAGGCGGTTGATCTCGATGAGTAGCTGGCGCGCGATGCGCAGCCCCTCGTCGATGCGGAAGCTCTCGTCCAGGTACGGGTCGTTGATCAGTCCCTTCCAGCCCACAGTGGTGCGGGGCTTTTCGAAGTAGACGCGCATCACCACCTCCAGCGTGTCGGCAAAGCGATCACGCTGCGCTTTGAGCAGCCGCGCATACTCCATCGCCGCCGCCGGGTCGTGAATGGAACACGGACCGATGATCACCAGCAGCCGGTCGTCCTTACCGTGCAGGATCTGGTGGATGGCGCGGCGCGTGTGGGTGATGAGCTTTTCGATCGCGGTGCCCCGGATCGGGAAGAAGCGGATCAGGTGCTCGGGCGGCGGCAGCACGGTAATGTCCTCGATGCGTTGATCGTCGGTCTGGCTGGTGCGGTCGGCCGGGCGCGGATACCAGACGTCGGTGCTGCTGGCCTTGGCGGGGCTCGGGCTCATAAAACGCTCCTTCGATGGGATGAAACAAGACAAAAAAAACCGCCGGTTGGGCTCACCGACGGTTTCGAGTTCAGGGGGCTTTCGCTTAGGCGACTTCAGTCCTCTCTGCCGTCGGTGACGCGTGAGAACCAAAAGTAGCCAAAGTAAAAGCCGTACTGCTTGCGCATGGCGCCAACTGTAGCACACGGCCCATGACATGGCGCTGACAACCGCGCGCCGCGACGTTGCGCGTGCGCAACGAACGGTGTCGGCCAGAGGCCCTGGGCTGCGCCTTTACGCGGTGCCGCCCACCGTCAAGCCGTCGATGCGCAGCGTTGGCTGCCCCACACCCACCGGCACGCTCTGGCCCTCTTTGCCGCAGGTGCCCACACCGCTGTCCAGCGCCAAGTCGTTGCCGATCATCACCACGCGCTTGAGCGCATCGGGGCCGTTGCCGATGATGGTGGCACCCTTGACCGGATACAGCGGCCGGCCATTTTCCACCCACCACGCGCTGCTGGCCGAAAACACGAACTTGCCGCTGGTGATATCCACCTGCCCGCCGCCAAACTGCGTGGCGTACAGCCCGCGGCGCACGCTGGCTAGGATCTCCTGCGGATCGTGCTCGCCGGCCAGCATGTAGGTATTGGTCATGCGTGGCATGGGCAGATGCGCGTAGCTTTCGCGTCGGCCGTTGCCGGTGGGTGCCACGCCCATGAGGCGCGCATTGAGCCGATCCTGCATGTAGCCGCGCAGAATGCCATCTTCGATGAGCACGTTGCGCTGCGTGGCGCAGCCTTCGTCGTCGATGTTGAGCGAGCCGCGGCGTGCCTCGAGCGTGCCGTCGTCCAACACCGTTACCCCTTTGGCCGCGACGCGCTGGCCAATGCGACCGGCAAAGGCGCTCGACCCCTTGCGGTTGAAGTCGCCCTCCAACCCGTGGCCCACCGCTTCGTGCAGCAGCACGCCTGGCCAGCCGGGGCCCAGCACCACCGTCATCTCGCCGGCCGGCGCCGGGCGTGACTCCAGATTGGTCAGCGCCGCCTGCACCGCCTCGTCCACGTAGTGCGTCAGCAGCGCGTCATCGAAGTGATCCAGCCCGACGCGCCCGCCACCGCCGGAAGACCCCACCTCACGCCGCTGGCCCTGCTGCGCAATCACCGTCAGCGACAGCCGCACCAGGGGCCGCACGTCGGCCGCCAGCACCCCGTCGGCACGCGCCACCAGCACCACGTCATACTCCGCCGCCAGCCCGGCCATCACCTGCACGATGCGCGGGTCGCGCGCGCGCGCCATGCGCTCCAGCCGCTCCAGCAGTGCCACCTTGGCGGCGCTGTCCAGCGTGCCGATGGGGTCGTGCGCGGCATACAGCCGCCGTGACGCCGCCACCGTCGCTCGCCGGCGCCGACGCAGCGGCACGCTCTGGCTGCCGCCCTGGCGGCCAATGGCGCGCACGCTTTCAGCCGCCTCGCGCAGCGCCAACCACGACAGGTCGTCGGAATAGGCAAACGCGGTCTTGTCGCCGCTGACGGCACGCACGCCCACCCCTTGGTCGATGCTGAAGCTGCCGGTCTTGACGATGCCCTCCTCCAGACTCCAGCCTTCGCTGCGGGTGTACTGGAAGTACAGATCCGCGTCATCGACGCCCGGTGCCATGATGAGGCTAAGCGCCCGGCGCAAGTGGGCCTCATCGAGCCCGTAGGGTTCGAGCAGCAACGAACGCGCCGTAGCCAGGCGCTCGAGGGTCGGTTCAACGGCGATCATGGCCGCATTGTAGGAAGGAAGCCACAGCCCTGCCCCCGCAAGGCCCAAGGCCCCCGAGCCGCGGGGGATCGCGCCGCCTCGGGCAAGCGCGCGCTGCGCATCGCCACCCCCACGCCAGCCGCACCGGGTCGGCCGGACCACGCCAACCGGTAGTTCAAGTGGGCATCAGTCGTTTGTGTCGCCCCACCGACAGCATCATGCCCAGGCTGGCACCCAGCGTCACCATGGCCGTGCCGCCGTAACTGAGAAACGGCAAGGGCACCCCTACCACGGGCAGGATGCCGCTGACCATGCCCATGTTGACAAAGGCATAGACGAATTGCACCAGAATCAGCGCACCCGCCAGCAGCCGCCCGAACAGTGTGGAGGCATGGGTGGCCAGCAGCAGGCCACGCACGATGAAGTAGGTATAGGCAGCCAGCAGCCCCAGCACACCCACGAAGCCAAACTCTTCGGCGAACGCGGCGAAGATGAAGTCGGTGCTGCGCTCCGGCACAAAGTCCAGGTGCGTCTGCGTGCCCTGCCTGAAGCCCTTACCCCACAAGCCACCTGAGCCAATGGCAATGAGCCCCTGCAGGATGTGAAAGCCCTTGCCGAGCGGATCACGCATCGGATCGAGCAAGGTACAGACGCGCTGACGCTGGTATTCGTGCAGCACCACCCAATCCACGCCCGGCGCGCACCACTGCGGCTCCATCACCACCAGCGTCGCCACTGCGGCTGCGCCCAGCAGCAGCAGCGGCACGATCAGCTTCCAGCTCAGACCCGCAAAATAGATCACGAACAGGCCCGAGGCCAGCACCAGCAGCGCTGTGCCCAAATCGGGCTGCTTTAGGATCAGGCCCACCGGCAACGCCAGTAGCGCCGCGGCCACCACAAAGTCGCGCACCTGCAGCCGCCCCTCGCAGCGCTGGAACCACCACGCCAGCATGAGCGGCATGGCGATTTTCATGATCTCGCTGGGCTGAATGGTCAGCACACCCAGGTCCAGCCAGCGCTGCGCCCCCTTGCGCGTGACGCCAAACAGCGCCACCGCCACCAGCAGCAGCACACCCGCGACGTAGGCCGGCACGGCCAGCGCCTGCAGCCGCTGCGGCGGAATCTGCGACACCACCAGCATGACGCCGGCGGCAATCAGCAGGTTGCGCAGATGGTCAGCAAAGCGCCCCGGGATGTCGTAGGCCACCGAGTACATCACCACCTGGCCGATCAGCGCCAGCAGCGCCACCGCCAGCAAAAAGGGCGCGTCGTAGCCGCGCACCAGCGGGGCCAGACGGGCGCGCAACGGCGGCTTTTGCAGGACGACGGCCATGAGGCTTGGATTATGCTGTGTGCCATGGTCACCGCTACACCCCACGCCGGTCCCGCTGCGTCTGTCACCGCCGACCCCAGTTCGCATCGGGCAGCAGACAGCCCAAGGCAGGTGGAGGGCACCGACCCAGCACGGCCCCGTGTCACCCATCTGCTGTACCTGCACGGCTTTCGTTCGTCGCCGCGCTCGACCAAGGCGCAGATCATGGCGCAGCGCTTGGCAGCGCAGCACCCGCGCGTGACCTGGTGTTGCCCTCAGCTGCCGCCGTCACCCGCCGCGGCCTGGACGCTGATCGAGCGCAGCGTGGCCGACTGGCCGCGCGAGCGCATGGGCGTGGTGGGCTCCTCGCTGGGCGGGTACTACGCCACGCGGCTGGCGGCGCTGACCGGCTGCCGGGCGGTGCTGCTCAATCCCGCGGTGGATCCGGCTCGCGACTTAGCCCGGTATATTGGCGAGCACACCGCCTGGCATGACCCCAGCGAGCGTTTCTTTTTTCGCCCCGAATACGTTGATGAGCTGCGCGCGCTGGCGGTAGGGCCGCTGCCCTACCCCGAGCGCGTGCTGCTGGTGGCCGCCACCGGCGACGAGGTGCTGGACTGGCGCGAGATGGTGGCGCGCTACCCCGGCAGCGTGCAGCGTATCGTGCCCGGCAGCGACCACGCGCTGTCCGACTTTGTCGACCATCTGGAGGCGATACTGGCGCACCTGCAGCTTGCCTGAAGTCGGCTTGGCCGACGCACTCACGCCGCCGTCGCCCTGTGCATCAGCGCCGGTAACCGTGTCGCTGCAACGCAACCGCTATGGCTAAGGACAAGACTTTTTATCTGTGCAGCGACTGCGGCGGCAGCTCACCGCGCTGGCTGGGCCGCTGCCCGCACTGCGGGGCTTGGAACACGCTGGTGGAATCGGCCCCCGAGCCTGCGGCGGGCAAACACCGGATGAGCGCCCTGCGGCAGGGACTGGCCAGCGGCGGGGCGCTGGCGCGCCTGGCCGACATCGAAGCGACAGACGTACAGCGCACCCCCACCGGCCTACCCGAACTGGACCGTGTGCTCGGCGGCGGCATCGTTGCGGGGGCGGTGGTGCTCATCGGCGGCGACCCTGGCATTGGCAAGTCCACGTTGTTGCTGCAGGCGCTCGATGCGCTGCAGCGCAGCGGGCTGCCGACGCTGTACGTCACCGGCGAGGAAAGCGGCGCGCAGGTGGCGCTGCGCGCGCGCCGGCTGGGCCTGCACGACAGCCAGGTACCCGTGCTGGCCGAAATCCAGCTCGAGCGCATCCTGGCCACGCTGGAGCGCGAGCGCCCGGCCGTGGCAGTGATCGATTCCATCCAGACCGTCTACACCGAGCAGCTCAGTTCGGCACCGGGATCAGTGGCGCAGGTGCGCGAATGCGCCGCGCACCTGACGCGGCTGGCCAAGGCCGGGGGGGCCAACGGCCAGGCCGGCACCACACTGGTGCTGGTGGGCCACGTCACCAAGGAAGGGGCGCTGGCCGGCCCGCGCGTGCTGGAGCACATGGTGGATACCGTGCTGTACTTCGAAGGTGACACGCACAGCAGCTTCCGCCTGGTGCGCGCCATCAAAAACCGCTTCGGCGCCGTCAACGAGATGGGCGTCTTTGCGATGACGGAGCGCGGCCTCAAGGGCGTCAATAACCCCAGTGCGCTGTTTCTGAGCCAGCACGCGCAGCCGGTGGCAGGCAGCTGCGTGCTGGTGACGCTGGAGGGCACACGCCCGCTGCTGGTCGAGATCCAGGCGCTGGTCGATGGCGGCGGGGTGGCGCCGCGGCGCCTGTCGGTAGGGCTGGAGCGCGACCGGCTGGCCATGCTGCTGGCGGTGCTGCACCGTCACGCCGGCGTGGCGTGCGCCGACCAGGACGTGTTCGTCAACGCCGTGGGGGGCGTGCGCATCGGCGAGCCGGCGGCCGACCTGGCGGTGCTGCTGGCCATTCAGTCGTCGCTGCGCGGCCGGCCGCTGCCGCCGCGCTTCGTGACCTTTGGCGAAGTGGGGCTGGCCGGCGAGGTGCGGCCCGCACCGCGCGGGCTGGAGCGGCTGCGCGAGGCGGCCAAGCTGGGCTTTCGCTTCGCGCTCATCCCCGCGGCCAACCTGCCGCGCAAGCCCGATGCGCCCACCCGCGAACTGCTGGATACGCTGCAAGTGCAGCCGGTAGAGCGCGTCGAGCAAGCGCTCGATATCGTGCGGGCGTGGTAGCAGGCGCCGTGTCACCGCAGCACCCACCGGGCCAGAGACGGGAGCTGCCCGTATGTGCCGCAGTGCAGCGGGCAACCGCGGCCCCTTGCCGCCGAAGGGCACTTGTCGGCACCTGTTTTCGGACCCACGAGCGCTGGCGCATGCGGGAAAACCATTATGGCCTGCATGGACTTACTCACCCACAATGACAACGGCGATGCCCATACCGGTAGCGGTGTCGCCGCAGGTGTATCCGCTGCGCCGGCGACCCGCCGCCCCGTACCCAGGAGGACCCCACCCGTGAACCGCAATCTCCACGCTCCCCTACTCAGCGGCATGCACGCCGGCTTTGCCGGTCGCCGACGTGTCCTGCGCCTGGGCGCGGCCGCCGGCACGGCGATGTGGCTGGCCGGCTGCGCTGCAATGGCGCCCCGTGCACGCGCCCAGGTGGTCGTGGTGGGGGCGGGCTGGGGTGGGTTGGGCGCGGTTCGTCAGCTCGCACGCGCCGAGCTGGCCGACATCACCCTCATCGAACCCAACGACCGCTTCATGTCGTGCCCGATGAGCGGACACTATGTAGCGGGACACGGCATGATGGATGAGCTGGTGCACGGCTACCAGCGCGTCGACGCGCTGCCCGGCGTGCGGCGCGTGCGCGACCGCGTGCGGGCCATCGAGCGCGAGCGGCGCGAAGTGGTGCTGGCCGGCGGCAGCCGACTGCGCTACGACTACCTGGTGCTGTCACCCGGTGTCGAATACATGGAGGAGACGCTGCCCGGATACGCCGCTGCCCGCGAACAGCTGCCCGTGGGCTTTCGTGCTTTCGAGCACCCGGCCGTACGAGCGCAGGTGGACCGCTTTCTCGAACAGGGCGGCACGTTCGTCATCAGCACGCCCAAGCCCCCCTACCGCTGCCCACCGGCCCCGTATGAACGCGCGATGCTGATCGCCGAGCAGGTGCGCAAGCGCGGCACCCGCGGGCGCGTGCTCGTGCTGGACGCCAACCCGGCGCCCACCCCCGCGCCGACCGCGCAGCCAATCCTGGGCGCGCTGCGTGGCTACGCCGACGTGCTGGAGTATCGCCCCAACGTGGACCTGCGCGCGGTCGACGGTGCGCGCCGCGTGCTCGTCACGGGCGACGGGGAACTGCGCTTCGACCACGCCAATCTGGTGCTGCCGATGCGCGCCCACGCGCTGATCCGGCAAAGCGGCCTGGGCGAGCGCTGGGCCGATGTACAGCTGCCGAATTTCCAGGCCAAGGCCGACGAGCGCATCTTCGTCATTGGTGACGCGCAGGGCAGCCCGCAGCCCAAGAGCGGCCAGGTTGCGTTCGGCCAAGGCCGCCAAGTGGGCGAGGAGATCGCGCGCCGCGTGCGTGGCGAGGCCGCACCGACGGCCAGCAGCGAGATCGAACTGCCGCTGGGCATCTGCTGGGCAGCTGCCTCGCACAACACCGCCATTAACGTCAACGTGGTGACAACGATGCTGCCGGGCGAAGCCCCCAAGCTGCGCTTCTCGGTCGACCCGCAACCCAGCGAACGTTCTGGCAGCGCGTCGTGGAGCTGGGCGCGGGGCATGTGGCGCACGATGCTGGGTTAAGCCATCGCTGCGCGCAGATGGGGGGCGCATGCGGCCGGACGATGCATCGGCTTGCGCTTGAGCTGCGCTGCACACGGGCGTGGGATGGACGGGGCGCTCTTTCTCTTCTCTACGGTAACGTGCGCTGTCTGAACGAACCGGCAGTAGACGCTACAATTATTAAGCTTCATCCGGATGGGTTCCCTCACCCCATCGCATCAAAAAAAAGGACTTGCCATGTCTTCTGCCTCCCCTGCGGCCGCCACGCGGCCGGCTTGGATGGGGCTACCCCTGCTGGTGGCCTTGCACATCCTCATCATCATCGCCAGCAACTACCTGGTCCAGCTGCCCTTCGAGCTGGCCGGCGTGCACACCACGTGGGGGGCGTTTACCTTTCCGTTGGTGTTTGTGATTACCGACCTGACGGTGCGACTGGTGGGCCCCACGGCAGCGCGCCAGGTGGTGGCGCGCGTGATGCTGCCGGCGTTGTTGGCCTCTTATGTGGTGTCGGTGCTGTTTTTTGAGGGCCGCTTCAACGGCTGGGCGGCGCTGGGCGAGTTCAACACGTTTGTGTTCCGCATCGCGCTGGCCAGCTTCATCGCCTACGCGGTGGGGCAGCTCGCTGACATCGCGGTGTTTGCGCGCCTGCGCCGGCTGCCCGCGTGGTGGGTGGCGCCGGCTGCCTCCACCATAATCGGCAGCCTGATCGATACCTTCGTGTTCTTCTCGGTGGCGTTCTGGCGCAGCAGCGACGCCTTCATGGCCGAGCACTGGGTGGGCATCGCGTGGGTGGACTACGCGACCAAGCTGGCCTTCAGCCTGGTGGCACTGCTGCCGCTGTACGGCGCGGCGCTGAAGGCACTGCTGCGTCAGCTGCCGGCCCCGCTGCCGGTGCGCGCGGCGTAACTCGACCCTGCAGGCGGCCCGACTGGGTACACTTGGGCGTCTGACCGCCACCCGTCGTGTGGCCCGCGGTGGGCCGCAGTCGGCGCGGACGCACCCACGGAAGTACCCACGTTGTTTGTCCTGTTCGAAGAGGCCGGCAAGTTGTCCACCGGCCGCATTCTCTCTAGCACCGAGGCCTCGGTGCAGGTCGAACTCGAGTCGGGCCGGCGCTCCAAAGTCAAGAACGCGCAGGTGCTGCTGACGTTCGCCCAGCCGGCACCCGCCGAGCTGATGGCGGCGGCGCAGGCGCTGGCCGGCGAGCTCGACCTCGACCTCGCCTGGGAATTTGCCCCGGCAGAGGAGTTCGGCTTCGAGGCCCTGGCGCAAGACTATTTCGGCGCCGGCGCCACGCTGGTGCAGCAGGTGGCCACGCTGCTGCGGTTGCACGAGGCCCCGCACTACTTTCGCCGCGCGGGCCGGGGGCGCTTTCGCAAGGCGCCCGCCGACGTGCTGCAGCAGGCGCTGGCGGCCATCGAGCGGCGCAAAGCCATCGAGGCGCAGATCCAGCGCTGGGCTCATGAACTGGCGCAAGGACAGTGCCCCGCGCCGGTGCGCGAGCAGCTCTACCGCATCTTGTTCAAGCCCGACAAGAATGCCCCTGAGTACAAGGCAGTGGTGCACGCCGCACGCGAAACGCACCTGGCGCCACTGGCGCTGCTGCAGCGCGCCGGCGCCATCACCAGCGCCTACCAGTTTCACTGGCAGCGCTTTTTATTCGAGCACTTCCCGCGCGGCACAGGGTTTGCACCGCTGCCAGTGCCCGATGCGCCCGCCGATCTGCCGCTGGCAGCGGACGTGGTGGCGTTCTCCATCGACGACTCCAGCACCACCGAAATTGACGATGCGCTGAGCGTGCGGGGGCTGGGCACGGGGGTGGTGACGCTGGGGATCCACATTGCCGCGCCCGGCTTGGCGATTGCGCCCGACAGCGCGCTGGACCGCGTCGCGCGCGAGCGCCTGTCCACCGTCTACATGCCTGGGCACAAGATCACCATGCTGCCGGAGGCGGTGGTGCAGGCGTACACGCTGCAGGCGGGCGCGCCGCGCCCGGCGCTGTCGCTGTACCTGCGCATCGAAGAGGCCACACTGCAGGTGCTGGGCACCGAAACACGGCTGGAGCGGGTGCCGATTGCGCACAACCTGCGCCACGACGCCATCGACGACGTGGTGACCGCCGCCTGGCTGGACGGCACGACGGCCGCCTCAGGCACCGATGTCCCGGCGGAGCTGGCGGCGCTGCGTCCACAACTGGCGTTCCTGTGGCGTCTGGCGCAGCACTGCAAGGCGCAGCGCGAAGCGGTGCGGGGCCGCCCCGAAACGTTCACGCGACCGGACTACACCTTCAAGCTGGAAGGGATGACCGGCGCCGAGCCCACGGGCGAGGAAACCGTCATCATCGGCACGCGCGCGCGCGGCGCACCGCTGGACCTGATCGTGGCCGAGGCGATGATTCTGGCCAATCACACCTGGGGCCAATGGCTGGCCGATTTGGGCGTGCCGGGCATCTACCGCAGCCAAGCCAGTCTGGCGCCCGGGGTCAAGGTGCGCATGGGCACCAAACCGCTGCCGCACGCTGGCATCGGCGTGCCGTGCTACACCTGGAGCACCTCGCCGCTGCGGCGCTACACCGACCTGGTCAACCAGTGGCAGATCATCGCCTGCGCGCGCCACGGTGCTGCCGCGGCGCTGGCGGCTCCCTTCAAACCGCGCGACGCAGGTTTGCTGGCGATCATCAGCGCGTTCGACGCCGCCTACAGCGCCTACAACCAGTTCCAGGGCACGATGGAGCGCTACTGGACGCTGCGTTACCTGCGCCAGCACGGCATCGTGGAGCTGGAGGCGGCATATCTGAAGGACAACCTGGTGCGTGCCGAGACGCTACCGCTGGTCTTTGCGGTGCTGGGCACCGACGGCCTGCAGCGCGGCGAGCGCGTGCGCGTTCGCCTGGGCACCGTCGATGAGGTGTCGCTGGAGGTCAGCGGTACCGTCATCGAGCGCCTGGGCGAGACCGAACCTGTGGCCGAAGCCGAGGACACGCTGGAAGGCGAAAGCGAGACTCCCCTGGCCGCCCCTCTGGCGATTGCGGTGGCACTGGAAGACGGCGAGGACAACGACGCCGCCACCGCGGCACCCCCTGCAGCGACGTGAGGCCCCAATGGCGCTGCCTCGCTCGCTCGCTGCGCTGAGCACCCGCCTGCGTGCCGATCCGCTCCCCTGGGCACTGGCGGCCTCGGTGGTGGTCCATGCCGCAGTGCTGACGGTGCGATTGGTGCCGCCGCTGCGACCGGAGCGCGTGCTGCAAGACACGCCGCTGGAAGTGATCTTGGTCAACGCCCGCAGCGAGCAGGCACCCGTACGCGCACAAGCGATCGCGCAGGCCCATCTGGCCGGGGGCGGCGATACGGCGCAGGGGCGTGCGACGTCGCCGCTGCCGCCTGCGATGGTGATGCGCACAGGTGAAGTGCTGGAGGAGGAAGAGCAGCGCATCGAGGCGATGAAGGCACAGCAAAACCGGCTGCTGGCGCAGTTGCGCGAGGATATCGCACGCCTGAGCGCCAGCCCCACACCCGACAGCGCCGACGCGCACGAGCGCGAGCAGCGCCGCCAGGCCCTGATCCGCACGCTGGCCGAAATCGAGCGCCGCATCAACGAGGAAAACGCCCGTCCACGGCGGCGCTACATCAGCCCCGCCACGCAGGAAGCCGTCTACGCGCTGTACTACGACGAACTGCGACGGCGCATCGAGGACCGCGGCACCGCGCAGTTTCCGGAGCAGGGCGGGCGCAAGCTGTATGGCGAACTGACCATGGTCATCACCGTCAACCACGACGGGCGGGTACTGGCCACCGAGGTGGTGCAGGGTTCGGGCAACCCGGTTCTGGACCGCCGCGCCGAGGCCATCGTGCACAGCCTGCGCTTTGCCCACTTCAACGCCGCCATGCGCGCGCGCGCCGACCAGATCGTGGTGGTCTCGCGCTTTCGCTTCACGCGCGAGGCCGGGCTGCAAACCCAGATGACGGCTCCCCAGTCTGCGCCATGAGCCGCCGCCGTGATCCCGCCCGCACCCCCTCCCCCCCGCGCGCGCCGGTGCGCGCAGCAGCGCGCGCACTGGGCCTGATGCTGCTGGGGGTGCTGCTGGCAGGGTTGGCGCTGCAGATGGTGTGGATCGCCCAGATTGCGGTGCTGCGCATCCTCGATCCCCCGAGCACGGCCTTTCAGCGCTCGGAACTGTGGCGGCTGCTGCAGGCCGGCGAGAGTGCGCGCTGGCGCCAGCAGTGGGTGCCGTACGAGCGCATCTCGCCCCATCTGAAGCGCGCCGTCGTCGCCGCCGAGGACGCCACTTTTGTCGAGCATTTTGGTGTCGACTGGGACGCGCTGGCAGCGGCGCGTCAGCGCAACGAACGCTTGCTGGCGCGCGCGCGCCAGGGTAGCGGGCCGGTACGCCCGGCACGGCTGGTGGGTGGATCGACCATCACCCAGCAGCTGGCCAAGAACCTGTTTCTGTCCGGCGAGCGCACCCTATGGCGCAAGGCGCAGGAGCTGTGGCTGGCCTGGATGCTGGAGGCGCTGCTGGACAAACGACGCATCTTGGAGCTGTACCTGAACTGCGTCGAGTGGGGCGACGGCATTTTTGGTGCCGAAGCGGCAGCGCAACATTACTTTCGCAAATCGGCTGCGCACTTGACCCCGGCCGAAGCGGCCCGGCTGGCGGTGCTGCTGCCCGCCCCCAAGCGCTACGGGCGGCAGGTCACCTCGGGCGTGTTGACCCAGCGCGCCGGGGTCATCCAGGCCCGGATGCCCGCCGTGCGCATCCCCTGACCCGGGCGGCGTTACCATCGCGCCCATGCGCATTCTTGGCATCGACCCCGGGCTGACGGCCACCGGCTTTGGTGTGGTGGACGTCGACGGCCCCCGGCTGCGCTATGTGGCCAGCGGCACCATCCGCACCAGCCCGGACGACGGCGCGCTGCTGCCGCAGCGGCTGCGCACGCTGTTCGACGGCATCGGTGAGGTGGTGCGGCGCTACCAGCCGACGGTGGCGGCGCTGGAAATCGTATTCGTCAACGTCAACCCGCAGGCGACCCTTATTCTCGGACAGGCGCGCGGCTGCTGCCTGACCGCGCTGGTGGCCAACGACCTGCCGGTGGCGGAGTACACCGCGCTGCAGCTCAAGAAGGCGGTGGTCGGCTACGGCAAGGCGCACAAAAGCCAGGTGCAGGAGATGGTGCGCCGGCTGCTGGATCTGCCCGGACTGCCGGGCAAGGATGCCGCCGACGCGCTGGGCCTGTGCATCACCCACGCGCAGGTCGCCCGCACCACGCAGGCCATCAGCCGGGTGGCGCCAGTGCGCGCGCGCACGCACGCGGCGTACAAGGACGGGCGCAGTTACTGACGAAGGTCAGGGCACCGTTCGCATTAGCCCACGCGGCTGAGCAGCAGCACCGCGAAAAAGCCAAGCGCGGCGATCACGGTCCACTTCAGCACCACCAGCCCCCAGCGCAGGTAGTGCTTGCGTCCGGTACCCAGGTAAAACGCGAAGCACAGGGCGCAGGCCCCGAGCAGCGCGAACATCAGGAAACGAAACAGAAACATCGGCAGCGCGGGCACAGGAGTGGAATCGAAACGCAGCGGGCAGGCGGCAGACAGGTGCACCCGTTCAGTACGCCGGCACCAGCTGCGCAAACCCGCGCGGTGCCGTGCGCTCGTCCTCGAAGGTCACGATTTCGTAAGCGTCGGGCTGCGCCAGCAGCGCGCGCAGCAGCTGGTTGTTGAGCGCGTGGCCCGACCGGTAGGCAATGTAGGCCGCCAGCAGCGGGCGGCCAAGCAGGTATAGGTCGCCCATCGCGTCCAGGATCTTGTGCTTGGCAAACTCGTCGTCGTAGCGCAGTCCGTCGGCGTTGAGCACCTTGACGTCGTCGAGCACAATGGCGTTGTCCAGCCCGCCGCCCAGCGCCAACCCCTGCGCGCGCATCTGCTCCACGTCACGGGTAAAACCAAAGGTGCGGGCACGGGCGATCTCGCGCGCATACTGGCCGCTGCCCAGGTCAAATTCGACACACTGGCCGGTGGCGCTGACTGCGGGGTGATCGAACTCGATTTCAAACCGCAACTTGAACCCGTGGTAGGGCTCAAGCCGCGCCCACTTGCCTTGGCGGCCCTGGCCCTCGCGCACCTCCACCGTGCGCTTGACGCGCACGAAGCGTCGCGGCGCGTTTTGCCACACGATGCCGGCGCTGTGCAGCAGATACACGAACGAGGCCGCCGAACCATCGAGGATGGGTACCTCCTCGGCGGTGAGGTCGATGTAGAGATTGTCGATGCCCAGCCCGGCACAGGCGCTCATCAGGTGCTCGACGGTGTGCACGCGCACGCCATCGCGCGATAGCGTGGAGGCCAGCCGGGTGTCGGACACCGCCGTGGCGCTAACCGCAATCTCGACCGGTTCGGCCAGATCGATGCGGCGAAAGACGATACCGGTGTCAGGGCCGGCGGGGCGCAGCGTTAGCTCCACCCGCTCGCCGCTGTGCAGGCCCACGCCCACGGCACGCGTGAGGGTCTTGAGCGTTCGTTGCGCAATCATGGCGGCATTGTAGGCGCGGGGTCGGATCCGCGCACGACCCGGTGCGCAAAGCCACACCGGATGACGAGACACAACGCCGGCGAGCCGCGTCGGCAAGACGGCCCGCCGGCCAACGGCGTTCCACGAATCGGGGCGGTCGGCCCCGTAGAGCGATCCGCGGCGGTCAGTCGGCCTGCCGACGCAGGAACGCGGGGATTTCGAAGTCGTCCATGCCGCTGGAGGCCAGTGCCTCGACGCGCGAGGACGCGGTGCGACCGGTTACCCACACACGCGGCACATTCGGATGCACACCCGCGGTGGCAGCAGCCGTACCCGTTAGCCCCGCGGTGCCGACCGCACTGCTCACCGGCTGGTTCAGGGTGGGGATGAACGGCATGTTGTCGGTTCCGGTGCGCAGCCCCGCGTTGCCCTGCACCACCGTCAGCGGCTGGCGCTGACCCTGACGGCTCAAGCCGGTGGCCACCACCGTGACGCGCAGCGCATCGCCCAGCGACTCGTCGTAGGCGGTACCGTAGATGACGTGCGCGTCCGGCGCCGCAAAGGCACGGATGGTATTCATGGCCAGTTTGGACTCGGACAGCTTCAGCGACCCCTTGGCCGCACTGATCAGCACCAGCACGCCCTTGGCTCCGCGCATGTCCACGCCTTCCAGCAGCGGGCAAGCCACAGCCTGTTCGGCGGCGATGCGGGCGCGGTCTGGCCCGCTGGCCACCGCGGTGCCCATCATGGCCTTGCCCGGCTCGCCCATCACGGTGCGCACGTCCTCGAAGTCGACGTTGACCAGCGCCTCGACGTTGATGATCTCGGCGATGCCGCCCACAGCGTTCTTGAGCACGTCGTTGGCAGCGGCAAAGGCCTCATCCTGCGTGACGTCTTCGCCCAGTTCCTCGTGCAGCTTGTCGTTGAGCACCACAATCAGCGAATCGACGCTTTGCTCCAGCTCCGCCAGGCCTTCCTCGGCGTTGGCCATGCGGCGGCCGCCCTCCCAGTCGAACGGCTTGGTCACCACGCCCACCGTCAGGATGCCCATTTCCTTGGCCATCTTGGCGATCACGGGCGCCGCACCGGTGCCGGTGCCGCCGCCCATGCCGGCGGTGATGAACAGCATGTGCGCGCCCTCGATGGCGGCGCGGATGTCGGCCTCCGCCATCAGGGCTGCCTCGCGCCCCTTGTCGGGTTTGCTGCCGGCACCCAGCCCGGTGCGGCCAAGCTGGATCAGCCGGTGCGCGGACGAGCGCGCCAGCGCCTGCGCATCGGTGTTGGCACAGATAAACTCCACGCCCTGCACACGGCTTTGGATCATATGCTCGACGGCGTTACTGCCGCCGCCGCCGACGCCGATCACCTTGATCTGCGTGCCGCGGTTGAATTCTTCGACTTCGATCAGTTCGATGCTCATGGAACGCTCCTCGTGTGTGCTCAGAAATTGCCGACAAACCACTCTTTGACGCGCGCCAGCAGGCCCCCGACCGAGCCCGCCTTTTGCGCCACCTTCTGCCCGCGCAGGCGCGCCAGGCGCGCCTCCTCGAGCAAACCCATCACCGTGGCCGCGCGCGGCTGCGCGACCATGTCACCCAAGGCGCCGGCATACTGCGGAATGCCGCGCCGCACGGGCTTCAGAAAGATGTCCTCGCCCAGCTCGACCATGCCGGGCATGACGGCGCTGCCGCCGGTCAGCACCACGCCGCTGGACAGCAGCTCCTCGTGACCCGATTCGCGGATCACCTGCTGTACCAGGGCGAAGATTTCCTCCACGCGCGGCTCGATGACGCCGGCCAGTGCCTGGCGGCTGAGCAGCCGCGGCCCGCGGTCGCCCAGGCCCGGCACCTCCACCTGCTGATCCGGGTCGGCCAGCAGCTGTTTGGCGCAGCCGCTCTCGACCTTGATGTCCTCGGCGTCCTTGGTGGGCGTGCGCAGCGCCATCGCAATATCGTTGGTGATCAGGTCACCCGCGATTGGGATCACCGCGGTGTGGCGGATGGCCCCGCCAGCGAAAATCGCCACGTCGGTGGTGCCCGCGCCGATGTCCACCAGCGCCACGCCCAGCTCTTTCTCGTCTTCGGTCAGCACGGCCTGGGCAGCCGCCAGTGGATTGAGCATCAGCTGCTCCACCTCCAGCCCACAGCGACGCACGCATTTCAGGATGTTTTCGGCCGCGCTCTGCGCGCCAGTGACGATGTGCACCTTGGCCTCCAGCCGCACACCGCTCATGCCGATGGGCTCCTTCACCTCCTGGCCGTCGATGATGAACTCCTGCGGCTCCACCAGCAGCAGGCGCTGGTCGGTGGAGATGTTGATGGCCTTGGCGGTCTCGATGACGCGCGCCACGTCCGCCGGGCTGACCTCGCGGTCCTTGATGGCGACCATGCCCTGCGAATTGATGCCGCGGATGTGGCTGCCGGTAATGCCGGTGTAGACGCGCGCGATGCGGCAATCGGCCATCAGCTCGGCTTCCTTGAGCGCCTGCTGGATGCTGGCGACGGTGGCGTCGATATTGACGACCACGCCGCGCTTGAGGCCGTTGCTGGGCGCTACGCCCAGGCCGGCGAGCTTGAGCTCACCGCCGGGCAGCACTTCGGCCACCACCACCATGATCTTGGCGGTACCGATATCCAGGGCAACCACGATGTCCTTGTATTCCTTGGCCATGATGGATTCAGCGTGAGGGAGGACGGGGGGAATTCGATCGCGGCGCGGGAGCCGACTTCTGGGCACGCGGCACGGCGGCCGCGGCGTCGACGTCGGTCACCACACCGCGCAGCTGCACGGCATAACCGTTGGGGTAGCGCAGATCGGCGCTGACGATGTCGCGTGCACCATAGCGCGCGCGCAGCGCCGGCTGGGTGGCAACGAAGCGCTGCAGGCGCAGCCGAGCTTCGTCGTCGCCGCGGCCCAGCTCCAGCGGTGCGCCGTTGTCCAGCGTCAGACGCCAGCTGCCGCGCTCGCTCAGCTCAAGACGCGCCACGTCGCGTCCCAGGCGCTCCACCAGCGGCAGCACCCAACGGTACATCGCCACCACGGTCTCGGCTTCGGCAGCCGGGCCGGACAGGACCGCCCATTGCTCGGCTTGGGCGTCGTCCGGCTCGGCCTCGAACACCTCGCCGCGCACGCTGACCAGCCGCCCGTGCGCCGGATCGCCCCACCACGCCAGCGCCTCGTGCTCGGTGAGCGTGACGCGCAGGCGGTTGGGAAACTGCCGCTGCACCACGGCCTCGCGCACCCAGGGCAGCGCCAAAAAGCGCTCGCGGGCACTGGCCAGATCCAGCGTCAAGAACGTGCCGCTGAGGTGCGGCAGCACCAGCGCCCGCACCAGCGCCGGGGTCTGATGCGCCACATTCCCTTCCAGCGTAATGACACGCAACGTCCACACCGGATGGCGCGCCACCCACGCCGCCGCCACCACCAGCGCCGCCGCCAGCGCCAGCATGGCCAGGCCAGCCGCCACAGCGTTCATCAGACGCACGTCCGGCGGCACGGTGGGCAGGGCGGGGGCGTTGCGCGGCGCCATCTCAGCTCTCCCGGGTTGGGGTGGCCGCTGCCTGCGGCGGTTGATCCAGCGCGGCGTCGGCCAGCAGCATCAGGCACAGCGCCTCGTAGTCCATCCCGGCGGCGCGCGCCGCCATCGGCACCAGCGAATGCCCGGTCATGCCGGGGGCGGTGTTGATCTCCAGCAGGTAGGGGCGGCGCGTGGCGGCGTCGATCATCACGTCGGCGCGTGCCCAGCCACGGCAGCCCAGCATGCGGTACGCGGCCAGCACCAGCGCCTGGATCGCGGCTTCCTCGCCCGGCGGCAGGTCGCACGGCACGATGTAGCGCGTCTCGTCGCTTAAGTACTTGTTTTGGTAGTCGTAGTTGCCGCCCGGCGCGACAATGCGGATCACCGGCAGGGCGCGCGCTTGCGCCCCGCTGCCCAGCACCGCGCAGGTCACCTCGTCGCCAGCGACGAACTGCTCGCACAGCACCTCCGGGTCGTGTTGGGCGGCCAGCCGGTAGGCGTCGGCGCACTGCGCGCGCGCCGTGACCTTGCTCAGGCCGATGGTGGAGCCCTCGCGCGCCGGCTTGATGATCATCGGCGCGCCTAAGGCGTCGAACGCGGCCAGTGTTTCCTCGACACTGCCCACGGGCCGCCAGTCAGGCGTGGGCAGCCCCTCGGCGCGCCAGATGCGCTTGGTCATGATTTTGTCCATCGCCAGGCTGGAGGCCAGCACGCCCGAGCCGGTGTAGGGAATGCCCATCAGCTCCAGTGCCCCCTGCACCGTCCCGTCCTCGCCCAAGCGGCCGTGCAGCGCGATGAAAACGCGGTCAAAGCGCTCCTGCGCCAGTACCCACAGCGGACGCTCGGCGGGATCAAACGGATGTGCATCGACCCCGGCACGACGCAGCGCCTGCAACACCCCGCCGCCCGACATCAGCGACACCTCACGTTCGGCCGAGTGCCCTCCCATCAGCACGGCCACTTTACCCAGCGCGCGCGGCTCGATGGCCGGCCACTCCGGCTGCTGCATCGTGCTCATGCCACGCCCTCCCCCGTCGTCGCCACGGCGGCGGCCTGCGCCACCACTTGGGCCGGCACGGCCCCTATCGACCCCGCCCCCATGCACAGCACCACGTCGCCGTCGCGGGCACAGGCCAGGATCGCGGCCGGCAGCGCCGCCACGTCATCAACGAACACCGGCTCGACACGGGCGGCCACGCGCAGCGCACGCGCCAAGCTGCGCCCGTCTGCCGCCACGATGGGGGTTTCGCCCGCCGGGTACACCTCGGTCAGCAGCACGGCGTCGGCCTGACCTAGAACCTTGACGAAATCCTCGAAGCAGTCGCGCGTGCGGCTGTAGCGGTGCGGCTGAAACGCCAGCATCAAGCGGCGGCCGGGAAAGGCCCCGCGCGCTGCGGCCATTGTCGCCGCCATCTCGGCCGGGTGGTGACCGTAGTCGTCGATGAGGGTAAACCGTCCGCCGTCCGGCAGCGGCACGTCGCCGTAGCGCTGGAAGCGCCGCCCCACCCCCTTGAACTCGGCCAGCGCCTGCAGCAGCGCCGCATCGGGCAGGCCCAGTTCGGCTGCCACCGCGATCGCCGCCAACGCATTGCGCACGTTGTGCACGCCAGGCAAATTCAGCACCACCTCCAGGTCGGGCAACGCCACACCGTTGCGGCGCTGCACGCGAAAGTGCATTTGTGTGCCCACCGCCCGCACGTCCAGCGCCCGCACCTGCGCGTCCTCGTCCAGACCATACGGTGTCACGGGGCGCTGCACGCGCGACCGCAGCGCGCGCAGGTGGGGGTCGTCGATGCACAGAATCGCCGCGCCGTAGAACGGCATGCGGTGCAAAAAGTCCACAAACGCCTGCTGCAAGCGGCCGAAATCGTGGCCGTAGGTGTCCATGTGGTCGGCGTCGATGTTGGTCACCACCGCCATCACCGGCAACAAGTTCAGGAACGAGGCGTCGGACTCGTCGGCCTCGACCACGATGTACTCGCCCTGGCCCAGCCGCGCGTGGGTGCCGGCGCTGTTGAGCCGCCCGCCGATGACGAAGGTCGGATCCAGGCCTGCCGCCGCCAGCACACTGGCCACCAGGCTGGTGGTGGTGGTCTTGCCGTGCGTGCCGGCAATGGCGATGCCTTTTTTCATGCGCATCAGCTCGGCCAGCATGACGGCGCGCGGCACCACCGGCAGGCCACGCTGGCGCGCCGCCTGCACCTCGGGGTTGTTGGGTTGCACCGCGGTGGAGACCACCAGACAGTCGGCACCGGCGATGTGCGCGGCATCGTGCCCAATGGCGATGCGCGCGCCCAGCTGCCGCAGCCGCTGGGTGGCGGGGTTGTCGGCCAGGTCGCTGCCCGAGACGGTGTAGCCCTGCGTGAGCAGCACCTCGGCGATGCCGCTCATGCCGGCACCGCCAATGCCCACGAAGTGAATGTGTCGAATCGCGTGTTTCATGATGGCGTGCGAGAGGCGGGGGGCAGCAGAGCGGTGCAGGCGCGCACCAGCGCATCGACGGCCTCGGTTTGGCGCAGGGCCCAGGCGCGCTCGGCGCGCTGGCGCAGCTCCTCGCGCGTGAGGCTGCGCAGCCACTGGGCCAACCATTCTGGGGTGAGTTCGCGCTGCGGCCGCAGCCAGGCCGCGCCCGCGTCGGCCAAAAAGCGCGCGTTGGTGGTTTGGTGGTCGTCCACCGCGTGTGGAAACGGCACGAACAGCGCGGCGGCGCCGACGGCGGCGATTTCGGTGACCGTGCTGGCCCCGGCGCGAGCAATGATCACGTCTGCCGCCGCGTAGGCGCGTGCGGTATCGTCGATGAAGGGCACGCACTCGGCCTCGACCCCGGCATCGGCATAGGCAGCGCGCAGCGCCTGCAGGTGACGCTCGCCGCTTTGGTGGCACACCACGGGCCGCTCGTTGGGCGGCAGCAACGCCAGCGCGCGCGGCACGATGTCGTTGAGCGCCTGCGCGCCCAGGCTGCCACCCACCACCAGCAGGCGCAGCGGCCCGCCGCGCTGCGCCAAGCGCTGCGCGGGCGGCGGCTGCTGCAGGAACGCGGCACGCAGCGGGTTGCCGATCCAGTCGGCCCCGGGCAAGGCGTTCGGAAACGCGGTGAATACCCGGTCGGCCACATGCGCCAGCACCCGGTTGGCCAGCCCAGGCACCGAGTTTTGCTCGTGCAGCAGCAGCGGTCGGCCCGCCAGAACCGCCATCATGCCACCGGGGAAAGTGATGTAGCCACCCAGCCCCACCACCACATCCGGGCGCACGCGCCGCACCACGCGCCACGCCTGCCAAAACGCGCGCAGCAGGCGCAGCGGCAGCCACGCCAGCGTCAGCGCCCCCTTGCCGCGCACGCCACCAAAGGCCACCGGCTCGAACGCGAAGCCGCGCGGCGGCACCAGCCGGGCCTCCATGCCGCCGGGCGCGCCCAGCCAATGCACGCGCCAGCCCGCGTCGCGCAGCGCCTCGGCCAGCGCCAAACCCGGAAAGATGTGACCACCGGTGCCTCCTGCCATCACCAGCGCAACCGGCGTGCGGCTCATGGACGGCCTCCCTGCATCAAGGCACGGTTTTCCCAGTCAACGCGCAGCACGAATGCCAGCGCCACCAGGTTCATCAGGATCGCCGAGCCGCCGTAGCTCATCAGCGGCAGCGTCAGTCCCTTGGTGGGCAGTGCGCCCAGGTTGACCCCGATGTTGATGAACGCCTGAAAGCCGATCCACAGGCCCACGCCCTGCGCGGCCAGCCCGGCAAAGACGCGGTCCAGCGCAATCGCCTGCCGACCGATCTGCATGATGCGCCGCGTCAACCAGAAGAACAGCACGATCAGCGTCAGCACCCCCACGAAGCCCAACTCCTCGCCGATGACGGCCAGCAGAAAGTCGGTGTGCGCCTCGGGCAGCCAGTGCAGTTTTTCCACGCTGGCCCCCAGGCCAACGCCAAACCACTCGCCACGTCCTAGCGCGATGAGCGCATGCGTGAGCTGGTAGCCCTTGCCCAGCGCGTGCTGCTCACTCCACGGATCCAGGTAGGCGAAGATGCGCTCGCGCCGCCACTCGTTGGTCAGCACCACCGCCGCGAACGCCGCCGCCACCACCAGCGCGATGAGGAAGAACATGCGCGCATTGACGCCCCCCAAGAACAGGATGCCCATGGCGATGACGGCAATCACCATGAACGCCCCCATGTCAGGCTCGGCCAGCAGCAGCACACCCACCACGCCGACGGCCACGGCCATCGGCCACACGGCGCGGAAAAAGCGCTCCTTCACCGCCATGCGCCGCACCATGTAGCTGGCCGCATACAGGGCGGTGGCCAGCTTGGCCAACTCTGATGGCTGGAAGTTCATGACGCCCAGCGCAATCCAGCGCCGCGCGCCGTTGACCCCCTTGCCGATGAAGGGCAGCAGCACCAGCGCCAGCAGCACCAGCGCCAGCACGAACAGCGGGATCGCCCACTGCTCCCAACGCTCGGTGGATACCTGAAACGCGATCAGCGCCGCCACGCCGCCGATGCCAATCGCCAGCGCGTGACGCAGGACGAAGTGGTAGGGGCTGTAGGCCGCAAAGCGCGGGTTGTCGGGCAGCGCGATGGAGGCCGAGTAGACCATCACCAGCCCCCAGGCGAGCAGCGCCACCACCACCCAGAACAGGGTCTGGTCGAACCCGGCCACGGGCGCGCTGCGCGCGCGTGTCCAGTCGCGTCGCAGCGGCAGCGCGACTTCGGCCTCGGCGCCAGCGCGCCTGGCGCGCAGCCAGGCCGGCCACCGGCGTGCCCATCCCGACGGCTGAGTGGACCCCAGGCTCATACCGGTGTGCCCTCCTCGGCCTGCAGCGCGCGCACGGTCTCGACGAACACCTGCGCGCGGTGGGCGTAGTCGCGAAACATGTCCCAGCTGGCGCAGGCGGGTGACAGCAGCACGGCGTCACCCGGCTGCGCCTGGGTGGCACACCAGCGCACCGCGCTGGGCAGGTCGGCGCAGTGCTGCCGCGGCACGCCGCAGTCGGCCAGCGCCGCATCGATGGCAGGCGCATCACGCCCGATCAGCGCCACCGCACGCACGTGGCGCGCCACCGCGGCCGCCAGCGGCGTGAAGTCCTGCCCCTTGCCATCGCCGCCCAGGATGAGCACCAGCCGACGCTGGGCGCCCAGCCCGTCGATGGCCGCCAGCGTCGCACCGACGTTGGTACCCTTGCTGTCGTCGATGTACTCGACCTCGCGCACCACCGCCACCGGCTGCACGCGGTGCGGCTCGCCGCGGTAGTCGCGCAGCGCGTGCAGCAGCGGCGCCAGCGGTGCCCCCGCGGCGGTGGCCAGCGCCAGCGCCGCCAGCGCGTTGGTGGCGTTGTGGCGGCCCTGAATGCGCAGCGCTTCTGCGGGCATCAAACGCTGCAGCGTCAACCCGGCATCCCCGGCGCCGCGCTGCGGGCCATTGGTGGGCAGCGCGCGCACCAGCCACGTGATACCGTTGACAGTCTCCAGCCCCCACTCGCCGGGTCGCACCGGCAGGCCGGCACCGAAGCTGGTCCAGGGGCGGGAGGCCGGGGCCGGTCGGCCGCGCGGTGCCGGGGAAGGCTCGGGCGGCCGCCAGGCATAGACGATGGGGTCATCGCGGTTGAGCACCATCAGGCCCTGGCTGCCAAAGATGCGCGCCTTGGCCGCCGCATAAGCGGCCATCGAGCCGTGCCAGTCCAGGTGATCCTGCGTGACGTTGAGCACCACCGCCGCCGTCGGCTCGAAGTCGTGCACCCCATCGAGCTGAAAGCTGGAGAGTTCCAGCACCCAGGCACGCGGCCAGCGCCCGCTGGCCCAGCGCTGGGCCAGCGTATCCAGCAGCGTGGGGCCGATGTTGCCCGCCACCGCCACGTCCCAGCCCAGTGCCGCCAGCAGGTGGCCGGTCAACGCGGTGGTGGTGGTTTTGCCGTTGGTGCCGGTGACCGCCAACACTGCGGGCCGATAGTCCTGCGTCTGGGCCAGATGGCGCAGCGCGCCTGCAAACAGGTCCAGCTCGCCCAGCACCGGCACACCGACCGCCGCCGCCGCGGCGGTCAGCTCGGCCATCGTGTGCGGCGCCAGCCCGGGGCTGCGCGCCACCAGCGCCCACGGCGCGCGCTGCCACAGCGTCGCATCCAGCGCCACACCGGCCAGCAGGGTCGCCCCAGGAACCGACTCGGCCAGGGACTGCGCCTGCGGCGGCGCCGGCCGTGTGTCGGCCACCGTCACGCGCGCGCCGGCGGCTTGCAACCAACGCGCCAGCGCCACGCCGGAGGCACCCGCCCCCAGCACCAGCACGTCGCGGGCGTGCAGCAGCGGCAAGGCGTCGTGGGTCCAGGCAGGGGCGTTCATCGCAGCTTCAGCGTGGACAGACCAATCAGGCACAGCAGCATGGTGATGATCCAAAAGCGCACCACCACTTGGGTTTCGCGCCAGCCGGACTTTTCGAAGTGGTGGTGCAGCGGGGCCATCCGCAACAGCCGCCGCCCTTCGCCGTAGCGGCGCTTGGTGTACTTGAACCAGGCCACCTGCAGCATGACCGACAGCGCCTCGGCGACGAAGATGCCGCCCATGATGGCCAGCACGATCTCCTGGCGCACGATGACGGCGATGGTGCCCAGCGCACCACCCAGCGCCAGCGCGCCCACATCCCCCATGAACACCTGCGCCGGGTAGGCGTTAAACCACAAAAAGGCCAGCCCCGCGCCGGCCATGGCGGCGCAGAAAATCAACACCTCGCCGGTGCCCGGGATGTAGGGCAGCAGCAGATAGCGCGCAAACACCGCGTTGCCGGTCACATAGGCAAACACCCCCAGCGCCGAACCCACCATCACCACCGGCATGATGGCCAGCCCGTCCAGACCGTCGGTGAGGTTGACGGCGTTACTGGACCCGACAATGACCAGATAGGTCAGCAGCACGAAGCCGGTCACCCCCAACGGGTAGCTGATTTCCTTGAAGAACGGCACCATCAGGCCGGTCTGATCGGGCAGCTGGATACGAAAGCCCGACGCCACCCAGTCGGTAAACAGCGCCCACACCCGGGCGTTGGAGGCCTCCGAGATGGCAAACACCAGATAGAACGCCGCCACCAGGCCGATGACCGACTGCCAGAAATATTTTTCGCGGGAACGCATGCCCTCGGGGTCCTTGCGCACCACTTTGCGCCAGTCATCCACCCAGCCGATGGCCCCCATGCCCAGTGTGACGGCCAGCACGATCCAGACGAACCGGTTGCTCCAGTCGAACCACAGCAACGTGGCCACCGTGATCGCAAACAAAATGAGTACCCCGCCCATGGTAGGCGTGCCGCTTTTGCTCAGGTGCGCTGGCACACCGTAGGCGCGTACCGGCTGGCCAATCTTCAGCGCGGTGAGTTGGCGGATAAACCACGGCCCGGCCACCACCCCCACCAGCAGCGCCGTCATCGCCGCCATCACGGCGCGAAAGGTCAGATACTGAAATACGCGCAGAAAGCCCAGCTCCGGCCAAAGCCCCTGCAGCCACAGCGCCAAACTAGGCAGCATAGGGCCTCCCTCCGTCGACGGCGCGCGCCCTCAGGGCGGCGATGACGCGCTCCATGCGCATGAAGCGCGATCCTTTGACCAGCATCGAGCCTCCCCCATCCAGTGACACTTTGGCCATGGCCTGCAGCAGCGCATCCACATCGTCGAAGGCGCGCAGGCGATCGTCCGCGCCAGCGGCCAGCGCCACCGCCGCGCCACCGCACGCGGCACCAGCCACCCACACGCGCTCCAGACCCCGCTGCAGCGCATGGCGCAACACCTCGTCGTGATACGCGGCGCCGTGCGTGCCCACCTCACCCATATCCCCCAACACCAGCCAGCGCGGTGCGGGCAGCTCGGCCAGCAGGTCGATGGCGGCGCGCACCGAGTCGGGGTTGGCGTTGTAGCTGTCGTCCACCACGCTCCAGTGCGCGCCGTCCAGCGTCAGCAGCTCGCTGCGGCAGCGTCCGGCCACCGGCTCGAAGGCCGCCAGCCCCTGCAGTACGGCCGCCAGCGGCGCCCCGACAGCCAAGGCACAGGCGGCTGCCGCCAGCGCGTTGCGCACGTGGTGGCGGCCGGCAATGCGCACTCGCGTCGTGCCCTCTCCCACGGGCGTGTGCATCTGCAGCGTCCAGGCGCCATCGCTCCAGGTCGCCTCGCCGCGCACGTCGGCGTGCGCCGTGCCGGTGCCAAACGTCAGCACCCGCCGCGCACCCGCCATCGAGCGCCACAGCGGGGTGTAGGCGTCGTCGGCAGGCAGCACCGCCACGCCGTCAGCCGGCAGCTCGGCCAGCACCGCGCCGTTTTCCTGCGCCACCGCCGCCACGCTGGCCATGAACTCTTGATGCTCGCGCTGGGCGTTGTTGACCAGCGCCACGGTGGGTTGCGCCACCGCTGCCAACGCAGCGATCTCCCCCGGATGGTTCATACCCAGCTCCACCACCGCCAGCCGGTGCGCCGGGCGCAACCGCAGCACCGTCAAGGGCACACCGATGTCGTTGTTGAGGTTGCCCTCGGTGGCCAGCGCCGCCTCGCCCACGGCAGCACGCAATATGGCCGCCGTCATCTGCGTCACGGTGGTTTTGCCGTTGCTGCCAGTGACGGCCACCAGCGCGCCGCCCCAGCGCTGGCGCCACAACGCGGCCAAGGACCGTAGCGCGGCGCGGCTATCCGGCACCTCCACGCCACTCAGCCCGGCAGCGGCCAGGCCGTGTTCGGCCAATGCGCCCACAGCCCCGGCTGCGCGCGCCTGGGGCAGAAAGTCGTGCGCATCGAAGCGCTGGCCGCGCAGCGCCACGAACAGATCTCCCGCGCGTAGCGTGCGCGTGTCACTGTGCACGCGCAGCGGCGCCAGGGCCGCCACGTCGCCTATCGGACGCGCGCCGGGCAGCGCCGCCAGCAGGGCACCCAAGCCCACCATCGGTTCAGCAGCGGTCGTGGTAACGGTCATGGCTGCCCCTGCCGCCGACGCTGCAGCGCGGCGCGCGCCTCGGCCAGATCGGAGAACGGATGGCGCACGCCCGCCACTTCCTGGTAATCCTCGTGCCCCTTGCCGGCCAGCAACACCACATCAGCGGGCTCGGCCTGGTGCACCACCCAATCGATGGCCGCCGCGCGGTCGGGCTCGACGCGCACCGCCGCCGCCTCACGCAGACCCTGCTGCATCTGGCTCAGGATGCGCAGCGGGTCTTCGCTGCGCGGGTTATCGCTGGTCAGCACAACGCGGTCGGCCTGCTGCTCGGCGGCTGCGGCCATCAACGGGCGCTTGCTCGGGTCGCGGTCGCCGCCACAGCCCAGCACACACCACAGGCGGCCCCCACGGCTCTGGGCCAATGGGCGCAGCGCACGCAGCGCCTGCGTCACGGCGTCAGGCGTGTGCGCGTAGTCCACCAATACCAGTGGCAGGCCCGCGTCGCTGCCGTCAGCAGCGCTCCAGGCCGGCTGCATGCGCCCCGGCACTGGGGTCAGCCCCGCGCTGGCGGCCTCGATGACCGACCACGGCAGCCCCTGGCTGCGCAATACGGCCAGCACCGCCAGCAGGTTGGCCACGTTGTAGTCGCCCACCACCGGTAGCGTAAACGTCGCTTGCGCGGCCCCTTCCGCGACGGTGAAGCGCACGCCATCAGGCAGCCAGGTACGTTGCACCAAATGCAGGCGCGCGCGCGCACTGAAGGAAGGCTGCGCGGCATAAGTCCACAGATCGATGCCATCGGCGCGCGCCAGCAGCGCATCGGCCAATTGTCGCCCGTGCGCGTCGTCCAGACACACCACGGCCACCCGCAGGCCCGGCCAGTCGAACAGCCGCCGCTTGGCCGCCCAGTAGTTGGCCATGCTGCCGTGGTAGTCCAGGTGATCTTGGGTGAGGTTGGTAAAGACGGCGGTGTGCACCACGGCGCCGTCCAGCCGCCCCTCGGCGATGCCGATGGACGACGCCTCCAGCGCCACCGCGCGCACGCCCTCGTCGGCAAAGCGGCGTAGCGCACGTTGCAGCGTCACCGGGTCCGGGGTGGTCAGGCCAGTGGGCTGCAGCGCGGCGCCGGGCCGCCCCACACCTAGCGTTCCAATCAATCCCGCCGCACGGCCCGCCGCCTGCAGCCACTGCGCCGTCCACCACGCGGTGGAGGTTTTGCCGTTGGTGCCGGTGATGGCCACCAGGTCGAGGGCCCGGCTGGGGTGATCCCAGAACGCGCTGGCCAGTGCTCCGGCGGCTTGGCGCAGCCCGTGCACCGCACGCACCGGGGCCGGGCAGCCCGCGTTGGTGACAACGTCAAACGCCCACTGCGGATGGGCGGCCAGCCACGCGGGCAAGCCCTCGGCCTCCACCAGCGCCGCCGGGGCGCCGGCCTGCAGCGCGGCGCACACGTAGCGGCGCGCGTCGGTGGCGGCACCGGGCCAGGCAACAAAGGCGTCGCCCGGACACAGGCGACGGCTGTCCGCTTGTAGCCCGCGCACGCCCCGCGCGCGCAGCCAGGCCACGGCCGCCCTCACCTCGTCGTTCAGGGTCGGCCAGGCACTCATACCGGCTCCTCCGGCAGCGCCTCGGCCACGATGCGTGGCTGCACGCTCATGTCGGGCGGCACTCCCAGCAGGCGCAGGGTCTGCTGCGCCACGTCGGAAAACACCGGCGCGGCCACCGCGCCACCGTAAATCACGCCGTTGTTTGGCTCGTCCACCATCACTGCAATCACCACCCGCGGCTGCTCCACCGGGGCCAGTCCGACGAAAAACGCCCGGTATTTGCGCGCGGCATAACCACGGCCTTCCTGCTTGCGGGCGGTACCGGTCTTGCCGCCGACCGAGTACCCTGCCGTCTGCGCCAGCTGCGCCGTGCCGCCCGGCCCGGCGGCCAGTTGCAGCATGTGGCGCACCGCGCGCGCCGTCTCGGGGCGGTAGACGCGCACGCCCGCCACCGGCGTGTCGCGCCGCAGCAAGGTTACCGGCACCCGCTCGCCGTCGCGCGCGAACACCGTGTACGCCTGCGCCAGCTGCAGCAGCGAAGTCGACAGGCCGTAGCCGTAGCTCATGGTCGCCTGCTCGATCGGGCGCCACGTCTTGTACGGGCGCAGCCGCCCGCTGGTGGCACCCGGAAACGGCACCTCCGGTCGGTGCCCGAAACCGGCGCGCGTGTAGGCCTCCCACAGATCGCGCGGCTGCATCTGCATGGCCAGCTTGACGGTGCCGACGTTGCTCGACTTCTGGATCACCTGCTCCACCGTCAGCACGCCGTACGGGTGCACGTCCGAGATCGTGAAGCCGGCCATCTGCAGCCGTCCGGGCGCGGTATGAATTGGCGTATCGGGCCGCGCCAGACCGCTGTCCAGCGCCAGCGCGGCCACAAACGGTTTCATCGTCGAGCCGGGCTCGAAGCTGTCGGTCAGCGCCGCATTGCGCAGCTGATCACCACCCAGGCGGCGGCGGTCGTTCGGGTCGTAGCTGGGGTAGTTGGCCAGCGCCAGCACCTCGCCCGTCAGCGCATCCAGCACCACCACGCTGCCGCCGCGCGCGCGGTGTTGCTGCACCGCTTCCTTGAGGCGGTGGTAGGCGAAAAACTGCACCTTGGCGTCGATCGACAGCTGCAGGTCGCGCCCGTCCACCGGCGGCACGATGTCGCGCACGTCCTCGACGATGCGGCCCAGCCGGTCCTTGATGACGCGGCGCGAGCCCGGGCGGCCGCTGAGCTCGCGCTCAAACGCCAGTTCCACCCCTTCCTGGCCGCGGTCCTCCACGTTGGTAAAGCCCACCACGTGCGCCACGGCCTCGCCGTGCGGGTACTGGCGCTTGTACTCCGGGCGCAGGTAGATGCCCTTGATGCCGAGCGCCTGCACGCGCCGCGCCACCGGGTCGTCCACCTGGCGCTTGATCCAGACGAAGTTGCGCTCGCCCACGTCCAGACGGCGGCGCAGCTCACTGAGGGACATCTGCAGCAGGCGCGCCGCTTCCGCCAGGCGCGGATGATTCAGATCGACGTCTTCCGGGTCGGCCCACACGCTCTGGGCCACGACGCTGGTGGCCAGAATTTCACCGTTGCGGTCGAGCACGCGCCCACGGCTGGCGGGCAGCTCCAGCGTGCGCGCGTAGCGCACTTCGCCCTGGCGCTGAAAGAAGTCGTTGCCGATGACCTGCACATAGGCGGCACGCGCCGCCAAGCCGGCAAACGCCAGCGCCAGACCCGCCACGATGAAGCGGCTGCGCCACACCGGCGTGGCGCTGGCCAGCAGCGGGCTGCTGCCGTAGGGAATGCTGCGCGCCGCTGCGCGGCCCAAGCGTGCGCTCACGGCGTCCCTCCCCCCTGCGGCAACGCCACGTACTCGGTGATGGCCGGATGCGCTGGCCGCATCTGCAGCTGGCGCTGGGCCAGCTGCTGCACGCGCGCCGGCGCGGCCAGCGCGCGCTGCTGCGCCACCAGCCGGTCGTATTCAGCCGCCAGCTGCACCGCCTGGCTGCGCGCGCGCTCGTTGGCCACGTACAGGCGGCGCGACTCGTACTGCAGCGACACCAGCGCAAAGCTGCTGACCAGCAACACCCCCAGCAGCACCAGGTTGAGCCGTGTCATGTCCGCCCTCCTGCCCTGTGCAGCGCCCGCGGCGGTGCCGCGGTGCGGGTGGCAGCGCGCAGCACCGCGCTGCGCGCGCGCGGGTTGGCCTCGACCTCGACGGCGCTGGGCATGAGGCGCGTCACCTGCGCCAGCAGCGGCGGCGGGGGCTCGGCCATGGGCACCCGGCGGTCCACGACCGCCCGCGCATGGCGGGTCATGAACTGCTTGACGATGCGGTCTTCCAGCGAGTGAAAGCTGATCACCACCAGCCGCCCGCCAGGGCGCAGCACCCCCAGCGCCGCATTCAGGGCCTGCTGCAGCGCTTCAAGCTCGGCGTTGACGTGAATCCGAATAGCCTGAAATGTGCGCGTTGCAGGGTCCTTGCCCGGCTCGCGGGTTTTGACCGCGCCAGCCACGATTTCGGCCAGCTCGGCGGTGGTTCGAACAGGCCCCCGTTCCTGTCGGCGACGATCAATCGCCTTTGCAATCGATGCAGCAAACCGCTCTTCGCCGTAGTCACGAATCACCTCCGTCATCTCGGCCACCGTGGCCGTGGCCAGCCACTCGGCGGCGCTGGTGCCGCGCGTGGGATCCATGCGCATGTCCAGCGGGCCGTCGTGGCGAAAGGAAAAACCGCGCGCTGGGTCTTCGAGCTGCGGCGAACTCACCCCCAGGTCGAGCAGGATGCCGTCAGCACTGGCCGGCGGCAGCGCCGCCAGCGTGGCAAAGCTGTCGTGACGCACCGTCACCCGCGGGTCGGCCGCTGCCAGCGCCTCGGCCACCGCGATGGCCTGCGGATCGCGGTCGAACACCGTCAGCCGCCCCGTGGGCGACAGCCGCGCCAGGATGGCGCGGCTGTGCCCGCCGCGACCGAAGGTGCCATCGATGTAGTGGCCGTCCGGTTGGATCTGAAGGGCCTCGACCGCTTCATTCAACAGGACGGTGCGATGGGTCAGTGTCATCTGCACCGTCCGCCCCTCAGAAAGAAAAATCCTTGAAGACGTCGGGCATCTCGCCCTGCATCGCCTCCGCCTCCTGGGCCGCGTAGGTGGTCGCATCCCAGAGCTCGAAGTGGTTGCCCATGCCCAGCAGCATCGCCTCCTTGGTGATGCCGGCGGCGGCGCGCAGCTCCGGGGCCACCAGCACACGCCCCTGAGCGTCCATCTCACAGTCCTGCGCGTTGCCCAGGAAGATGCGCTTCCACCACTGCGCCGACATCGGCAGCTGGGCGATGCGTTGCCGAAACTGCTCCCACTCCGGACGCGGAAAGATCATCAGGCAGCCATGTGGGTGCTTGGTGATCGTGAGCTGCCCCTGGGCGGTGGCGAGCAGCACGTCGCGATACCGGGTCGGCACCGACAGCCGCCCCTTGGCATCGAGACTGAGAGAAGAAGCGCCCTGGAACACAACTCACACCCGGCAAAGCTAACCCACTTTTCACCACTTTTTTGCACTTCCTACCACTGTAGCACCAAATGACCCGGCCGGACAAGCCGTCCATCACTTTTTTGGTACGAAATCAAACACTTAGAGCCAATCGACAAGCCCTTTCGCGGAAACGAAAGGAGCGATGAATCAACGATTTGGCAACACTTCAAGAGACGCCAGTTGAAGATTGGTTGGCCTGCGGCCCACCGGCTCGCACACGGGGCGTAGCCTGGCGGCCCGCCAGCGGCCAGCGCGGTTGTTGATGTGGCCCGCCTTGCCCGCGCAGCGGACCGGCACGGACACAACCCACCGAAGCCCCCTCTGTCGGGGGGCATACGGTGGCCGCTCAAGCCTGTGTCCCCGCGTGGCACGTTTGAGGCCGAGCATGGCCTGGACACACGCCGATCGGATCCCCTCGCGCCACGGCGGTCACCCCGGGGCCGCGCGCCGGCAGGGTGACGCACAACGCGAAACGGATCGTCGCCGCACCTCGGGGCGGCCTGGGCACCGATGCCGGGTGATGAGCGGGCGGCGGCCAGCCGGTGCCCGGGTCAGCGCTCAATCAGAGGATAAAGCGCGCCAGATCCTCATCACGCGCCAGCGCCGCCAGCCGCTGCTCCACATAGGCGGCGTCGATGGTCACGGTCTGGCCGCTCAAGCGCGGCGCATCGAAGCTCACCTCGTCGAGCAGATGCTCCATCACCGTTGCCAGCCGGCGCGCGCCGATGTTTTCGGTGCGCTCGTTGACCTCGTAGGCGATGGCTGCGATGCGGCGGATGCCGTCGCCGGTGAAGACGAGTTCGACGCCTTCGGTGGCAAGCAGCGCCTGGTACTGCCGCACCAGGCTGGCGTGGGTCTGGGTCAGGATGGCCTCGAAATCCTGCACCGACAGCGGCTGCAGCTCCACGCGGATCGGAAAACGCCCCTGCAGCTCCGGGATCAGGTCGCTGGGCTTGCTCAGGTGAAAAGCGCCGCTGGCGATGAACAGGATGTGGTCGGTCTTGACCGCGCCGTACTTGGTGGAGACGGTGGTGCCCTCCACCAGCGGCAGCAAGTCGCGCTGCACCCCCTGGCGCGAGACATCGGCGCCGCTGACCTCGCTGCGCGTGGCCACCTTGTCGATCTCGTCAATGAAGACGATGCCGTTTTGCTCCAGGTTGTGCAGCGCCTCGGTGCGGATGTCGTCCTCGTTGATGAGCTTGGCGGCTTCTTCCTCGACCAGCAGCCGGCGCGCCTCGGCGATGCGCAGTTTGCGCGTCTTGCGCCGCCCCAGGTTGAGCTGCCCAAACAGCCCCTTGAGCTGTTCGGCCATCTCCTCCATGCCGGCCGGGGTCATCACCTCGAACTGCGGCTGCGGCGCGGCCAGCTCCAGCTCGATTTCCCGCTCATCGAGCTGCCCCTCGCGCAGTTTCTTGCGAAACACCTGGCGCGCAGCGCTGTCGCGATCGACGTCGCCGTCGCGCGGCGGCGGGATCAGCACATCCAGGATGCGGTCCTCGGCCGCATCCTCGGCACGCGTGCGCACGCGCGCCATCGCCGCCTCGCGCGTCTGCTTGACGGCGATGTCGGCCAAGTCGCGAATGATGCTGTCCACATCCTTGCCAACGTAGCCGACCTCGGTGAACTTGGTCGCTTCCACCTTGATGAAGGGCGCGTTGGCCAACTTTGCCAGTCGGCGCGCGATCTCGGTTTTACCCACGCCGGTGGGGCCGATCATCAGGATGTTCTTGGGCGTGATCTCGGGGCGAAGCTTGGCGTCGACCTGCTGGCGCCGCCAGCGGTTGCGCAACGCAATCGCCACCGCCCGCTTGGCCGCCTGCTGGCCGATGATGTGAGCGTCGAGCTCGGAGACGATTTCCTGCGGGGTCATGGCCGTGCTCATGCCAGTACCTCCACCGTGTGGTGCTGGTTGGTGTAGATGCACAGATCGCCAGCAATGCGCAACGCCTCGCGCACCACCGCCTCGGCCGGCAGCGCCGTGTGCTCCAGCAGCGCGCGCGCAGCGGCCTGGGCATAGGCGCCCCCCGAACCGATGGCGACGATGCCGTGCTCCGGCTCCAGCACGTCGCCGTTGCCGGTGATGACGAGGCTGGCGCTGCGGTCGGCCACCGCCAGCATCGCTTCCAGCCGCCGCAGCACGCGGTCGGTGCGCCAGTCCCGGGTCAGTTCCACCGCCGCACGCAACAGGTGGCCCTGGTGCTTTTCCAGCTTGGCCTCGAAGCGCTCGAACAGCGTGAAGGCGTCAGCGGTGGCGCCGGCAAATCCCGCCAACACCTGGTCGCGGTGCAGGCGTCGGATCTTGCGCGCACTGGCCTTGACGACGATGTGGCCCAGGGTAACCTGGCCGTCGCCGCCCATCGCGACCTGGATACGGGCCGGGTCGGCAGGATCGGGTCGGCGCACGCAGACGATAGTGGTGCCGTGGAAGACGGCACCGGCATACGATTGGCGTTCCATGGTCAGTATTGTCGCAGCCGCACGACGGCCACCTCGTCGATGCCGACCACGTGAAACAGCACCGCCAGCAGGTGGCTGACCCCGTCGAGCTCGACCCGCACGCCCCGGCCGCGCGCCGCCAGCAGCCACTGCAGCAGCGCCCCGGCGGCGGCGAAGTCCATGCGCTGCAGCCGCCGGGCGTCGATGCGCAGCGTGCGGCCGGCCGCGTCCGCCGCGCCGCCGCCCTGCTGCATGGCGGCATCGAGGGCGTCCAGCGCGGCGCGCGCGTCGCCCTGCAGCGCGCCCTCCAGCTGCACCAGTGCGCCCCCTTCGGGCGAGAGCGTCTGCACCGACCAGCCGGCCGCCCGCGTAGGCAGCGCCGGAAACTCGGTCTCCCCCAGGGCAATGGCCGTCGTCAGCTCGGGCCACGGGGCCTCGGGCGCCGGCGCCTCGGCGACCGACGTGCCGGCCTGCGGGGCCTTGGGCGCCACCACCTCCGGCAGCCCCTCCACCAGTTCCACCCGCGCCACCGGCGCCCACCACGCCGGGGGCACCTCGCCGTAGGTGACGCAGTAGTCCAGGGCCACCAAGTCGAATTCGTCACGCCGCCCCAGCAGCCGCAGCGCCGCCAAGCGCAGCCGCCACCACTGCGCCGACGTGTCGCGCCGCCCGGACGGCGTGCTCGCCTTCAGGCGCCGGCGCAGCACCGCAGCGCCGCGCCAGTGCAGCGTCAGCGGGCGCTGCGCCCAGTCCTCGAACAGCGCGGTCAGCGCCCGCGCCGCGTCGGCGTCCGCGGACAGCAGGTCGGTCCAGTCCATCCAGCGCGGTGTCGCCCCCTGCGCATCGCGCGCCGCCAACGCCTGCACCGCTGCGCCGTCCAGCAAGGGTGGACAGACCCACACCGCGCCGGGTTCTGCCGCCACCGGCGGCGCCGTCGACTCAGCAGGCGCCACCATTCCGGGCCAGCGCGGCACCGGCTGCCCAAAGCGGTCAGCCCATTCGACGGCCCACTCGCCGAAGCCCTCGACATCGCCGTTGGCCTGGAACCAGTCGAGCAGCATCATGCCAGCCACATGCGCCAACGGCGTGTCCACTTCCTGCGCCAGCACCGACTCCAGCGCCTGCCGTGCCTGCACCAGACGGCCGTTGGCAAAGCGCACCGCCGCTTCGGTCAGGGCCGGATGGGTGAGCAGCAGGTCGCGCTCGGCCTGCGCCAGCGCGGGATCGGGGCCGACGACATCGATGCGCAGCCCGCCGGGGGGAGCCGCCTGCAGCGCCCGCCCGCCCGAAGCCGCGGGCGCCCCGATGCGCAACGCCGGCGCCGACGCCGGCCGCGGGGTCCAGTGCTGCGTCATCTGCGCCTCGATGCGGGCGATCTGCTCGATGGTACGCGACTTGTCCGGACTGACGCGGCTCCAGCCACTGCGCGCGCCCCCGCCAACCGCGACGCTGGATGGGCTGGACGGCACGGCGCCGCTTTCGCTCGACGGACTGGCCGACGGTGTGGGCGCGCGCGCGCGCAGCAACGCACGCAGCTCCTCCAGCTCCTGGAAGCGCACCCGGTCGTTGCGGCGCTTGCGCTGAATGGCCGCTTTCAGGGCCCGGCGCTCCTCCTCCAGCCCCGCTACCGCGGCGGCCGACGGTCGTGCCGCTGCGTCACGCCGCCACAGGCGCCGCCACCAGCCACCGTCGGCTTCGGGGTCGGGCTGGCCCTGCATACGGTGTGGCTCCGGTAGTCGTTGGGCGTATCGGCGGCGCCCGCGGGGCCGACTCAGTCTCCGAACAGCTTCTGCTTGAGTTCGCGCCGCTGCTGCGCCTCGATCGACAGCGAAGCGGTCGGCCGCGCCAGCAGCCGACCGACGCCGATCGGCTCGCCGGTCTCCTCGCAGTAGCCGTACTCGCCACTGTCGATGCGCGCCAGCGCCCGCTCGATCTTCTTGAGCAGCTTGCGCTCGCGGTCGCGCGTGCGCAGCTCCAGCGCGTGCTCCTCCTCGATCGTGGCGCGGTCTGCCGGATCAGGCACGACGACGGTGTCCTCGCGCAAATGCTCGGTGGTTTCCCCGGCATTGTTCAGGATGTCGCGCTTGAGCGCCAGCAGCTTGCGGCGAAAGTACGCCAGCTGCACGTCATTCATGTACTCCTCGTCCGGCATCGCCAGGATGTCGGCGTCGGTGAGCTGCTCCAGCGGCAGTATCTTCCAGTTGTCGACTCGGGCGGGGTCTTTGCGCAGCGCGGCTGCGGCAGGGGCAGTCGTGGTCATGACGGATTCAGGGGCATAGCTGGCCTTGGCCGCCCGCGGATCGTGGGTGGGGACAACGGCCTCAGTGGTCTGGGCGTGCATCGCCGCGCGCTCGGCGCGCCGCGCCGCCGCGACGGAGGGCTTGCGCGCCGTGCGAACGGGGCCAACCGCCCCGGCAGACGGGGCAGCGGAACCGGCTGCGGGGGACGCATCCCCTGGCGACGGTTTGCGGCTCTTCACGGCACATCTCCTTGGGTACGCGGGGTTGGTTGGCCAAGGACCACTGGTGCGGCCTCCCTGCCGCGCCAGCCATCCCCGCAAAGATGGGCGCCGATTGTAAGCGCACAGACCGCCGTCCTGGGCGCAGCGGCTCACGCGACGTCGTCGCGGCGCGACAGTCCCCGCCGGTGACGCGCCCTCATCGCCCGCCCTCAGGCCAGCGACTGCTCCAGGCCCTGCACCAAGATGTCGCGCGGCAGGTCGATGCCGATGAACACCATCTTGCTTTCGCGCTTTTCGTGCGGCTTCCACACCGGCCCCAAATCACTGCCCATGAGCTGGTGCACGCCCTGGAAGATCACCTTGCGGTCGGTGCCTTGCATGTGCAGCACACCCTTGTAGCGCAGCAGCTTCGGGCCCCAGACCTGCACCACCGCGCCCAGAAAGTCCTCCAGCTTGTGCGGGTCGAACGGGCGCTCGCTGCGCCACACGAAGCTCTTGACGTCGTCGTCGTGATGATGGTGCCGGGCGTGCCCGTGCCCGTGTTCGTGGTCGTGGTCGTGGTCGTGCGCACAGCGCCCGTGGTCGTGGTCGCAGTGGCTGTGGTCGTGGTGATCGTGCCCGTCGGCGCGCAGGAAGTCGGGGTCGATGTCGAGCTTGGCGTTGAGGTTGAAGCCGTGCAGGTCCAGCACCCGCTGCAGCGGCACCTCCCCGAAGTGCACGGTCTCGATCGGCGCGCGCGGGTTCATGTGCTTGAGGCGGCGCACCAGCGCGTCGAGCGCCTCGGCCGACACCAGATCGGCCTTGCTGATGAAGATCTGGTCGGCAAAGCCGACCTGGCGCCGCGCCTCCTGGCGGGCGTCGAGCTGCTGAGACGCGTGCTTGGCGTCCACCAGCGTCAGGATGCCGTCGAGCAGGTAGGTCTCGGCAACCTCGTCGTCCATGAAAAAAGTTTGCGCCACCGGACCGGGGTCGGCCAAGCCCGTGGTCTCGATGATCACGCGGTCGAACGCCAGCAGCCCCTTGCGCCGCTTGGCCGCCAGCAGCGACAGCGTGCTGCGCAAGTCCTCGCGGATCGTGCAGCACACGCAGCCGTTGCTCATCTGGATGATCTGCTCCTCGGTGTCGGCCACCAGGATGTCGTTGTCGATGTTTTCCTCGCCGAACTCGTTTTCGATAACGGCGATGCGCTGCCCGTGCGCCTCGGTGAGGACGCGCTTGAGCAGCGTGGTCTTGCCGGCGCCCAGAAAGCCAGTCAGGATGGTTGCAGGAATGAGTGCCATGCGGTCAGTGTAGCGCGGTCGTCAAGGGCCACCGCGGCGCATGGCCTGGGGCTGGCGGCACCCCGACGCGCCCGGTTACTCCGGCGCCACGGGGCCTGCCGGTAGGAGTTCCGCCACGCCATCGCGCCGCCACAGCACCAGTCCCTTGAGGTACTCGCCCTCGGGAAACGCCAACCCCGTGGGGTGATCGGGCGCTGCCCCGTGGCGCGCCAGGATCACCGCATCGACACCGGCCTCGTCGGCCGCGCTGGCTACGATCTTCTGAAACAGCTCCACCCCGATGGCCCCGGAGCACGAGTACGTCAACAATATCCCCCCGGGCCGCAGCAGGCGCAGAGCCAACCGGTTGACGTCCTTGTATGCGCGCGCGGCACGCTCCACGTGCTGTGCCGACGGCGCCAGCTTGGGTGGGTCGAGCACGATGGCGTCAAAGCGCCGGCCCTCGGCCACGAAGGCACGCAGGCTGGCGTTGACGTCGGCATCGAGGAACCGGCAGCGCGCCAGATCGAAGCCGTTGAGCTCGACGTTGTGACGCGCACGCTGCAACGCCGCCGCCGACGAATCGATCGAGATCACGTGGCGCGCGCCACCGGCCAGCGCCGCCACCGTGAAGCCGCCGGTGTAGCTGTAGCAGTTGAGCACCTCGGCCAGGCCGAAACGGCGCGTGAGCTCGGCGCAGTCACGCCGGCTGTCGCGCTGGTCGAGGTAGTAACCGGTTTTGTGTCCCTCGGCCACGTCCAGGCTCAGGCGCCAGCCGTGTTCGTGGATGACGCATTCGGTGGGGCCGTCGCCGCGCAGCCAGCCCGTCACCGGCGGCAGCCCCTCGCGCTGGCGCACGCTGGCATCGGAGCGCTCGTACAGCCGCGTGCAGCCGGTCGCGCGCAGCAGCGCGTCGATGATCAGCGCCTTGTGCCGCTCCACACCACTGCTGCCAAACTGCGCCACCAGCGTGTCGCCGTAGCGGTCCACCACCAAGCCGGGCAACCCGTCGGACTCGCCATGCACCAGCCGCACACCATCGCTGTCGATGGCCAGTCGCTGGCGCAACGCCACTGCCGTGCGCAGACGACGCTCGAAGAAGTTGGCATCGATGCGTTCGGCCTCATCGAAGCTCCACACCCGCACCCGGATCTTCGATGAGGGCGCATAGGCGCCCCACGCCAGGAAGCGGCCGTCGGCCGCCTCCACGCGCACAGTCTCGCCGGCGTCCGCGCGGCCGCGATCGATGGCCCCCTCAAACACCCAGGGGTGATGGCGCAGCAGCGAGCGTTCCTTGCCCGCCTTCAGTCGAATCGTCTTCATGGGGTGGATTGTCCCACCCCTGCCCCTGCGAAGCGGCAGTCGCTGTGGCACCGCATCGCGGCCGGCCAAGGCCGCGCCTCGCCTGGCCTATGTATGTGCAGCAATCAGGCACGCAAGGAGACCACCGCCCCTGGGCCGCGATCAGGGCCGCAGGTAGACGAAGCCTTCGCGCGCCTGCAGCTTGGCCACCTCGGCCACACCCGAAGGCACGATCTTGGCTTCCGGCAGCAGCTTGGCGGCATCGATCTTGCGCGCCACCAGCGTGTTGTTGCAGACGCGGAACTCGACCCCGCGGTTGGCCAGG
>NZ_DAISZC010000007.1:0-5012 GCF_036824975.1 Tepidimonas sp.
CCGATGGACGGCCCATCCACCTCGTCGGCATCGAGTTCGGGCGGCAGGCGCGCAATGTGGTGGGCTTCGAGACGGCGAACGCGTGACGGAGGAGTACGGCTACCACTCCGTGGGCCCGCGTGTCCGCGTCCCCGTTTCCCTTCCCGCGATGACGTCATTGCCCTCCCGCCACGACGATGAACTGCCTGCCGGCCAACGGCCCGGGCTGATGGTGGTACACGGCCACCGCGCCGAGCAGTTGCTGGAGCTGGCTGTGGCGTGGACCCAGCGCTGGCCGCAGCCGCCGCTGGATCCCGAAACATGGATCGTGCCGTCTCAGGCGGTCGGGCTGTGGATCAAACAGGTACACGCTTCGAGTGCGGCCGGCGTGGCCGCCGGCCTGGACATGCTGCTGCCGGCGCAGTGGTTGTGGCGCGCCTACCGGGCGGTTCTGGGGGCCGAATGCGTACCCGAGTCCGCACCGCTGGATAAGGCTGCTCTGACCTGGCGCCTGTGGCGGCTGCTGCCAACACTGGGCGATCCGGCCTACGCGCTGCTGCAGGCCTATCTGCGCCACGATGGGGACGGCCGCCGCCGCTACCAGTTGGCCCATCGCTTGGCCGACCTCTACGACCAGTACCAGGTCTACCGGGGCGATTGGCTGCACGACTGGGCCTGCGGCGACGACGTGCTGCGCACCGCCGACGGGCAACGCCTGCCCCTTGCCGAGGACGATCGGTGGCAAGCCCTGCTGTGGCGCCGTGTGCTCGACGACTGGCGCGCGGAGCACACCGACGCACCAAGGCAGGCCGGCCTACCCAGCCGTGTCGACATCCACGCGGCATTCGTGCAGGCTCTGCAACACGCGGCGTCCCCGCCACCCCACTGGCCACGGCGGCTGACCGTCCTCGGACTGGCTGCCCTGCCGCCGGCCATACTGGAGGCGCTCGCCCTGGTGGCGCGTTGGAGCCAGGTGCTGGTGTGCGTGCTCAATCCCTGTCGCATTTACTGGGCCGACCTGATTCCAGAACGGCTGTGGCTGGAGCGCGCCGAGCGCCATTGGCGCGAGCGCGCAGGTAGTCGAACTGCGGCGCTGCAACCCACCGCTGCCGTGGAGGCGATTGGACATCCACTGCTGGCGGCTTGGGGACGTCAAGGACGCGACTTCATCGCGCTGCTGCAGCAGTACGACGAGCGCCCGGTGCGCGACGCCTTCGATGCCGCGCTGCGCGAACTGGGCCAGCGCATCGATCTATTCGATGACGCTGACACCCGCCCCGCGAACCCCGGCGCAGGCGACGCCGATTCCCGCCCGTCTCCACCGCCGACCCTGCTGCAACAGCTGCAGGACGACGTGCTGCACAACCGCACACTGGCCGAAACGCGCGCCCACTGGCCGCCGATAAACCCGGCGCTCGATGGCTCGCTGCGCTTCCACGTCTGTCACACCGCGCTGCGCGAAGTCGAGGTGCTGCACGACCAAATCGTCGCTGCGCTGCATCGCGACCCCACGCTGCGCCCCCGGGACATCGTGGTCATGGCGCCCAACATCGCCGCCTACGCGCCGCTGGTCCACGCCGTATTCGGGCGCTACGCCAGCGACGATCCCCGCCACGTGCCCTACAGCGTCGCCGACAGCACCGATGCCGACAGCGCGCAGCTGCTCAACCTGGTGCGCAGCCTGCTCGACCTGCCGCGCCAACGGCTCGGCGTCAACACCGTGCTGGACTGGTTGCAGGTGCCGGCACTGGCGCGCCGCCTGGGGCTGACGCCTGACGATGTGACGCAGCTGCGACGCCGGCTGGCGGACACCGGCGTGCGCTGGGGACTGGACGGGGCGCACCGGCAGTCGCTGGGGGCGGCGACCGACACCAGTGATGCACTGACCTGGGCCGACGGCCTGCGCCGCCTGTGGCTGGGGCTGGCGTTGGGCAACGACGATACCGATTGGCGCACCCTGCCCCCGACCCCGGGCGTCAGCCCGATGGCGGCCCCGCTCATCGAGCGGTTGCAGGCGCTGCTGCACACCCTGCAGCGCTACCGGCAGGCGCTATCCGAAGCTGCTGCGGTGCCGGTGTGGATCGAGCGTCTTGAGGGGCTGCTGGACGACTGCCTGCTGGCCGACGCCGACGCCGACCCCGCCGGGTGGCGGCTGCTGCAGCGCCTGCGGCAGGCTCTGCACGCTTGGGGGACGGATGCTCGCAGTGCCGGCGACGAGCCGCTGCCGCTGGCCGCCGTAGCGGACGCCTGGCTGGCGCGGATCGATCCTGGCCGGGATACGGTTCGTGGCTTTTTGGGCGGAGGGGTCACGTTCGCCACCCTGCTGCCCATGCGGGCGGTGCCGTTTCGGCACGTCTATCTGCTGGGCATGCACGACGGCGCCTACCCGCGCCCCCCGACCGCCGACGACTTCGACCTGATGGCGCGCCATCCCCGCGCCGGCGACCGGCTGGCCCGGCACGAAGACCGGTACCTGTTTCTGCAAGCCCTGCTGTCGGCGCGCGAGCACCTGTCGATCTCATGGGTCGGCCACAGCGCGCACGACGGCAGCGAACGTGCACCCAGCGTGCTCGTGGGCCAGCTGCGCGATCACGTGGCCGCCGGCTGGCGCCACTGCAACGGGGATGGCGCCGCGCTGCTGCACGCGCTCACCGTCGAGCACCGGCTGCACCCGTTCGATCCCGCATACTACCCCCCGCACGCGCACCCCGATCGCCCCCCGACGCCGGGGGAGCCGCTGTTTAGCTACGACCCCGAGTGGGCGCCGGTCGCCGGCGCGGGCGCAGCTGGTGCGACGGCTGGCATCACACCGCCGATCACCGCGACTGAGGCGGAAGGCACGGCTGCTGCCCCTGCGGCCGGTAACCCGGCACAGTGCGGCTCAGCGGCGCAGGCGCATGCACCCGCCGTGCTGCCGCGGCTCCTCCCGTCCCCGCCACAGCAGACCTTACCCTTGTGGCAGCCCGCCGAGCCCATGCCGCTGAAACCGCTGCTCGACTTCCTGCGCCACCCGGTGCGCGCGCTGTACGAACAGCGCCTGCAGGTGCGCTGGCGCGACCACGACGACACGCTGCAGGAGCGCGACGTCGCTGCACCCGACGGGCTGCAGCGCTGGCGCCTGAACGAGCAGTGGCTGCGGGCAGTGGTACGGGCGGCACGTCACGGTGCCTCATGGGAGACCGCCCTTGACGCCGTCCAACGCGTCTGGCGCCACGCCACCGCGCGCGGCGCCTGGCCGGCCGGCCACTGGGGCGACGCCCTCGGCGGCGACTGGCTGCGCGACGCCGAGGTCGCCTGGCGACAGGCAACGCGCTACTGGCAGCAGTGCGGCCACGGTGCCGCCGAGCGTGACGTGCTCGACTGCAGCCTGCCCACCGGGGACGGTGCCTTGCGCTGGCTCGACGTCATCGGTGAGGTCAGACGCAACGCCAGCGGTGCGCGCCATCGGCTGCTGTGGCTCGGCCACGCACTCATCGACGGCCTGCGTCGCGACGACAGCAGCCGCTCCCCATGGCGACTGGATCACGCCCTGCCAGCCTGGGCGACGCATCTGGCCCACCACGTGGCGGGCGGCCCCCTCCACACGTGGGTACTGTCGCCACGCGGCTGCGCCATCCTGCAGCCGCTGGCCGATGACGAGGCACAAGCCCTGTGGCAGATGCTGGTCGATTTGTGGTGGCGCGGCATGCGCCAGCCTAGCCCCTTTGAGCCGGACTGCGCCCTGGCCTGGTTTCAACGGCTGCACAAGCGTGACGGCAGCGCCACGGCCGCGTGGGACGACGCCTGCGCGCGCTACGAGGGCAGCGCGCACCGTGACGGCCGCCGCCAGCGCGACCCGTGGCTGCGGCAGTGCTACCCCACGTTCGTCGCGTTGGCCGGCCCACGCGAGCAGGCGGCCCATAGCCTCTTCGGCCAACTGGCCACGACCGTGTATGGCCCCTTGCGAGCCGCCATCACGTCCTGCCCGTCATCCCTGGACGAAACCAATGACGCCCCCGCCCCCGACCGTGGCCCATGAACGCACTGGACCTGCACACTTTTGCACTGCGCGGCTGTCAGCTCATCGAAGCCAGCGCCGGGTCGGGCAAGACCTGGACCATCGCCATGCTGTATGTGCGACTGGTGCTGGGGCCGCACGACGGGGCCGACAGCGCGCTGCCTCCGCTGCTGCCGCCCCAGATTCTGGTGGTCACGTTCACCGAGGCGGCCACACAGGAACTCAAGGTGCGCATCCGCCAACGACTGGCGCAAGCGGCCTCGGTCTTTGCGGCCGCCGATCGCAGCGACGGTTGGTCGGCTGAGCTGCAACCGCTGGCCGAGCTGCGGGCGCGCTACCCGCGCCACAGCTGGCCCGCCCTGGCGCGGCGCCTGCAACTGGCCGCCGATGGCATGGATGAGGCGGCCATCGCCACGCTGCACGGCTGGGCCTGGCGTGTGTTGCGCGAGGTCGCCTTTGCCAGCGGCACCCCATTCAACCTGCAGCTCATCACCGACACGACAGCGCTGCGCCAGCAAGCCATCGACGACCTGTGGCGGCAGCTTTATGCATCGCTGTCGGCTGAGCAGGTGCCCCTGGTGGCCAGCGCCTGGCGCGACCCCGATGCCCTGGCGCAGGCGCTGGAGCCGGTGCTGCGGTACGCCCGCACATGGGCGGCCCAATGGCCCGATCTGGCGGCACAGCCGTTGGGCAGCGTGCTCGAGCACGCACGCGCCGCCCGCCTGGAGGCCCTGCAGCCCTGCAAGGCGCGCGCGCGTTCCAGTGCCACACAGGCACTGGCGGTGCTGCTTGCCCACGGCGCCCCGAAAGTGCTGGGACGCACGGCCGACGTGCGCCGCTGGCTAGACGCGCTGCTCGCCTGGGCCGACGATGAGCACGATGACGCTGCGCCCAAGCTGAGCGACACGGCCACGGCCCGCCTGACGCCCGAGCACCGGGATGCCCACCCCGACCTGCCCGACGCCTGGCGCGCGCTCGACCTGTGGGATACCGTGCCCGCTGTGCTGCAAGTCACCGCCAACCTGCCGCGCATCGA
>NZ_DAISZC010000007.1:5112-47864 GCF_036824975.1 Tepidimonas sp.
TGTGGGATACCGTGCCCGCTGTGCTGCAAGTCACCGCCAACCTGCCGCGCATCGAAGCCGCGCTGCTGCGCCACGCCGCGGTGTGGGTGCAGCAGCGCATCGACACCCTGCTGGCCGAACGCGACGCCACCGACTTCGATGGCCTGCTACAGCGGCTGGCCGACGCCCTCGATGCTCCCGGCGGCGACGCGCTGGCACAGCAGCTGCGTGCGCGCCTGCCCGCCGCGCTGGTGGATGAATTCCAGGACACCGACCCTGTGCAGCTGCGCATCCTCGACCGTATCTACGGTCTGGACAGCCGCGCCGACTCGCATGCTCTGATCCTGATCGGTGACCCCAAACAGGCCATCTACGCCTTCCGGCACGCCGACATCCACAGCTATCTGCAGGCGCGCCGCGCCTGCGCTGGCCGCCTGTGGCGGCTCGATACGAACTGGCGCTCTAGCACCGCGCTGGTGAAGGCCGTCAATGCCCTGTTCCAGCAGGCCGAAGACCGCGGGCCGCCCGGCGCCTTCCGCTTCGGCCACGCCACCGACAACCCGGTACCCTTTGAGCCCGCGCGCGCGCAGGGGCGCAGCGACCGTTGGCAGCGCCGCGACGGCACCACCGCGCTGCCCGCGCTCACGCTGGCACACGTGCGCCCCGCCGACGCCAGGGGTTGGAGCCAGGAGCGCTTGGGCACGGCCATGGCCGAGGTGTGCGCGCAGGCGGTGGCACACTGGCTGCTGCAGGCCGACGCGGGCGAACGCGGTTTTTTTGAACCGGCGGCTGAGCGCTGGCGGCCACTGCGTCCCGGCGACATCGCGATACTGGTCAACACCCGCCACGAAGCGGACGCGCTACAGGCAGCGCTGCAGGCGCGGGGTGTAGCCAGTGTTTTTTTGTCCGAGCGCGAATCGGTGTACGCCAGCGATGAAGCCGAGACTTTGCAACGATGGTTGCACGCCTGCGTCCACCCGCGCGACCCGGCTGCTGTACGGGCGGCACTGTCTGCTCCCACCATGGGTCTGAGCCCGGCAGAGCTGCACACCTGGTTTGAAGACGAGGCCCGGTGGGAGGCAACGCTGGAGCGCTTCGAGCGCTATCACCGCTGGCTGCACGAGCGCGGCGTGCTACCGGCGGTGCGTGCCCTGCTGCACGACTTCGACGTCGCGCACCGGCTGCTGTCCCCGCACGCGGCCATGCCCGACGGCGAACGCCGCCTGACCAATCTGCTGCACCTGGCCGAATTGCTGCAACAGGCCAGCTCGCAGCTGAGCGGCCCGCAGGCGCTGCTGCGCCACCTGCGTGCCGCGCGCGCCGCCGCCGACGCCGGCACGTCTGTCGCGGCCGACGAGATCACCAGTCCACTGCTGCGCCTGGACAGCGAACGCGAATGCGTGCGCCTGGTGACCGTGCACAAGTCCAAAGGACTCGAATATCCGGTGGTGTTCTATCCGTTTGCCATGGCCGCCCGCCCCCTCGGCAGCGGCCAGCGCAAGCCGTTGGTGGCAGCGTGGCACGACGACGAGGGTCGGGTGCACGCCACCCTGGCCGACGAGACAGGCGAGCGCTGGCTGTCGGCGCTGGCGCGCGCCGACGAGGAGCGGCTGGCCGAGGACGTGCGGCGCTTTTATGTCGCCGTCACGCGCGCGCGCCACGCCCTTTGGTTGGGTGTGGCGGTGACCGACCGCCTGGGACGCAGCGCCCTGGGGCATCTGCTGGGCCTGCCCAATGGCGCCGACGACGGCGCCCTGCACGCTGCGCTGCAGCGCCTAGCCCAACAGCGGCCAGCGGACATCGTCGTCGAGACACCCGCCGCAGATGCCCCGCCGCTGCGCTGGACCGCTGCAGCGGCGGCAAACACCGCCGTGCCGGGCCCAGCACGACGTGCGCCGCCGCGCACGCAGCCGCGCTGGTGGACGGCCAGCTACAGCGCGCTGTTGGATAGCGTCGCGGCGGATCACCCGTCCGCACCAGCCCACCATCCCGACCCCGCGGACGCCACCGGGGAGGGAGTCCAGGACACTTGGCTGGCGGAATGGCACATCGCAGCTCACTCCGCGGCAGATAGGCTGGCCGGTGAAACACCCGCAGCCGAGCTGCCTGGCGCGGGCATGCCTGCACCCGTGTCTCAGCATTGCGGTTCGATGGCAACTGAAATCCTGGCCGCAGACCCTGCCGCGCATTCGTCCAACTCCCTCTATGGGGCCGCCGCTGCGCCCGCTGCTTGGCACCGCTGGCCAGCGGGCGCAGCTGCCGGCAGCGTGTTGCATACGATGTTGGAACAATGCGCCCGCCGCGGCTGGCACGCGCCCGATGCCCTGCCGCTGTACGACATGGCCGCCACCGTGCTGCGCGACAGTGCCGAGCCCTGGGCGCGCGATGTCCGCAGCGCCGCCGACCTGGCGGCGTGGGCCGCAGCCATCGTGCGCACCCCGCTGCCGTGGCCGGGCGCCGCGTCGGCGCCGCTGGCGGCCGTGGCGCGCGTGCAGCCCGAGCTGGAGTTCTGGCTGGGGCTGCCCAGCGCGTCAGCGCGTGACATCGACGCCTGGGTGTGCGACGCCGTGCCGCTGCACCACCCGCGCCCGCCGGTGCGCGACGTCACACTACACGGACTGCTCAAGGGCTTCATCGATCTGGTGGTGGAACACGACGGGCGCTACTACGTGCTCGACCACAAGTCCAACCGCCTGGGCAATGACAACTGCGCCTATGCGCCGCCCGCGCTGGCCGCTGCCGTGGCCGCGCACCGCTACGACCTGCAGGCCGTGCTGTACCTGCTGGCGCTGCACCGCCTGCTGCGCCAACGGCTGCCTGGCTACCGTCCCAGCCACCATCTGGGTGGGGCGCTGGTGGTGTTCTGGCGCGGCGTAGCACACCCCAGTGCCGGCGCCTGGACACTGCCCGCCCCGCTGGCGTTGATCGAGCAGCTCGACACCCGGCTTACCCCTGGGGAGGCGTGTGCATGACCCGCACGACCCCGCCCCTGGTACTGGCAGGCACCCCGCCCCATACACCCCATCACACGGACGCGCCGCCCGCCTCTGAACCCACCGCGCTGCACGACACCTGGCTGCAACGCGGGCTGGACAGCGGCGAACTGCGACCCGCCGACGTCGCCTTCGCGCGCTGGCTGGCTGCCCAGTCAGAGCGCGTGCCCGCCCGGGTGGTGGTGGCGGCCGCGTGCCTGAGCCGCCACGTCGCCGACGGCCATGTCTGCCTGCCGCTGGAGCCGTCGGCGCTTAGCGGCGGCCCGTGTCGGCGCTGGCTGCTGCAGCAGCTCGGCGACGACCACGGCCAACTCGACCATGGTGACCTCATCGGTGATGGCTCTACCCCAACCCCGTTGGTGCGGGCCGGCCGGCGCCTATATCTGTGGCGCCACTGGCACAGCGAGCAGGCGGTAGCGCGCGCGCTGGCCGAGCGTCTGCGCCCCACCGGGGCCGAGCCGCCCATCGCCCCAACCCCAGAAACACTGCGGCCGTGGATCGAAGCGCTGTTTGCCACGGACCCGCACGCCCCGCCCGGCCCCGACTGGCAGGCGCTGGCCGTGGCGCTGGCGGTGCGCCAGCGTCTGGCGGTCATCACCGGCGGCCCGGGTACCGGCAAAACCACCACCGTGGTGCGGCTACTGACGGTGCTGCAGGGGCTGCGGCTGGCAGCCGGACATCGCCCGTGGCGCATCGGGCTGGCGGCGCCCACCGGCAAAGCCGCGGCGCGGCTGGCGCAGTCGGTGTCTGGCGCACTGCAGCACCTGCCCTGGTCTGCGCTGCCACTGCCCCCCGCGCTGGCGGCTGCGCTACGCGCCAGCCTACCCACCGAAGCCACCACCGTGCATCGCCTCATCGGCCGCCACGGCGATGGCACGCGCACGCGACACGACGCCGACCACCCGCTGTGGCTGGATGTGCTGGTCATCGACGAGGCCTCGATGCTGGATCTGGAACTGCTGCACGCGGTGCTGCAGGCGCTGCCTGCCGACACCCGGCTCATCCTGCTCGGAGACCGGGACCAGCTGGCTTCGGTGGAAGCTGGGGCCGTGCTGGCGCAGCTGTGCGAGCGCGCGCGCGACGGCCACTACCCACCCGCCGTGGCCAACTGGCTGGCCCGCGCCACCGGCCACACGCTGTCCGCCGCGCTGTGCGACCGCGACGGCACCGCTCTTGACGCCGCCGTCGTCATGCTGCGCCACAGCCGCCGTTTCGGTGGGGGCAGCGGCATCGGCCGCTGGGCGACTGCCGTCAACGAGGGCGACGCCGCCGCCGTCGCCGAGCTAGCGCGCAGCACGTTGCCCGACGTGCGGCTGGCGCTGGGGTCGGCCAGCCAGACTGACAGCCTCGACAGCGCCCCCGACAGCGCGATCCCGTGGGACGAGGTGGTACACGCGTGGCGCGCGCTGCTGCAGGCGGTGCAGGCGGGCCCGCACGGCACGGGGGCCTTTGACGGCGACGCCGCCACGCGCGACGCCTGGGCACGCAACCTGCTGCAGCGCCACGCGTCGTTTCAGATCCTGTGCGCACTGCGCGACGGCCCATGGGGCGTGCAGGGGCTCAACCAGCGCGTGGTACGCGCCCTGCAGCGCGCCAGCGTCCTGGACGCACACCTGGGCGGCCCCGACGCCTGGTTTGCCGGGCGTCCGGTGCTGGTCACCCGCAACGCACCGGCGCAGGGACTGATGAACGGCGACCTGGGCCTGGTGCTGCCGTGGACGGCCAGCGGCGACGGTGGCCGCCTGCGCTGGCGCATAGCCTTTCCCGCGCCCGAACTGCCGGGTGGTGTGCGCTGGGCGCTGCCGGCCCAGCTCGACGCGCTGCAGACCGCCTTCGCCATGACCGTGCACAAAGCGCAGGGCTCGGAGTTCGATCACGTCTGGCTGGCGCTGCCGGCCCACGCCGACAGTCCCATCCTGACGCGTGAGCTGCTCTACACCGGCATCACGCGTGCGCGCCAGCGCTTGACCCTGGTGGTCCCCGCCGGGCTGCCGGCGCTGCTGCAAGCGTGCCAGCAGCGTGCCGAGCGTGCCGGTGGGCTGCGCGAGGCCCTGCTGGCTGCCCTGACCGATAATCCGGCGTGATCAGCGAACGACCGTTCACCTCTGTCCCACCGTCCGACATGACCTACTGCGTCGCCGTCAAACTCAAGGCAGGCATGGTGTTTCTGTCCGACTCTCGCACCAATGCGGGGTTGGACCAAATCAGCACCTTCCGCAAAACCATCGTCTACGAACAGCCGGGCGAGCGCTTCATGGTGCTGCTGTCGGCTGGCAATCTCAGCATCTCGCAGTCGATCCGCGAACTGCTACAGACCGAGCAGCTGCACGACCCCGCGCTGTCCGAACCGATCACGATCTGGAACGCGCGCAGCATGTTCGACGCCGCGCGGGTGCTGGGGGCCACGGTGCGCCGCGTCTACGAGCGCGACGGTGAGGCCCTGCGCCGCAGCGGCATCGACTTCAACGCCAGCCTCATCTTCGGCGGTCAGATCCGCGGCGAGCCGATGCGCCTGTTCCAGGTCTACTCCCCGGGCAACTTCATCGAGGCCACCGCCGAGACGCCGTTCTTCCAGATCGGCGAAAGCAAATACGGCAAGCCGGTGCTCGACCGCGTCATCACCCCCGACACGCCGCTGGACGACGCTACCAAATGCCTGCTGATCTCGATGGATTCGACCCTGAAATCCAATCTGTCGGTGGGGCTGCCCCTCGATCTGGTGGTGTATGAAGCCAACCGCCTCAGCAGCGACCGCATCGTCTGCATCGACGAGCACAACCGCTACTTCCAGACCCTGCGCAGTGCCTGGGGCCGCAAGCTGCGCGAAGCGTTCGACCAGCTCGATACGCCCCAGTGGCACGCGGGCGGCGCGCTCACCGCCGTCAGCCCGCAGCACGCCGCGCTGCGTAAGATCACCGCGCCCAGCGACCGCCTGCTGTAGACGCCATGACCACATCCCGCCCCTGCATCGTCTTCTCGCACGCCAACAGCTTCCCCGCGGGCACCTATGGCGTGCTGTTTGACGCGCTGCGCCAACGCGGCTACACCGTCAAGGCGCTGGAGCGCTTTGGCCACGACCCGCGCTATCCCGTCACCAGCAACTGGCCGCATCTGGTGCGCCAGCTCGCTGACTTCGTCAGCGCACACGTACAGCCACACGACACCCCCCTGTTCCTGGTCGGGCACTCGCTGGGCGGCTTCCTGAGCCTGATGTGTGCCGCCCAACACCCCGCACTGGCCAACCAGGCGGTACAAGGCGTGGTCATGCTCGACTCGCCGGTGCTGGGCGGCTGGAAAGCGCGTGCGCTGGCCGCCGCTAAGCACACGCGCCTCATCGGGGCGCTGTCACCGGGCCAAGTCAGCCGCAAGCGCCGCAACCGCTGGGCCAGCGCCGACGAGGCGCTGGCACACTTTCGCCACAAGCGCGCGTTTGCGCGCTGGGACCCACGGGTGCTGGTCGACTACATCGCCCACGGTACCCACGACGAAATCACCCCCAGCGGCGTGCAGCGTGTGCTCACTTTCGACCGCGACGTGGAGACCGCCATCTACAACACGCTGCCGCACAACCTCGACCGACTGCTGCGCCGTCACCCGCTGCGCTGCCCGGTGGCCTTCATCGGCGGCACCCAGTCTGAAGAAATGCGTCGCGTGGGCTTGCACATGACACACAAGCTGTGCGGACGCACGCCGTCGCCGCGCCTGCAATTCCTGGACGGCACACACCTCTTTCCGATGGAACATCCCGAGGCCACCGCCGACGCCATCGACCGCGCACTGCGTCACTTCATGGCGTCCAGTGCACCCAGCCCATCCCACCCGTGAGCAGCACCACGCCGCCAAAGGCGATGCGGTACCACGCAAACGGCACGAAGGTGTGCGTGGCGACGTAGCGCAGCAGCCATTTGACGCTGACCCAAGCGGCCAGGAACGACACTACCAGCCCAACCGCGAAAAACGGCACATCTGCCGCCGACAGCAGCGCGCGGTGCTTGTACAGGTCGTAGGCTGCGGCGCCCAACAGCATCGGAATCGCCAAGAAGAAACTGAACTCGGTAGCCACCCGACGCGACAGGCCCAGCGCCATGCCGCCGATGATGGTGGCCCCGGAGCGGCTGACGCCCGGCACCAGCGCCAGGCACTGGATCAGCCCCACGCCCAGCGCGTGGGGCCAGCGCAGCGCGTCCACGTCGTCCAGCGCCGACCGTCCCGCCCGCGCATACCAGCGCTCTACCGCCAGCATCGCCAGCCCCCCGGCGATGAACCCTGCAGCCACCACCCACGCGTTAAACAGCCACGCCTTGATGGGGCCAATGAACAGAAACCCCGCCAGTGCCGCCGGGAAAAAGCCCAACAGCACGTGGGCCGTAAAACGCTGGGCCGTGCGCTCACGCGGCAAGCCGCGCAGCGTCGCCAGCAGCCGCTGCCAGTACAGCCCCACGATGGCCAGGATGGCGCCGGTCTGGATCACCACCTCGAACACCTTGGTGCGCTCATCGGGTAAATCCAGCAACGCCGCAGCCAAAACCAGGTGCCCGGTGGAGGAAATGGGCAAAAATTCGGTCAGACCCTCGACCAGCCCCATCAGGGCCGCCTTGAGCAGCAGGGTGAAGTCCATAAAGAAGGGCAGCGAGCGCAAAAGCATCAAGTGTAGCGGGCACCATCACCCCCCGCTTCGCCACCGGGCACCACGGACGCGTCCGCGGGTCACAGACGACTATGAACGCTCACCCCACAGGGGCCGGCCATGCTCACACACGAAGCCGCCCACACTCGGGTACAACGAGCAGCCTGAGCCCCACCCAGCCGCCAGACGCGCCCTAGCGCATCAGCGCCAGCTGCGGCCACCGTCGTGGGGGTACCAACCGCCCTCCCACTGTACCCGGTGTTCCTGCCACCCGCGGTGGTGGTGCCGATGCTTCGGCTTGAGGAGCCCCGGCGGTACCGCATAGCCATAGACCGGGGCAACGCCCACGGCAGGCGGTGCCATCACCACCGGAGGTGCCATGACGACACGCGCCGGCGGCGACACCATCACCGGCGGGGGCACCACCACGGTCGGCAGCGGGGCCACCACCACCGGCGGCGTGTTGCCCACCCGCACCGATACCCCCGGCTGGTGTATCCCCACGGACCAATACACGTCGGTTGCGTGCGCGGTACCGGCAAACCCCAAAACGGCGGCTGCCACAGCGGCGGCCGCAGTCCGGCGCAACCGCCTCGTGCGTGTGGCCGCGCTTTGAGCACCCGGGCGACTCGTCCATAGCGTCCATCGTGTCATCGCTTCGCTCCTCGATCGTGCGCTGCACGTCTTCATTGGAGCGCAAAGCCGGGGCGCCGGGGGTTGCGCGACTGTGACGTATGTTGCCAGTTGTAACGTCGCGCGCCCCTAAAATCGCCGCATGAGCGATTCGGCCAGCGGCGCGACAGGCGCCCCCTCTACCCAGCACTTCTTGCGACACATCATCGAACGCGACCTGGCCAGTGGGCGGCTGGAGGGCCGCCGCTGGGGCGGCTCGCCTGGTGACGGCACGCACCACGCGCGCGGCGTACCCGATCCGGCGCGCATCCGCACCCGCTTTCCTCCCGAGCCCAACGGCTACCTGCACATCGGCCACGCCAAAAGTATCTGGATCAACTTCGGCTTGGCGCAGGAATACGGTGGCGTGTGCCACATGCGCTTCGACGACACCAACCCCGAAAAGGAGGAGCAGGAGTACGTCGATGCCATTTTGGATGCCGTGCGCTGGCTGGGCTGGAGCTGGGAAGCCCACGGCACCAGTCACTTGTACTACGCCAGCGACTACTTCGACTTCATGTACCGCGCGGCCGAGTATCTGATCGAGACGGGCCACGCCTACGTGGACGAGCAGACGCCCGAGCAGATGCGCGCCAACCGCGGCACGCTCACCGAGCCTGGCGTCGATAGCCCCTACCGCAACCGCCCAGCCGCGCAAAGCCTAGCGCGGTTTCGTGAGATGCGGGCTGGCCAGCATCCCGAAGGCGCCATGGTGCTGCGCGCCAAGATCGACATGGCCTCGCCCAACATCAACCTGCGCGACCCGACAATCTACCGGATCAAGCACGCTGCGCACCACAACACCGGCAACACGTGGTGCATTTACCCCATGTACACCTTCGCGCACCCCATCGAGGACGCGCTGGAAAACATCACGCACAGCATCTGCACGCTGGAGTTCGAGGACCAGCGTCCGTTCTACGACTGGTTGCTGGAGCGCATCGTGCCCATCCTGCGCGCGCCGCAGTTTGCGCGCGCGCGCCAGCGCATCGAAGCCCTGCGTACCCAGGGGCTGGAGGCGGGCAAAGAATTTGCGCTGCGCTGCCACAACGCCGCGGCCAAGCTGGGGATCAACACCGACGCCGAGCGCCGCATGGCCGCGCTGTTTGCGCGCTGGGAGCACGACCGCGACGCCGTGCTGCGCGACCTGCCTGATTTTTTCGAGCTGCTGCTGGGCGAGCTGCACCAGTTCACGCCGCTGCTGGCGCAGGCCCTCACCGCCTACGATCCCGAGCCGTTTGGCTTGCCCCACCAGTACGAGTTTGCGCGCCTGAACCTCACCTACGTCATCACCAGCAAGCGCAAACTCAAGGCGCTGGTGGACGAAGGCATCGTCAGTGGCTGGGACGACCCGCGCTTGCCCACTTTGGTGGGCTTGCGTCGGCGCGGTTACACCCCCGAGGCGATCCGGCTGTTTTGTGAGCGCACCGGCGTCAGCAAAGCCCCGGGCTGGATCGACTACAGCAACCTGGAAATCGCACTGCGCGACGACCTCGAAGGCCAGGCGGCGCGTGCCATGGCCGTGCTCGACCCGCTGCCGCTGATCCTGACCAACTGGGCCGAAGTGTTTGGCAGTGACAGCCACCGCGAGCCGTGCAGCGCCCCGGTGCATCCACACCACCCGGATTGGGGCCAGCGCCGCTTCACCCTCGGCCCGCGCGTGTGGATCGAGCGTGACGACTTCATGGAGCAGCCCATCAAGGGCTACTTCCGGCTGTTTCCCGGCAACCGGGTACGCCTGAAATACGGCTACGTCATCGAATGCACCGGCTGCGAAAAAGACGCCGCGGGACAGGTGACGGCGGTGCTGGCGCGCGTGGTGCCCGACACCAAGAGCGGCACGCCCGGTGCGGATGCGGTCAAGGTCAAGGGCGTCATCACCTGGGTCGGCGCGCACGAGGCGCTGCCGGCCGAGATCCGCCTGTACGACCGCCTGTTCACCGACCCCCAGCCCGACGCCGCCGGGCGCGACTTCCGCACCGTGCTCAACCCCGACAGCCTGCGCGTGGTCAACGGCTATGTCGAACCATCCCTGCAGGGGCTGGCCGCCGAGACGCGCGTGCAGTTCGAGCGTCACGGCTACTTCGTGGCCGACCGCGTCGATCACCAGCCACAGCGGCCGGTGTTCAACCGCATCGCCAGCCTCAAGGACAGCTGGGGCAAGTGAGCCGTCGCCACGTCGCCCTTGGCGCGGCCACGGGCGCGCGCGGGCTCAGCGCAACCGGCGCCGCATCGGTGCGGCAGCGCCGGGCGGGCGCGGCTCGAGGTGGCGAATCTCGGGCACGCTGTCCGACCGCATGCGGCGCAACGAGCCCTGAATCGTGGCGGGCTAAGGGCTGGCCGGCGTGGCGCGGCCCCTGTTAGCGCTGATGACGGTGTGGTCGGCCCCGTTGGCGCTGCGCTTTGCCGACCGCGTCGGCAAAGGGCTGCGCAGTGCACCGCGCGACGCGCTGCTGGCGGCCAGTATCGACCCAGCGCAGCGGGGTCTGGCCTTTGACTTGCAGCAGCCACGTGCGCCGCCGCAGCGGCTGCGCTGCTGCCGTAGGCAGTGCGCTGCGCCGCTCAGGCGCGCGTCAACGGCACATAAAGGTTGCCGCCACCACGGCGAAACGCCTCGGCCTGCTGCGCCAAGCCGTGCTGCAGCGCCTCGGCCTCGCCCAGGCCCTGCCGCGCTGCGTACTCGCGCACGTCTTGCGTAATCTTCATGCTGCAAAAGTGGGGCCCGCACATCGAGCAGAAATGCGCCACCTTGGCCGACGCTTTGGGTAGCGTCTCGTCGTGAAATTCGCGTGCCTTGTCCGGGTCCAGGCTCAGGTTGAACTGATCCTCCCAACGGAATTCGAACCGCGCCTTCGAAAGCGCATTGTCGCGAATCTGTGCGCCCGGATGCCCCTTGGCCAAGTCGGCCGCGTGCGCCGCCAACTTATAGGTAACGATACCTTCCTTGACATCGTGCTTGTTCGGCAGCCCCAGATGCTCCTTGGGCGTGACATAGCACAGCATGGCGGTGCCGTACCAGCCGATCTGCGCCGCGCCGATGGCGCTGGTGATGTGGTCGTAGCCGGGCGCGATGTCGGTCGTCAGCGGCCCCAGGGTGTAGAACGGCGCCTCGTGGCACCACTGCAGCTCTTTGTCCATGTTGTCCTGGATGAGCTGCATGGGCACGTGTCCGGGGCCTTCGATCATCACCTGCACATCGTGCTTCCAGGCGATTTGCGTCAGCTCGCCCAGCGTCCTGAGCTCGGCCAGCTGCGCCTCATCGTTGGCGTCGTAGATGGAGCCCGGGCGCAGCCCATCCCCCAGGCTGAAGGCCACGTCGTAGGCCTTCATGATTTCGCAGATGTCTTCGAAGTGGGTATAGAGAAAGTTTTCCTGGTGGTGGGCCAAACACCACTTGGCGATGATGGAGCCGCCGCGGCTGACGATGCCGGTGAGCCGGTTGGCGGTCAGCGGCACGTAGGCCAGCCGCACCCCGGCGTGGATGGTGAAGTAATCGACACCCTGCTCAGCCTGCTCGATGAGCGTGTCGCGGAAGATCTCCCACGTCAGCTCCTCGGCCTTGCCGCCGACTTTTTCCAGCGCCTGGTAGATGGGCACGGTGCCAATCGGCGCCGGGCTGTTGCGGATGATCCACTCACGCGTCTCATGGATGTGGCGTCCGGTGGACAAATCCATGACGGTATCCGCTCCCCAGCGGATGGCCCAGGTGAGCTTGTCCACCTCCTCTTGAATCGAAGAGGTCACGGCGCTGTTGCCGATGTTGGCGTTGACTTTGACCAGGAAGTGGCGGCCGATGATCATCGGCTCGCTTTCAGGGTGGTTGATGTTGGCCGGGATGATGGCGCGACCGCGCGCCACTTCGTCGCGCACAAATTCGGGCGTAATCTCCTCAGGAATGCGAGCACCAAACGGCTGCCCCGGGTGCTGGCGCGCCAGCATGGCCGCCATCTTTTGGCCGGTGGGGCCGGCGGCGCGCAGCGACTCCAGATACTCGCGCCGGCGCAGGTTTTCGCGGATGGCGATGAACTCCATCTCGGGCGTGACGATACCGCGGCGCGCGTAGTGCATCTGGGTGACATTGGCCCCCGGCTTGGCGCGGCGCGGCTGGCGCTTCAGACCCGGAAAGCGCAGCGCCGCCAGCGTTGCGTCGGCCGCCCGAATGCGGCCGTAGGCGCTACTGAAGTCAGACAACACTTCGGTGTCGCCGCGCTCCTCGATCCAGCGCTGGCGCAGTGCTGGCAGACCCTGCCGGATGTCGATGCGCGCCTCAGGGTCGGTGTAAGGCCCCGAGGTGTCATACACGAAGATGGGCGGGTTAGGCTCGGCGCCCAAGGCCGCTGGCGTGTCGCTCTGGCGGATTTCGCGCATCGGCACGCGGATGTCGGGGCGCGAACCGGTCACGTAAATCTTGCGCGAGTTGGGGAACGGCTGAACGGCGGCGGCGTCGACCTGCGCGGTGGTCGCCTGGAAGCGTTCGGCGGGGGCGTTCATGGGGACAGTCTCCTTCGGTGCGAGGTGGGGGGATGCTCCGAAGGGTGCCGCCGCCGTGGCGGGGCCGCGCCCGCCCTGCCCGCCAACGCCGCGCGCCAGCTGCCGCAGGGGGGGGGACGCTCACGCTCTCCTTCCGCCGGTATGAACCGGATCAAGTTCGCGGGTTCGGCCGACTGGCCGTCTCAGCCCACCGCAGGTGGACACCCCGGAGCGCCCGCATTCTAGCGTGCCCATTCACGGCCGCGTGATGCGCCCTTCCGAAGGGGGGGGGGGAGACCGCAGTGACCAGCGCTCGATCACGAAAGCGCCCTTGCCCAGCTTTTTGGCGCGGTACATCAGCGCATCGGCATGCCCCAGCAAATCGGCCAAGGGGCAGTAGCCGCGAAACAACAGCGCGCCGATACTGGCGCTGATGGCCCCCGCCCCCTCTCCACCCTCTCCATCCAGCCCGTGCGATGACTTTAGCCGGCGCAGCATGTCGCGGCTGGCCCGCTGCGCCACGCCACGCGCCTCGCGCTCGCTGGTGCCCGCGTCCTCCAACAGCGCAACGAACTCGTCGCCCGCAAGGCGCCCCACCGGGTCGCTTTCGCGGACTACGGCGCGCAGGGCCTGCGCCACACGCACCAACACCGCATCGCCCGCCGCGTGACCGTAGGTATCGTTGACGCGCTTGAAGTCGTCCAGATCGACGAACAACAGCACCGACCAAGCGGGCTGGCGCTGCTGACGCAGCAGCGCTTGCTCGATACGGTCCAACAACAGGCGGCGGTTGGGCAGCCCGGTGAGCGGATCGTAAAACGCCCATGCGCTGAGCTGCGCCTCACGCTGCTTAAGTTCGGTGATGTCGCGCACGATGGCCACGCAGCGCGGTTTGTCGCCGGACGGCACCGTTTTGCGCGCCAGCGACAGCTCGAACCAGCGCAACTGGCCATCAGGCAGCTGCAGACGGTAGCGATGCCCATGAGTGTGGCCGTGCTCGAGTGCCTCGCGCAACGCCGCCTGGGCCACCGACAGCACCTCGGGCGGCAGCAACTCGTTCTGCCGACGACCAATCACCGCACGGGGTGGGCGCAACAACAGCTCAGGCCGCGGTGCGTGTGCCGCGTGAAAGACCCCGTCGGCATCGATCTCGAACATCAGGTCCGGCAGCGCACGCAGCGTGGCGTCGAGCTCGGCGCGCGCGTCCCGCAGCGACAGCTCAAGACGCTTGCGGGCCGTAATGTCCACCGCGACCCCGACGTAGCCCGCAAACTGCCCGGCAGGGTTGCAGCGCGGCACACCGCTGATTGCCGTCCAGCGCTGCCCATCGTCCAGCGCCCATTGCAGTTCGAGGTCACGGAAAGGGACATGCCGCCACAGCCGCCGCATCTGCTGCCGTGCCCGCCGCCGGTCAGCGACGAACAACGGACTGTCCCACGGCCGCAGCCCGATCAGACGATCCACCCACATCGGTGTCGTTTCATCGCGCAGACTAACCACCTGTGTGATGCGCAGCTGCGTGTCAGCCGCCCACGCCCAGTCAGCCGCCAGGCTGAGCAGTTCGTGCGCCGGCGCAGGCAAGCTGGGCCCAACGCTGTCCGAAAGGGGAACCGAATTCACGGAGGATAGGTGCGGAGGATCATGCCAACGAGATAAATTTGGCAACCTAGCACCAGAACCCCATAGCTGTCTATCCCCCAAATGGGGGATAGACAGATGGCGCCCGTGGCCGTGCCGGGCAACCCGATACTCTCCACCAGATGGGGGTATCAGGGTCCGACAAGACCGCCATGACTTCGGTGACCTGGCCGGTGCCTGGCCCTGCTTCGGCCCGCGCCGGCGCTGCCCGCAGACAGGCCCGCGGTTGGGTCAGGCGCGCAGGTCGTAGCGATCCGCATTCATCACTTTCACCCACGCCGCCACAAAGTCGCGCACGAACTTCTCGCGGTTGTCGTCTTGCGCATAGACCTCGGCATAGGCGCGCAAAATCGAGTTGGAGCCGAACACCAGGTCCACGCGCGTAGCGGTCCAGCGCACGCGGCCGCTGGCACGCTCCACCACGTCGTAGCGGTTGTATCCCGTAGGCACCCAGCGGTAGGCCATATCGGTCAGGTGAACGAAAAAGTCGTTGCTGAGCACACCCACGCGGTCGGTAAACACGCCGTGCAGCGTGCCGCCATGATTGGTCCCCAGCACGCGCATGCCGCCCACCAGCACGGTCATCTCCACGGCGGTCAGGCCCAGGAGCTGCGCGCGGTCCAGCAGCAGCTCCTCCGGCTCGGCGGCGTAGCGCTGCTGGAGCCAGTTACGAAAACCATCGGCCAGCGGCTCCAGCACGGCAAACGAGGCGACATCCGTCTGCTCCTGGGTGGCGTCGCCGCGGCCGGGCGCAAAGGGCACGGTGATGTCCACGCCACCCGCGCGCGCGGCTTCCTCCACCGCCATGCTACCGGCCAGCACGATCACGTCCGCCACGCTAGCACCCGTTTGTGCCGCAATGCGCTCGTACACCGGCAGCACGCGCGCCAGCCGCTCGGGCTCGTTGCCCGGCCAGTCTTTCTGCGGGGCCAGCCGGATGCGCGCGCCGTTGGCGCCACCCCGGAAGTCCGAGCCGCGGAACGTGCGCGCGCTGTCCCACGCCACGCACACACGATCGGCAATCGACAACTGCGCCGCCTCGATCTGCGAGCGTACCGCGGCCACATCGTAGTCGCTGCGCCCGGCCGGAATCGGGTCCTGCCAGATGAGGTCTTCGGTGGGCGCCTCAGGTCCAATGTAGCGCGTGCGCGGCCCCAGATCGCGGTGCGTGAGTTTGAACCAGGCGCGCGCAAACACTTCGGAAAAATATTCGTGGTCGGCAGCAAAGCGCTCGCTGATGCGGCGGTAGATGGGGTCCATCTTCATCGCCATGTCCGCATCGGTCATGATGATGCGATGGTCGCGCCGCGTCGGGTCCTCCACGTCCACCGGCATGTCCTCGGGCTTGAGGCCGATCGGCTCCCACTGCCAGGCACCGGCCGGGCTTTTCTTCAGCTCCCACTCGTAGCCCAGCAGCAGCTTGAAGTAGCCGTTGTCCCAGCGCGTGGGGTACGTGGTCCACGCGCCTTCGATGCCGCTGGTGACAGTGTCGCGCCCGATGCCGCGCGTGGTGTGGTTCATCCACCCCAGGCCCTGCTCCTCGATAGGGGCGCCTTCGGGCGCGGGACCCAGGTTGGCCGCACTGCCGTTGCCGTGTGCCTTACCCACGGTGTGGCCACCGGCGGTCAGCGCCACCGTCTCCTCGTCGTTCATGCCCATGCGGGCGAAGGTTTCGCGCACGTGCTGGGCGGTGCGCAGCGGGTCGGGCTGGCCATTGACGCCTTCGGGGTTGACGTAGATCAGCCCCATTTGCACGGCGGCAAGGGGGTTTTCCAGCGTCTTGGCGTCGTCCAGTTGCGCATAACGCGCGCCACTGGGGGCCAGCCATTCGCGCTCGGAGCCCCAGTACACATCCTTTTCGGGGTGCCAGATGTCCTCACGCCCGAACGAAAAGCCATAGGTCTTCAGGCCCATGGTCTCGTAGGCCACGTTGCCGGCCAGAATCATCAGATCGGCCCAGCTGATGCGGTTGCCGTACTTCTTCTTGATGGGCCACAGCAGCCGACGCGCCTTGTCCAGATTGGCGTTGTCGGGCCAGGAATTGAGCGGGGCGAAGCGCTGGTTGCCGGCGTTGGCGCCACCGCGCCCGTCAGCCACCCGATATGAGCCCGCCGCGTGCCACGCCATACGGATGAACAGGCCGCCGTAGTGGCCCCAGTCGGCTGGCCACCAGGGCTGGCTGTCGGTCATCAGCGCCGCCAGGTCACGCTTGAGCGCAGCCACATCCAGTTTGCGCACCTCCTCGCGGTAGTTGAAGCCGGGCAGCGGATTGGTTTTGCTGTCGTGCTGGTGCAGGATGTCCAGGTTGAGGGCGTTGGGCCACCAGGCGGTGGGGTTGAGCGTTGGCTCGTTGCGGGTGACGGCCCCGTGCATCACGGGGCAGCGGCCGGCGGGTCGTTCGTGGGGAGCGTTCATGGCAAAACTCCTTGGCGTAAAGACATCGACTCAATCGATTTATCCAATCATTTGGCTAATATCGATTGCATTTGGAGTGTAGACCGTCCCGCGCCGGCACGGGGTCAAAAATCGCTATGGCTCACATAGCCAAGCCAAAACCTTTCCGGCCTGCCCTGGCGCTGCCTCCGTTGACGCGGGCTTGGACACAACTGCGCCCGCAACGCCACCACGCCGTCGCATCCCTCCCCTATCATGGGGGCACTGACTTCGCTGAAAGGATGTGCGATGCAATGGTTGGTGCTGGGACTGATCGTCTTTCTGGGCGTGCACTCGGTGCGCATCGTGGCCGATGACTGGCGCACGCAGACCATCGACCGCTGGGGACTGACCGCGTGGAAGGGGGTGTACTCGCTGTTGTCGCTGCTGGGGTTGGTGCTGATCGTGGTGGGCTACGATCTGGCGCGGCAGGCACCGGTGGTGCTGTGGAGCCCGCCGCTGGGCATGCGGCACGCCGCGTCGCTGCTGACGCTGCTGGCCTTCGTGCTGCTGGTGGCGGCTTACGTGCCGCGCAATGCCCTGAAGGCCCGCCTGGGCCACCCGATGGTACTGGCGGTCAAGCTGTGGGCGTTTGCGCACCTGCTGTCCAATGGCACACTGGCTGATCTGCTGCTGTTTGGCGGCTTTTTGGTGTGGGCCGTCTTCAACTACCGCAGCGCGCGCCGCCGCAATCGCGCAGAAGTCGAAGGCATGGACAACGAGGACGCACCCGCCGCGGCGGACGGTGGCGCGCCTTCCGCCTCGCTGACCGCAACCGTCGCCACGGTGGTGGTGGGGTTGGCGTCGTGGGCGGTGTTTGCATTTTGGGCGCACGCGGCGCTCATCGGCGTGCGGCCGTTTGGCTAAGCGGCGCCGTGTCGCGGCGCTTTCAGTCGCCCAGTCGGCGCACCACGCCAGCGGTGGCCGTGGCGGCTGCTGCCGCCCCCATGCCGGCCACGAACACGGCGCCCAGCCCCCAGCGGCTGCTGATCCAGCCACCCAGCGCGCCCGCCGCCACCCCGGAACAGCCGTAGCCGATCAGCGAGTACAGCGCTTGCCCGCGCGCGCGCAGCCGCCCCGGAAAATGGCGGTGAATGAGCGCGATGCACACGGTGTGGTGGGCGGCAAAGCCCAGCGCGTGCACCAGCTGCGCCAGCACCAGCAGCGGCAGCCACGCTGCGCCCCACGCGGTGGCGGCCATGCGCGCCACCGTCAGGGCCGAGGCCAGCACCAGCCACTGCCCCAGCGCCAGCCGTGGCAGCCAGCGTCCCTGGGTCAAGAACCAGGCGATTTCCACTACCACCGCCGTGGCCCACAGTGCACCGATCACCTGTTTGCTATACCCCAGCGCATCCAGATACAGCGAAAAAAAGATGTAGATGAAGATGTGCGCCAGCACGTGCAGAAACATCGACACGAAAAACCACGCCACCGCCGGCTGGCGCAGCACCGGCCACACGCGGCCGCCGACCGCTTCATGCGGGTGGGGCACCTCGCGCCAGCGGGGTATGGCCCACACCGACAGCAGCACCAGCACCAGGGTGGCGTTGGCCCAGAACGGAAAACTGCCCATGCCATAGCGCTCGAACCAGATGCCCGCCGCCAGCACGGTCAGCAAAAAACCCAGCGACCCCCACAGGCGCACGCGGCCGTAGCGGCGCGCGTCGAACGCCCCAGCGGCACTGACGGTGTGCGCCAGCACCGTCTCGGACAACGGCATCATGGCGCTGGTGTGGATGAACAGCAACCCCAGCACCAGCGGCAGCCACCACGGTGCCGGCTGCCACCACAGGCCCAGCGACAGCCCCAGGGCGGCGACCGCGCACAGGCGCAGCCAGCGCACCGGCTCGCCGCTGCGGTCGCTCAGCCACCCCCACAGGTAGGGCGCAAACAGGCGCGTGGCCGACTGCAGCGCGGTCAACAGCCCGATGGCCCACAACCCGTAGCCCAGCGACTGCAGCCACAGCGGCAAGTAGGGGTTGAAAAAGCCAATGTGCGCGAAGTAGCCCGCCGACAGCGCCGCAAACGGCCACAGCCCACGCCCATGCCGCGGCGCGCTGCCGATCGATGGCGTGCTCATGCACGCGCCGCGACGTCCGGGGCCTGGGCCGCCACCGGCCCCGGCGTCACCCGCACATCGCCGCACTGTGCGCGGTGGCGCAGCGCGTGGTCGATCAGCACCAGCGCCAGCAGCGCCTCGACGATCGGCACCGCGCGGATGCCCACGCACGGGTCGTGCCGCCCGCGGGTGACGACCTCGGTCGGCTCGCCCGCGGTGTTGATCGAGGGCCGGGGCACCAGGATCGAACTGGTGGGCTTGATGGCCAGCGTCACCACGATGTCCTGCCCGGTGCTGATGCCGCCCAGCACGCCACCGGCGTGGTTGGACAGAAACCCCTGCGGGGTGATGCCGTCGCCGTGCTCGCTGCCGCGCTGGGTCACACAAGCAAAGCCGTCGCCAAGCTCCACCCCCTTGACGGCGTTGAGCCCCATCATCGCGTGTGCGATGTCGGCATCCAGCCGGTCGTATATGGGTGCCCCCAGACCCGCCGGCACGCCCTGCGCCACCACCCGAACTTTGGCCCCCACCGAGTCTCCCGCTTTGCGAATCTCGCTCAGGTATGCCTCCAGCGCCGACACATCCGCCGCGGGCGCGAAGAACGGGTTGGCGTCCACATGCCCCCAGTCTTCGAACGGCACTTCGACGGTGCCGATTTGCAGCAGCGCCGCACGGATGACGGTGCCATACTGCTGGCGCAGCCACTTGCGCGCCACGGCTCCGGCGGCCACGGTGGGCGCCGTCAACCGCGCCGAGGAACGTCCACCCCCGCGCGGGTCGCGGATGCCGTACTTGTGCCAGTAGGTGTAGTCGGCGTGCCCGGGGCGGAAAGTCTGCGCGATGTCGCCGTAGTCCTTGCTGCGCTGGTCGGTGTTGGCAATCAGCAGCGCGATGGGCGTGCCGGTGGTACGGCCCTGATAGACGCCGCTGAGGATCTGCACCAGGTCGGCTTCCTGCCGCTGGGTGACAAATTTACTGCTGCCGGGGCGGCGGCGGTCGAGGTCGGGCTGGATGTCGGCCTCCGAGAGCTCCATCCCCGGCGGACAGCCGTCGATGACGCAGCCGATGGCCGGTCCGTGCGACTCGCCAAAATTGGTGACGCGAAACAAGGTGCCCAGGGTGTTGCCGCTCATGCGCGGCATTATCCCAAAGGGGGCGCCTCAAGCGCTTCACCCCGCTCTGTCGCCGCCCCTGCACCGCGCAGCGCCAGCGCCAGCTGCACGCCCTTGACGAGCTGCTGCAGACCGCGGCGCAGCGCACTGGCCGCGCGCAGCACAGCGTCCATGGCCTCGATGTCGAGTGCCCCTTGCGCCCCGGCGCGCAGCAGCGCGGCTTTGAGCACGGCGTACGCATCCTCGGCCTCGGTCAGCGCCAGCTGCAGCGCATCGGCCGTGGCGTGCGGTGCCTGGGTCTCGGCAATGACGGTTTGCGCACGGCGCCCAAAGGCTGCCAGCTCCAGCACCGGCAGGCCCGCTACGGCGCTGTCCCATGGCAGCAGGGCCTCGGCCGCTTCGTCGGCCTGCTCCACCGCCACTTCGGCATAGCGGGCAATGCGCAGCAACTGGGGCAGCCGGTCGGCCACGTCGCGCGACAGGGCGGCGCGCTGCAGCTCGACGACGAAAGCAGCCACCGCGCGCTGCAGGGCGTGGGCGACGGCCCGATCACGCGCCAGCGCCGCGCGCACCGCCTGCGGCTCGGCTGCCGAAGCGCCGGCTGCCGGTGTCGCCGCCCCCTGCCACAGCGGCAGCGCGAACACACCCGCCAGCGCCTGCGCGGCCTTCGCACGCAGGCGCTGCAGCTCGGCCAGCAACGCGTCCAGCGCCAACGTGGGCACCGCCAGCACCGTCGGGTCCAGGTGGCGCGGGCGCGCCTCGTCCTCTTCGGCGCTGCGAAAGCGTGCGCGCAACCAGGCGTCCAACCGAGCGGCCAGCGGCACCATCAGCAGCACACCCATGACGTTGAAACTGGTGTGAAACAGCGCCACCGTCAGCGCGGGCGACGGCGCAAGCCCCAGCCAGCCCTTGAAGTCTAAGATGGCCTGTACCAACCAAGGCAGCAGCCCCAGCGCAACGCCGCCGGTGAGCACATTGAACAGCACGTGGGCTGCTGCCGCGCGGCGTGCGTTGGCCGTCGCCCCCAGCGCGGCCAGCACGGCGGTGACGGTGGTGCCGATGTTGGCACCGATCACCACGGCTGCTGCGCCCTGCGCGGTGATCAGACCCGACTGCGCGGCACTCAGCGCCAACGTCAACGACGCGCTGGAGCTTTGCATCAGTACCGTCATCACCAGCCCGATGGCCAGCTGCGCCAGCACCACCAGCGCACCGCCTCCAGCGGGCAGCTCGATGTGTCGGGCTACACCGTCGAAGGCGTGTTTGAGCGCTTCGATGCCGAGAAACAGCAGTCCGAAGCCCGCTAGCGCCCATCCCAGCGCCCCGCGCCGCGTGCCAGCGCCGGTGACGCGCAGGATCACACCCACGCCCACCATCGGCAGCGCCAGCGCATCGATTTTGACGCCGAAGCCGAGCACCGCGACGATCCAGCCGGTCATCGTGGTGCCGACATTGGCGCCAAACAGCACCCACAGCGCCTGCCCCAGGGCCAGCAAACCGGCGTTGACGAAGCCGATGGTGGCCACCGTGACGGCGCTGGAGGACTGCACCAGCGCCGTCACCAGCACCCCTGCCAGCAGCCCACGCCAGCGCGTGCGCGTGGAGGCCGCCAGGATGCGCTCCAGCGCGGGACCGGCGGCCATGCGCAGGCCGTCGGTCATCAGTTCCATGCCCAGCAGGAACAGGCCGACGCCGCCCAGCAGGCCAACCAGGACGGTGGCGTCGATCACCGCGCCGCGCTGGCCGAGCCGGCGTCGGTGGCCGGCGCGGCGGCTGCGCCTTCCTCCTTGGGCCAGTCACGGATGTAGGCTTTGAGCATCTTATTCTCAAAGCTTTGCATCTCGACCACCGCTTTGGCCACGTCGTAGAAGCTGATCACGCCCATCAGCATGCGGTTGTCCATCACGGGCATGTAGCGCGTGTGGCGCTCCAGCATCATCGGCCGCACCGCGTCGAGCTCGGTTTCGGGCGTGCAGGTCATCGGGTGGTCGTCCATCACCGCGCGCACCGTCACATCGCCCACCGTGCCCCCGTTGCGCGCAATGCTGCCAATCACTTCACGGAAGGTGAGCATGCCCACCAGCTCGCCGTGCTCCATGACGGCCAGCGAGCCGATGTCGAACTGGGCCATCGTTTCGACGGCACGTTTGAGCGGCTCATCGGGTGACGCGGTGTAGAGCGTGCCGCCTTTGACGCGCAAGATGTCACGGACTTTCATGGTGGGCTGCCTCCAGTTGTCTCACGGCTACCATGCGCCGAAGACGCGTCACGCTAATATAGACCACATTACGAGGAGACACCATGCCTGGTTACGCCGATCCCGGCTTCGACACGCTGGCGCTGCACGCCGGTGCCGCGCCCGACCCCGCCTCCGGCGCGCGCGCCGTCCCCATTCACCTGACCACCTCGTTCGTCTTCGAGTCGAGCGATCATGCCGCTGCCCTGTTCAACCTGGAGCGCGCCGGACACGTGTACAGCCGCATCAGCAACCCCACCAACGCGGTGCTGGAGCAGCGCGTCGCCGCGTTAGAGGGCGGCAGCGCCGCCATCGCCACCGCCAGTGGGCAGGCCGCGTTGCATCTGGCCATCGTCACCCTAATGGGCGCGGGCGGCCACATCGTCGCCTCCCGTGCGCTCTATGGCGGCAGCCACAACCTGCTGCACTACACCTTGCCGCGCTTGGGCATCCACACCACCTTCGTGCCACCGGGGGACCTGGATGCCTGGCGCGCCGCGGTGCGGCCCCAGACGCGCCTGTTCTTTGGCGAGACGGTGGGCAACCCCGGGCTGGACGTGCTGGACATCCCGGCCGTGGCCGAGATTGCCCACGCGGCGGGCGTGCCGCTGCTGGTGGACTCGACACTGACCACACCGTGGCTGATCCAGCCGCTGGCGCTGGGGGCCGATCTGGTCTACCACTCGGCCACCAAGTTCCTCAGCGGCCACGGCACCGTCATCGGCGGCGTGCTAGTGGACGGCGGCCGCTTCGACTGGGAAGCCGCGCACGCACGCGACGGGCGCTTTGCCGAGCTGACCGAACCCTACGACGGTTTTCACGGCATGGTGTTTAGCGAGGAGTCCACGGTGGGGGCGTTTGCCCTGCGCGCACGCCGCGAGGGCTTACGCGACTTCGGCGCTTGCATGAGCCCGCACACCGCCTGGCTGATTCTGCAGGGCATCGAGACGCTGCCGCTGCGCATGGCGCGCCACGTGGCCAACACCGAACGTGTGGTGGCGTTTCTGGCCGCGCACCCGATGGTGGCGCGCGTGCGCCACCCAGCGCTGCCCGACCACCCCAGCCACGCGCTGGCCCAGCGCCTGCTGCCGCGCGGCGCCGGCAGCGTGTTCAGCTTCGACCTCAAGGGCGGCCGCGCCCAGGGCCGCGCATTCATCGAGGCACTCAAGCTCTTCAGCCATCTAGCCAACGTCGGTGACTGCCGCAGCTTGGTCATCCACCCCGCCAGCACCACGCATTTCCGCATGAGTGACGAGGCGCTGGCGGCCGCCGGCATCGGGCCCGGCACGATTCGGCTGTCCATCGGCCTGGAGGACCCGGACGATCTGATCGACGACCTCAAACGCGCGCTCAAGGCCGCCGAGAAGGCAACCAACGCGCCAGCGCGCTCCCCAGCCTCGGCCGCGCCAGCGCCGCAAACCCACGGTCAATGAGCCCGGAAGGACCGTCCATGCAGATCGACGTTCACGGCGCCGCGCTCTATGCCTACACCGGCGGCAAACCGTTTGCACCGGACCAGCCCACGGTGGTTTTCATCCATGGCGTGCTCAACGACCACAGCGTGTGGATTTTGCAGAGCCGCTACCTGGCACACCACGGCTACAACGTGCTGGCCATCGACCTGCCCGGTCATGGCCGCAGCGGCGGCGATGCCCCCGCCAGTGTCGAGGACGCAGCGCATACCATCGTCGGGCTACTGGATGCGCTGGGGCTGGAGCGCGCGGCCTTGGTCGGCCACAGTTTCGGCTCGCTGATCGCGCTGCAGGCCGCGGCCGACGCCCCGACGCGCGTGTGGCCGCTGGTGCTGGTGGGCACGGGCTACCCCATGCGTGTCTCGCCTGCGCTGCTGCAGGCGTCGCTACAGGCACCAGAACACGCCATCGCCATGGTCAACACCTTCAGTCATTCCACGCTGGCGCCGCCGCCCTCGGTGCTGGGGCCCGGTACCTGGCTGTACGGCGCCTCGCGCGCGCTGATGCGCCGCGTGCTGGCCAGCAACGCCGCCGTCAACGTCTTTCACCGCGGTTTCGAGGCCTGCGACCGCTACGCGGGCGGTGAGGCCGCCGCGCGCGCCCTGCGCTGCCCAGTGCAGTTCATTCTGGGCACGCGCGACCAGATGACCCCGCCAAAGACCGCGCAGCCCCTCATCGACGGCGCGCGCGCCGCGGGCGTGCCGGTGGACGTGGTGCACCTGCCGGTGGGCCACGCGTTGATGGCCGAAGCCCCCGACGGGGTGCTGCAGGCGTTGCGGAGCGCGCTGGCGGTCAACGCGTGAACACGGTCACTGGAACAACGGTCCTGTGTGTCGGCGGCCGTATTGCGCAATTGGCCATGCCCATCACGCCAACAGGAGCGCGATGCGGTCTGGCGGCCCGCGCTCGGCGCGCTGGCCCGCTTGCGGGGCTGCCGGCGCGCGGCGTCTCGACGTTTCGCCCTCCCCTGAGGACGGCGGCGCGCCGTCGCGGTGCACTCGAAGTAACGGGGCGGCATCCGCAGTCTGCCGTCGGGCACGCTGCTTGCTTGTTGCGAAGGTGTGGGGTCTTCGGCCTCACTCGGCAATGGGCAATTGGGTTTTTACATGTCCGCCTCTATCGATCTGTTGTGGCTGCTGCTGTGCGCGGGGCTGGTCTTCGTCATGCAGGCCGGCTTCCTGTGCCTGGAGTCGGGCCTGACGCGCAGCAAAAACTCGATCAACGTCGCTGCCAAGAACCTGTCGGACTTCGCGGTGGCAGGCCTGCTGTTTTGGCTGGTCGGCTTCGGGCTGATGTTTGGCCCCAGCGTGCAGGGCTGGATCGGCAACGGCCTGTTTGGTCTGCTCGACCAACTGCCCGCCGAACCCCGGCTACTCGGCTTCGTGCTGTTCCAAATCATGTTCTGCGCCACCGCAGCCACCATCGTCTCGGGCGCGGTGGCCGAGCGCATGCGCTTTGGCGCCTACCTGGCGCTGTCGGCCTGGGTGTCGCTGCTGGTATACCCCGTGTTTGGCCACTGGGCCTGGGGCGGCGCCTGGGAGAGCGGGCCGCGCGGCTGGCTGGCGGAGCTGGGCTTCGTGGACTTTGCCGGCTCCACCGTGGTGCACAGCGTCGGAGGCTGGGTGGCGCTGGTGGCGGTGTGGCGCATCGGCGCGCGCCGCGGGCGCTTTCCGGACGACGGCCCGCCACCGGTGATTCCGGCGGGCAACCTGCCGCTGGCGATGCTGGGGGCGCTGCTGCTGTTCTTTGGCTGGCTCGGTTTCAACGGCGGCAGCACGCTGGCGTTCGACGGGCGGGTGCCGCCCATTCTGCTGCACACCACGCTGGCGGCGTGCGCCGGCGCACTGGCGGGACTGGCGATGGGACGGCTGCGGCACGGCTACTACGAGGTGATGTACCTGATCAACGGGTTGATCGCCGGGCTGGTGGCCATCACCGCCGGCGCGCACGCCCTGTCGCCCGGTGCCTCGATCCTCACCGGTGCGATCGGTGCGCTGGTCATGACCTGGGCCAACGAGGCGCTGCTGCGCCGGCGCATCGACGACGCGGTGGGTGCCATCCCCGCCCACCTCGCGGCGGGCATCTGGGGCACGCTGGCGGTTGGCCTACTGGGCGACACGGCCCTGCTGGGCACCGGCCTGCCGCGCCTGCAGCAGGTGGCGGTACAGGTGCTGGGCGTGGTGGTGTGCGGGCTGTGGTGCGTGCTGGCCACGCTGGCCTTTGTGTGGCTGGTGCGCGAGCGCGACCTGCGCGTGTCGCCCGATGAGGAGCGCGGCGGCCTCAACGTGGCCGAACACGGCGCGCGCACCGAGCTGCTGGAATTGCTGGAGGCAATGGACAGCCAGCGCCGATCCGGCGACCTGAGTCGCCGCGTACCCGAGGAGGACTTCACCGAAGTCGGCCAAATCGCCAAAGCCTACAACCGCGTCATCGCGGCGCTGCAGGCCGCTACCGCACGCACGCTGGCGCTGCTGCGCGAGATGCGCGACGGCGTGCTCACCTACCGCGCCGACGGCACCCTGCTGGGGTTGAACCCCGGCGCCGAAAAGCTGCTGGGTCTGCGCGCGGAGGCGGTGCTGGGACAGCCGCTGCCCGAAGTACTGCGCCAGGCCGGGCACGCCCAACCCGTCGACCCGCGGCGGCTCACGCGCGTGGGCGCGACGCTGGAGCTGCGCATGGCCCGGCCCGGTGCCCCCCGCACCACTTACGAATTGACCGTGGACACCTTCCACGAAGGGCAGGACGAGCTCTACGCCGCGGTGCTGCGCGACATCAGCGACCGCAAGCAGGTGGAGCAGCAGCTGCAGCGTGAGCGTGACCTGGCGCAGGTGACGCTGGCGTCGATCGGCGACGGCGTCATCACCACCGACGAGGCCGGGATCGTGCAGTACCTGAACCCGGTGGCCGAGCGGCTGACCGGCTGGCCGGCGCACCAGGCGCGCGGGCAGCCGGTGACCACCGTATTTCGCCTGCTGGATGCCGACAGCGGCGAGCCGCTGCCCAATCCGGTGCGCGAGCTGCTGCGCGGCGCTGCCGCGCTGGCGCGGCGCGAACACGCGCTGCTGCTGCGGCGCGACGGCGAGCGCGTGCCGGTCATCGACACCGCCGCCCCCATCCGCACGCGCGAGGGCTTCCTGATCGGCACGGTGCTGGTGTTCCACGACGTCACGGTGACGCTGAATCTGGCCCGCGAACTCAGCCACCAGGCCAGCCACGACGCGCTCACCGGTGTGCCGAACCGGCGCGAGTTCGAGCGCCGGCTCAACGAACTGCTGGCGCGCCCCGACCCCGCCACCCACGTACTGTGTTTTCTGGATCTGGATCAGTTCAAGATCGTCAACGACACCTGCGGGCACGTGGCCGGCGACGAGCTGCTGCGCCAGGTCACGCAGCTCATCCGCCAGCAACTGCGCGCCTCGGACACGCTGGCACGCCTAGGGGGCGACGAATTCGGTCTCATCCTGATGGGCTGCAGTGTCGAACACGCGCTGCCGCTGGCGCAACGCATCCGCGAGGCGATCGCCGACTTTCGCTTCGGCTGGGGAGAACGCTCGTTTGCCATCGGCGTCTCGATCGGCCTGGTGCCCATCGGGCCGCACGACCGCGACGCCAGCGCTCTGATGGCCACCGCCGACGCCGCCTGCTACGCCGCCAAAGAAAGCGGGCGCAACCGCGTGCACGTGTACCAGCCCGACGACCGCCGCCTGCTGGAGCAGCAGGGCCAGATGCAGTGGGTGTCACGGCTGCAGGCGGCGCTGGACGAAGACCGGCTGCGCCTGCACGCGCAGCCGATCGTTCCGCTACACCCTCAAGCGGACGAGTGGGTGCACTACGAAATCCTGGTGCGGCTGGAAGAAGATGGCAAGCTCATCCAGCCCGGCGCCTTTTTGCCCGCTGCCGAGCGTTATGGACTGATGCCGCGCATCGACCAGTGGGTGGTGCGCAACACGCTGGCCTGGCTGGGCGACTGGGTACGCCAGCACGGCGCTGCCGCAGCCACGTTCGCCATCAACGTGTCGGGCGCGTCGCTGTCGGACGAGCGCTTCCGGCAAGACCTGCAAACGCTGCTCGAAGCGATGCGGCTGCCCGCCGGTACGTTGTGCTTCGAAATCACGGAGACGGCGGCGATTGCCAACCTGTCTACCGTCGTGCACTTCATTCACGAGGTCAAACGCCAAGGCTGCCTGTTTGCACTGGACGACTTCGGCAGCGGCCTGTCATCGTTTGCCTACCTGAAGAGCCTGCCGGTGGACTTCCTGAAGATCGACGGCAGCTTCGTCAAGGACATCGAGACCGACCCGATCGACCTGGCCATGGTGCAGGCGATCAACGCCATCGGCCACGTGATGGGTCTGCGCACCATCGCCGAATACGTCTCATCGGAACCGATCCGCCAGCGGCTGATCGAGCTGGGCGTGGACTACGCCCAGGGCTATCACGTCGGCATGCCACAGCCACTGGACAGCCTGATGACGGTGCGGCGCATGCCGCGCTGAGCCGAGCGCTACACGCCCGTGCCTACGTGCGCTCGCGCTCCTGCGGCCGCGCCGCGGCCCGCGGCAGTTCGGGCAGCACGGCCGCCACCGGCGTACGCTCCCAATCGAACACCTGCCAGACGGGCCGGGTGGAGGGCTCGCGCACCAGCAACAGCGCGCGGGCCAGCGCCGCCAGCGGCTGCTGCTGCAGATCGACCAGCAGCACCCAGCGTCCTTCCTCGTCGCTGAGCTGGCCCGCCCATCCCAGCGCCTGCAGCGCGCGCAACGGCTCCTCCAGCTGCAGCGGATCGACGCGCAGGGTGCGTGCCAGCAGCGCCACCGGCAGGCCCGGGCGCGCCTGCTGGCGCGACTGCTGCAGCAGTGCCAACACCTCTAGCGCCAGCTGAAACGCCCAACCGGGTGTGTCCCCGCGCCGAGCCACTCCGGCCAGCAGACTGGGCAAATAGGCCACGATGACCGCCCCCAGCAGCACGATCAGCCACAGCAGGTACAGCCAAATGAGCAAAATGGGCAAGGTCGCAAACGCCCCGTACACGGCCGAGTAGGTCGGCACGGTCTGCAGATACCAGCCCAGCGCCTGCTGCGCCCCTTCGAAGGCCACCGACACGAACAACGCCCCCACCAGGGCGTGGCGCGTGCGCACTGGCGCATTCGGCACGAAGCGGTACAGCGCCGTCATGCCGGCCACGACCGCCGCAAAACCCAGCACATCCAGCGCCAGCTGCACCCCGTCGTGCCACAGTGGCAGCCAGCCGCGCGACACCGACAGCGCGTAGGAGCTGGCGCTAAGCGCCACCGCCAGCACGAGTGGCCCCAGCGTCAGCAGCGCCCAGTACACCAGCACTCGCTGTGCCAGTGGCCGACGCCGCCGCACGCGCCAGATGTCGTTGAGCTGGCGGTCGATGGTCAGCACCAGCGCCAGCGCTGAGGCCAGCAGCAGCAGCGCCCCCGCCCAGCCGATCTGCGCCGCCTTGGCCGAAAACTGCCACACATACTTCGACACCTGGCGCGCGATGTGATCCGGCACCAGGCTGTCGATCATCCAGCGCTGTAGGCGCGCTTCCACCTGCCCGAAGGCGGGAAACGCAGCAAACACCGCTAGCGCCACCGTCAGCAACGGTACCAGGGAAATGAAAGTGGTAAACGCCAGGCTGCCCGCCGCCAGCCCGAGCCGGTCCTGCGCCAAGCGCTCGCGCAGCGTCAAATAGGTATTGCGCCACGGAAAGTCGCGCAGGTCGGCCAGCAGTTGGCGCAGCGAAACATCCATGCCGCTATCATGCCAGTCCATGCACGCCCCGTCTCCCTCGGCTTCTGATGCCGCTGCCGCCCAGCCGGTGGCCAGTGCCGACGCCGTACGGCTGGCGCGGCGCACACGCGCGTTGGCGGTGGGCTGTCTGCTGGCGCTGATCGCCTTGGGGCTAGCCTGGGAGCTGTGGCTGGCGCCGCTGCGCCCCGGTGGCTCGTGGTGGGCGCTGAAGGTGCTGCCGTTGACGCTGCCTCTGTCCGGGCTGCTGCGCCACCGCATGGTCACCTACCGCTGGCTGAGCCTGCTGGTGTGGCTGTACTTCACCGAAGGCGTGGTGCGCGCCACCACCGAAGCTGGCCTGTCGGCGGCACTGGCCTGGACGCAAGTGGTGCTGTGCCTAGGGCTGTTCACCGCCAGCGCACTGCACGTGCGACTGCGCCTGCGGTATGCGCGCCTGCGCACGGCTGCCGCCTCCGAGGCCACTGCACCGGGAGTGCCGCCCACCAACGGCCCGTCGCGGCCGCCCACCCCCGCAACCCGCGCGACAGCAGACCGTTGTGTCCCCTGAATGGCGCATGAGCACCGACACCCTGATCGACGCTTTGCGAGCCGCCGTTGGCCGCAGTCATGTGTTGTGCGCCGCCGACGGTGCCGATCTGAGCGCTTATGAACAGGACTGGCGACGCCGCCACCGCGGCCGCGCGCGCTGCGTGGTACGCCCGGGCAGTACCGATGAAGTGGCCGCCGTGGTGCGCCTGTGTGCCGCCCACGCCGCCCCCATCGTGCCGCAGGGTGGCAACACCGGGCTGGTGGTGGGTGGGGTGCCGGATGCCTCGGGCAACCAGGTGGTGCTGAGCCTGCAGCGCCTCAACCGCGTGTGCGCGCTGGACGCCGACAATCTAACGCTGACGGTGGAGGCCGGCTGCGTGTTGCAGACGGCCCAGCAGGCCGCGCAGGCCGCTGGCCTGTGGTTGCCGCTGAGCCTGGCCTCGGAAGGCAGCTGCACCATTGGCGGTGTTCTCGCCACTAACGCCGGCGGCACACAGGTGCTGCGATTTGGCAACGCGCGCGACCTGTGCCTCGGGCTGGAGGTGGTCACCGCCGATGGGCAGATCTGCAACGGTCTGCGCGGGCTGCGCAAAGACAACACCGGCTACGACCTGCGTCACCTGTTCATCGGCAGCGAAGGCACGCTGGGCATCATCACCGCCGCGGTGCTCAAGCTGGTGCCGCAGCCGGCCGCGCAGCTGACCGCCTGGGCCGCGGTGCCGTCGCTGCAGGCGGCCGTGGCGCTGCTGGGGCTGACGCAGCGGAAGCTGGGACCGACACTGACCGGCTTCGAGATGATGAACGCCTACGCGCTCGAACTGGTGGCGCGACACTTTCCAGATCGACAACCACCACTGCAGGATCGCGCACCCTACGCCGTGCTGCTGGAAGTCGCCGACGTCGAAGGTGAAGTCCACGCGCGCGCACGGCTCGAAGCCACGCTGGCCGAAGCAATGGAGGCGGACGTGGCCACCGACGCCGTGGTGGCCACCAGCCTGGCCCAGGCACGCGCCTTGTGGCATATCCGCGAAAGCATCCCACTGGCACAAGCACAGGAGGGCCTCAACGTCAAGCACGACATCAGCCTACCGGTGTCGCGCATTCCGGCCTTTTGCGCCGAAGCCGAAGCCGCGCTACAGGGTGCCGTGCCCGGGGCGCGATTGGTCAACTTCGGCCACCTGGGCGATGGCAACCTGCACTTCAACGTACAGTGCCCAGCCGGGGCGGATGCGGCTGCGTTTTTGCACCGGTATGAAGCCACTGTCAACACCCTGGTGTTCGACGCCGTGGCGCGGCATGGCGGCTCGATCAGTGCCGAGCACGGCATCGGCAGCCTCAAGGCCGCCATCCTGCCCCGCTACCAAGACTCGGTGGCGCTGGCGCTGATGCAGCGCATCAAGCACGCGCTCGACCCGCAGGGGCTGCTCAACCCGGGGCGAGTGCTGGTCGAGGCGCGCCTGCCCGCCAGTGCAGCGCCCGCGGCATCCGCCCGGGGCTAGCCCCCGCCGCGCCCCTGCCTAGCCCGCACCGCCCGTCGTGCCGCGGGGAGTGTCGGACGAGCCGTCCCCGCGCTGGGCGGCGGCGTTCTGGATGGCATGGAGGCGCGCGCGGCATGCCTTGCCGCCGCCGCGCTGGGCAGCGGCACTCGGGCCGCTGGCGGATAATCAAGGGTCATGAGCGCCCCCCGCCCCGTCCGCACCCAGTACGAAGATTTTTTGCGCCACGTCTACGAACACGGGGTGCCCAAGTCCGACCGCACCGGCACCGGCACGCGCAGCGTCTTTGGCTACCAGATGCGCTTTGACCTATCGGAGGGCTTTCCGCTCGTTACCACCAAGAAGCTGCACGTGCGCTCCATCATCGTGGAGCTGTTGTGGTTTTTGCAGGGCGGCCGCAACGTGCGCTGGCTGCAAGAGCGCGGCGTCACCATCTGGGACGAATGGGCCGCTGAAGATGGCGACCTGGGGCCCATCTACGGCGTGCAGTGGCGCTCGTGGCCCGCACCCGACGGCCGCCACATCGACCAAATCAGCGAGGTGCTGCAGACGCTGCGCACCAACCCGGATTCGCGGCGCATGGTGGTCAGTGCCTGGAACGTAGCCGATCTGCCGCAGATGGCGTTAGCACCCTGCCACGCGCTGTTCCAGTTCTACGTGGCCAACGGGCGGCTGAGCTGCCAGCTCTACCAGCGCAGCGCCGACTGCTTTTTGGGGGTGCCGTTCAACATCGCCAGCTACGCGTTGCTAACACACATGGTGGCGCAGCAGTGCGACCTGCAGCCGGGCGAGTTCATCTGGACGGGCGGCGATTGCCACATCTACAACAACCACGTCGAGCAGGTGCAGTTGCAGCTGTCGCGCACGCCTTACCCCTACCCCGAGCTGCAGATCCGGCGCCGCCCCCCGTCGCTGTTCGACTACGAATACGACGACTTTGCCTTTGTCGACTACCAGCACCACCCCGCCATCAAGGCACCGGTGGCGGTCTGAGCGTGCGATGCTGTCGCGCGCCCAGACGCTGGGGCTGGCCGCCTTGACGCTGATGTGGGGCGTCAACTGGCCGGTCATGAAGCTGTCGCTGCAAGAGCTGTCGCCGCTGTTTTTCCGCGCGGTGACGATGAGCGGTGGCGCGCTGTGGCTGTATGCGTTTTACCGCTGGCGCGGCGTGCGGCTGACACCGCAGCGCACCGAATGGCGCAGCATCGTCACGCTGGCGCTACCCAACATGCTGGGCTGGCACACGCTGGCCATCTACGGCGTGGCGGCGCTGGCCTCGGGGCGCGCGGCCATCCTGGGCTTTACGATGCCGGTGTGGACGGTGCTGCTGGGGGCGCTCTTTTTCGGTCAGCCACTGACGCGCCGCTCCACGGCAGCGGCGCTAGCGGTGGTGCTGGCTGTGGCGCTGCTGCTGGCCGACGAGCTGAGCGCACTGGCCGGCCGCCCCGCGGGCGTGGCGGTGATGCTGGGCGCCGCCATCAGCTGGGCCATTGGCACGCTGATGATGCGCCGCGCCCACCTGACGCTGCCGGTCGAAGCGCTGACCGTTTGGATGATGGGTCTGACCGCCACCGCCCTATGGGGGCTGGCGCTGCTGTTCGAGCCGTGGCCGTCGTGGCAGTTCAGCGCACGCATGTGGGGACTGCTGGCCTACGGGGTGTTTTTCAACTACGGCTTTGCGCAGATCATCTGGTTTTCCCTGGCGCGGCATCTGCCACCGGCCACCAGTGCGATGAGCGTGATGCTGGTGCCCCTCATCGGCACCGCCAGCGCCACGGTGATTGCCGGCGAGTGGCCGCGCTGGACCGACGGGGTAGCCGTGGTGTGCGTGATGGCGGCGATTGCCACCGTGCTGGTGCCGCCAGCGACATGGCGCAGCGGGCTGCGGGCAAACCGCGGTACTTGAAGGGCCAACGCGTTCCACGATGTCACCCCTGCCCCCCGCCTGCGGCATAGGCAGGCGGGACTGGTTAGCGTCACCGCGGAGCCGGTCACGCTTCAGGCACGCGGCAGGGTCACACCGCGCTGCCCCTGGTACTTGCCACCGCGGTCGCGGTACGACACTTCGCACACCTCGTCGCTTTCAAAAAACAGCACCTGCGCACAGCCCTCGCCGGCGTAGATCTTGGCCGGCAGCGGCGTGGTGTTGGAAAACTCCAGCGTCACGTAGCCCTCCCATTCCGGCTCGAACGGGGTGACGTTGACGATGATGCCACAGCGGGCGTAAGTGCTTTTGCCCAGGCAGATGGTCAGCACGTTGCGCGGAATGCGGAAATACTCCACCGTGCGCGCCAGTGCAAAGCTGTTGGGCGGGATGATGCAATGATCCCCATGAAAGTCGACGAAGCTTTTTTCGTCGAAATGCTTCGGGTCCACCACCGTGCTGTGGATGTTGGTGAAGACCTTGAACTCCGAAGCGCACCGGATGTCGTAGCCGTAGCTGCTGGTGCCGTAGCTGATGACCTTGCGGCCATCGACCTCGCGGATCTGACTGGGCTCAAACGGCTCGATCATGCCGTATTGCTCGGCCATGCGGCGGATCCACTTGTCGCTCTTGAGGGTCATGGTATGTGGGCCTGCGATGATGCCCGCGATTGTAGTGATGCCAAATCGTGAGGCCACATGGTGAAGTCACACCCAGACCCCACCGCGGGGTGCCTGCGAGGTGCGGGAGAGGAGCGCCCCATGTGGGCGTACCCCATAGCGGCAGACCAGCATGGGGAAACCGCTGGCCGCCAACTACTCGCCGACGCCGACAATCACGCCTACCGTAGCGCCGCAGCGACCTCCTCGGCCAGCGCCACCGGCCACCCGTGGCGCCGTTGCACCGTCACTTGCCGGTCGGAACCCTGCCTTCGACGCCCTTGACAAAGAAATTGACCTTGTCCTTCCAGTCTTGGTCGGCCTTGACACCCTTGGCCAGCACTTTGGAAACGTAAGCACTTGCCAGCCCACACAGGGCTTCGCCCACCACCACCGCGGCGATTCGGATGCGGCGCACGGCAAAGCCCAACGCATGCGCCGATTCGGGATTTTCGCCGACGCTGCGCAGCACCCGTCCGGTGCGGGTGCGGTCTTACAGCCACACCAGTGCCAGCGCCACCGTGGCATACACCAGCCAATGCTGCTGGAACAAGGCAATCCCCATCCAGGGTAGATCCCCCAGCCCAGGCACATGCGGCACCACGAGCTCGGGCAGCTTGTACGGGGTGTTGGGCTACCCCAGAAACGCCGACAGACCGGCGCCAAAGAGGCTCAGCGCCAGGCCGGTGGCATAGGGGTTGGTGTTCAGGTACACCACCATCAGGCCGAACAGGCGCGCAATCAACACGCCCACCACCGCCCCGCCGCCGCAGGATTGCGGCAGCCTGGGCGCACAAAGCCGCCAGATCCAGCCAACCCAACTGCCGCACCGCCTCGCGCCGCGTCAGCAGCAGGTTGTGCGCCAGCCCGAGCCCGGGCACGGCACCACGGCCCAAGCGCTCCTCGGGCACGTAGTGCAGGCCACGTCGACGTCGCGCAGCCGGCCCACGGCGCGCCACGTCTTCGCCGCGCAGGCGAATGCTGCCGACGGGCGCAGCAGTGCACTCACCGGACAACACCTCCAGCAGCTCGCGCTGGCCATTGCCGGACACCCCGGCGATGCCGACGATCTCGCCCGCGCGCACCTGCAGGGCGATGTCGCGCAGCGGGGTGCCAAACGGCTCGCGGCTGGGCAGCGTCAGGCCAGCGACGTCCAGCACCACGTCGCCGCTGGCCGCACGATGCGGCGGCAGGGGCGGCGGTTCGCTGCCGATCATCAGTCGCGACAGTTCGGCATTGCTGGCCTGCCGGGGATCGCACACGCCGCTGACACGCCCGCCGCGCATCACCGTGCAGGCGTCGCACAGCGCGCGGACTTCGTCGAGCTTGTGGCTGATGTAGAGGATGCTGCAGCCTTCGGTCGCGAGCTGACGCAGCACCGCAAAGAGGCGCTGCACGGCCTGCGGCGTCAATACCGAGGTTGGTTCATCCAGGATGAGCAGTTGTGGCCGCGTCAGCAGCGCGCGCACGATCTCAACACGCTGGCGCTCACCCACCGACAGACTGTACACAGGCCGCCGTGGGTCAACGTCCAGCCCGTACTCGCGCGCCTTGACCTCGATCGATTCGGTCACCTCACGCAGCGACAGCGTGCCCTGCAGACCGAGCCAGACATTTTCGGCGACGCTGAGGGTTTCAAAAAGACTGGCATGGCAGGGCGTCAAAGGGCGATATGGTAACGGCTTCCGACGCGCCCTCCTGAAACGCAAACCCTCCGGTGCCGAGACGGAGTCACCCGGCCGGGGGGAAGGCCGACGCTGTCGGCGCTGCAACGCGCGTCAGTCGAACAACGTCCCCTGCCGAAAATCCCCGGCCGGGGGACGGAAAGCGCTGCGGTGCGGGGGCGCAACCCGTGGCGCGACAAAGCGGTCGGTGCGCAGCGGCGGGTGCCCGGGCTGCAAACCCAGCCGCCGGCAAGCCACGGTGAAACGCTGCCGCCACAGATCGGCCCACGCGCCGCGCCCGGTCATACGGGTGCCGAAGCTGGCATCGTCATCGCGCCCGCCGTGCAAGTCGCGCACCCGGGCCAGCACCCGCGCGGCGCGCTCGGGCACGTGTTGGCGCAGCCACTCGGCAAAAAGGGGCCGCACCTCGTGAGGCAAACGCAGCACGGTGTAGAACGCGGCACTCGCACCGGCGTCGGCTGCCGCGGCCAGCACCCGCTCCATGTCGTCGTTCAGAAACGGAATCTGCGGCGCCACACTCACCCCCACCGGCACACCGGCGCGCGCCAACGTCTGGATGGTGCGCAGGCGCCGCCACGGCGCGGCAGCGCGCGGTTCCAGCCGGCGTGCCAGCGCGGCATCCAGCGTGGTCAGGGTCACGTACACCGCGCACAGCCCCTCACGTGCCATCGGCACGATCAGATCCAGGTCGCGTTCGACCCCGCTGCCCTTGGTCACCAGCACCCACGGGTGAGCGGTGTCGTGCAGCACCTGCAACACCGCACGCGTCAGGCGCAGCTCGCGCTCGAGCGGCTGGTAGGCATCGGTCACCGTGCCGATGGCCACCGGCGCCGGCACATAGCCCGGACGCGCCAGCTCGGCTCGCAGCACGTCGTCCAGCCCATGGCGGGCGATGATGATGGTCTCGAAGTCGAGCCCCGGCGACAGATCGAGATAGGCGTGGGTGGGGCGGGCGTAGCAGTAGGCGCAGCCGTGCTCGCAGCCGCGGTAGGGGTTGAGCGAGCGGTCAAAGCCGATGTCGGGCGAGTCGTTGTAGGTGAGTGCGCTGCGCGGGCGCTCCCAGCGCAGCTCGGTGCGCGGCGCGGCTGGGGCGTGCTCGTCGCTCGGCCAGCCGTCGTCGAAGGGTTCGCGCCGCTCGTGCGCGTACCGGTGGGCGATGCGTTCGGAGCTGCCGCGCCCGCGCAGCGGGGCGCGTGCCGGGGGCGAGAGTGGGGATGCACCCATGGCTTAGACGATGACGAGCGCGCGGAAGTCGTTGACGTTGGTGTGCGTGGGCCCCGTGACGAGCAGGTCGCCCAGCACATGGAAGAAGCCGTAGCTGTCATGGCCGGTCAGCGCCTGCTGCGCCGACAGCCTCGCCGCCTGGGCGCGCGCCAGTGTGTCGGGCGCGACGAATGCGCCGGCGTGATCCTCGGTGCCGTCGATGCCGTCGGTGTCGGCCGCCAGCGCCCACACGCCGCTGGTGCCCTGCAGCTGCAGCGCCAACGCCAGCGCGAATTCGCTGGCGCGCCCGCCCCGCGGGCGAACTCCCGGTGGGGCGGCGCCGTCCAGCGTCACCGTGGTCTCGCCACCCGACAGCAGCACGCACGGGGGCTGAAAAGGCCCGCGCCGCTGGCGGGCATACTGCGCCAGCGCCGCGTGCACCCGGGCCACCTCGCGCGACTCGCCTTCGATCGCATCGCCCAGCACATAGGCCCGCCAGCCCTGGCGCTGCGCTTCGGCGGCCGCCGCGGCCAGAGCCTCGTGTGGGGTGGCGATCAGCCGCACCGTACAGGCGGCCCAGCGCGGATCATCCGGCTTCGGGGTTTCCAACGCGCCGCTGGCCAGCGCCGCGCGCACCGCGTCGGGCAGCGCGATGCGGCAGCGCTGCAGCACGGCCAGCGCGTCGGCACAGGTACTGGGGTCGGGCACCGTCGGGCCGCTGGCGATCACCGCCGGGTCGTCGCCGGGCACGTCGCTGATGGCCAGCGTCCACACCGGCGCGGGCGCCGCCGCCAGCGCCAGGCGGCCACCCTGAATGCGCGACAGGTGCTTGCGCACCACATTCATCTCGCCGATCGACGCGCCACTGGCCAGCAGGGCACGCGTGATCGCCTGCCACTCGGTCAACGTCAGCCCGGGTACGGGCAGGGTCAGCAGCGCCGACCCCCCGCCGGAAATCAGCGCGATCACCAGATCATCCGGCCCCAGCCCCTGCACCGACGCCAGCAGCCGCTCGGCCGCCGCCACGCCCGCGGCGTCCGGCACCGGATGGGCGGCTTCGAGCACCTGCAGCCGGGCGGTCAATCCCGGCGGACGTGGCGGGGTGTGCCCGTAGCGCGTCACCACACAGCCGGTCAGCGGCGCCGCAGCGGGCCACGCCGCCTCCAGCGCATAGGCCATGGCGGCAGCCGCCTTGCCCGCCCCCACCACCACCGTACGGCCGCGCGGCGGTGGCGGCAGGTGCTGGGCCAGCTGCCGCTGCGGCTGCGCGCGCGCCACCGCCGCGTCGTAGAGTGATCGCAGCAGAGTGCGCACCGCGGCGTCGTTGACGGTCACTGTGGCGGCGGCAGCGGCCGCCTCCCCATCCACCGACCGGTGGGGGTACGGCACGACATGGCCCTCGGTCATCGCTTCGACTCCTTCCTTACGCTGTCATGGCCGCCGGCGCACCGGCGCCAGCCCCAGCGCCCCAATCCAGCCGAGCCCGCGTTCGGTACCCCCAGGTGTCTGATCCGCCGGCACATATTCGGCCCCCACCCAGCCGGTCCACCCGCTGGCCTGCATGGCCGCCCACAATCCCACAAAGTCGATCGCACCACACCCCGGCTCGTGCCGGCCCGGACAGTCGGCCCACTGCACGTGCCCGACATGGGGCGCACACTCGCGCCAGCGCTGCACCGGATCCTGGCCCATGCGCGCCACGTGGTAGGCGTCGAATTGCAGCCGCAGGCCGTCCCAGCCCACCCGCCCGATGATCTCCAGCGCCACGTCCACCGTATCCACCAGGAAACCGGGAATGTCGCGCGAGTTGATGGCCTCCAGCCGCAGTCCCACGCCCGCTTGCGCACAGGCCTCGGCGGCCACACACAGATTGTCCACCAGCGTTTGGCAGGCGCGCCAGTGCGAGACGTCGGCCGGGCGGATACCGGCGATGACGTTGACCTGCGGCGCCCCCAGCGCCCGGGCGTAGGCCAGTGCCGGGCCGATGCCGGCACGGAACTCGGCCACCCGCTGCGGGTGGCAGGCAATGCCGCGCTCACCCGCGGCCCAGTCACCCGCCGGCAGGTTATGTAAAACCCAGCTCAGCCCCAGACGGTGGCAGAGCGCGGCCAGCGTCTGCGCTGGCTGCGCGTACGGAAACTGGCACTCGACCGCCGCAAACCCTGCCGCCGCGGCGGCCGCTAGGCGAGCGGGCAGCGGCCGTTCGGCAAACAGCAGGCTCACGTTGGCGGCGATCTGCGGCGGGATCGCGCTTGCGCTCGCGCTCAGGCTGGCACGGGCATCGGGGGCGGTGGACATGGTTCGCAGGGATCGGAAAAGGTGGTGACACGGGTAAAGGGCGGCAGTCCCTGCAGCAGCAGCCGGCCGTAGCCGGTGGCGGTCAGGCGCGGGTCGTAGCACACAATGCGGGCGTGATCATCTTCGGTGCGGATGGCGCGCCCGACCCACTGCAGCAGCCGGATCGCGGTGGCGGGCACCACCAGCTCCAAAAACGGGTCACGCCCCTGCGCGCGCAGCCACTCGGCGCGCGCCTCGCCCACCGGGTCGTCGGGCGGGGCAAACGGCAGCTTGGTGATGAACAAGTCGGCACACAGGTCCCCGGGCAGGTCCAGCCCCTCGCCGAACGACTGCAGCCCAAAGAGGATGGACGGCTCGCCGGCGCGCACCCGCTCGCGGTGGCACGCCAGCAACCGTGTGCGCGGCCGCTCGCCCTGCACCAGCACCCGGGCGCGCAAGCCAGCAGGCAGCTGCGCGGCCGCCCGCTGCAGGTGCGCGCGCGAGGTAAACAGCACCAACGCGCCACCGCGCACGGCGGGCAAATCACGCTCCAGCGCCGCCTGCACGGCGTCCTGATACGCTGCCAGCGCACGCGGATCGGCCGCCACCGGGGCCAGCACCAGGCGCCCCTGGCGCGCATAGTCGAACGGGCTGGGGGCCTGCAGCGTCCGCACATCCGGGTCGTCGGCAAGGCCCGCCTCCCGCAGGAAAAAGTCAAACCGTCCTGCCGCGACCAGCGTTGCCGAAGTCAACACCGCCCCGCGCACCCCGCCCCACAGCTGCGTGCGCAGCAGCCCGGCCGGCTGGATGGGGCTGGCGTGCGCCTGCACGCGCATGCCATCTGCTGCAGGGGTCAGTGTGAACCATTTGGCCATCGGCGCTTGCCCGGGCGCGGGCGTGTGCAGCAGCCAGCGGGCGGTGTCGTATGCCGCCTCCAGCCGCGGTGCCAGCGAGCCCAGCTGCGCATACAGCTGAGACAGAGGCCGCGCCTCGTCGGGCTGCTCGCGCAGTGCCACGCGCAACGCCGCACCAATGGCACGCAGCGCCTCGATGAGCTGGGCGCTGGCCTGCACCGCCTCTTCCAGGGGCGGGCCGAATACCTCCGGCAGCTCCCCGCGCGGCAGCCGCACGCGCAGCGGCCCCTGCGCCGTTGGCTCCTGCACCGCCCGCGCGCCCCACGTCTGCACCGCCTGCCGCGCCACCTCCTGCAGGGCATGGCGCAGACGGGCTGCCGCGCCCGGCACCTCGGCCACAGCGTCCACCTCCACCTGCTGCGCGGTCTTCAGCATCCGAGCGGCCAGTTGATCGATCCACGTCAACCGCGTCAGGCCACAGCGGCGTGCAAACTGCTCCAGCGCGATGGTCGGCAGATGGTGGGCCTCGTCCAGCACCAACAGGCATTGGTCGAGCTCGGGCAACTGGCGCGAACCCAGCGTGGACAGCAGCAGGTCGTGGTTGACGACGATCACCTGCGCCCCCACCAGCTGGCGGCGCTGCTGGTAGTACGTGCATTCGCCATACAGGGGACAGTGGCGAGCGGTGCAGGACGAGGCCTCGGCGGCGATCGCGGCCCACCACGTCGGCTCGGGCGGCTCGGCCAGGCTGTCGCGCTCTCCGTCCCAGCGCCCGTGCGCCAGATCGTGCGCACGGGCGCGCAGCCATGCCAGCCGCTCGGCACTGGGCGGTGCTGGTGCCGCTGCGTCATCGGCGACTTCGGGGTCGAGGTCGGGGACGCCCTCGGGCTCGGCAAGCCAGCGCTCCAGCTTCAGACGGCACACGTAGCGCCCACGCCCTTTGGCCAGCGCCCAGCGAAATGCAAACGGCAGTTGCCGCGCCAGTGCCGGCAGGTCGTACTGGACCAGCTGCTCCTGCAGCGCCACGGTGGCAGTGGACACCACCACCCGCGTCTGCCGTGCCTGCGCAACCGCCAACGCCGGGGCCAGATACGCCAGCGACTTACCCACACCGGTGCCCGCCTGAATCACGGCCAGGCGACGCTGCGCCGGCTCTCCCTGCGGCGGCTGCCCCAGCGTCACCGGCGCCAACGTCGCTGCCACTTCAGCCGCCATCAGCCGCTGCCCGGCCCGTGGGCGCAGGGCAGGCGACTGCGCAATCAGGTCATCGAAAACCTGCAGCGCGCGCCCGGCCACGTCGTCGGTGTTGCTCATGAGCGCCAAGTGTGACACAGACACCCCGTTTAGCCCCGATAATGCGCGGCAGTAGAGGGATACCCCACGGACATCCAGGGAGGTCTGGCCCGCGCAGCTTCCCCTCCTTCCCATGACCGTCACCTCCACACCGACCGAGCCCGAATGCCGCAGCGCCACCGCCTGGGTGGAAGCGACGCTGCGGTCTTTTGCGGCCTATGCCGTGCCGGTGCTGGCGGCACTTCTCACCCTGTGGGCACTGTGGCTGTGGCCGTCCGAGTACCCGGAGGAGTCGGTGCGCGCGCCGCTGCCATTCCAGGCGCTCACCGTCGACGACGAGCGCGAGCCCGCGCAGGCACTGCAGGCGCTGACCCTGCAGCCGTCGCGCACCGTATGGGATACCCGGTTGTCCGAAAAACCGCTGTGGGTGCTGCTGACGGTGCCCGATTCCAGCCTTCCGGACAGTCCCGTGCTGGATTTCCCGTCGCGGCACGCGGTATCGATGCGCTGCTGGAATGCCGACACCCTGACCCTGCTGGGTACTTTCGACCGCATGGCAACCCCGACTGCCTCGGGGCGCCTGCTGCCCTCGCGCGCTGGGGTCGTGCTGGCCGCCGAACCGCTGCCCGCGCGCGTGCTGTGCGAAGCCCGCTTCACCGGCCCGGCCCACTTCACCGCCAAACTGCGTCAAGCCGGCGAGGTGACCGCGCTGCAACAGCAGTTCCACCGCCATGCGGGATGGATCGACGGTGGCCTGCTGCTACTGGCGCTGTTCACCCTGATTGCCGGCTTCATCAACCGCGAGCGCACCTACCTCGTGTTTGCCGCATGGCTGGTGATCAACATGCGCATGGCGGCGCTGTCCGGTGGCTGGGATCACCAATGGCTCGGACAGCTGGTGCCGGCCGAGTGGCTGGCGCCGATGCGCCAAATCACGCTGGCTCTGTACGCCACCGTGACGGTGGTGCTGTTCCGCTTTCTGCTCGACGACGACCTGCGCCGCACCCGTACGCTGGCTCCGGTACGGTGGGTCCTGCTGGCGTGCGTGCCAGTGCTGGCCGCCGCGCTGGTGCTGCCCTACCGGCAGTTTCTGCCCCTGATCTGGGCCGCCACGGCCATCGGCGTGCTGGTGTTGGGCTATGCGCTCGGGGTCATTCTGGTGCGCACCCGCTCGACCGTGGCCATGTGGTACGCCGGCTCCATGGCCGTGACGCTGCTGGCCAGTCTGTACGAGGTCATCGCCGCCGCGCTGGGATTGCGCGGACTCATCGGCTCCTTTGACAGCGTCACCGCAGCCCTGGCCTCGAGCCTGTTGGCATCGCTGGCCATCGCCGAGCAGTTCCGGCAAGAACATCTGCAGCGGCTGGCCCTGCAGGCCG
>NZ_DAISZC010000095.1:0-5515 GCF_036824975.1 Tepidimonas sp.
GTCGCCGTTCCCTTCGTCAGTTCGTTCGCGCCGTCCGAGCGGGCCAAGGCGGCCGGCGCGGCGGTCGAGGTGGACATCTCCAAGCTGCAGCCGGGTGAGAAAATTGTGGTCGAGTGGCGCGGCAAGCCGGTTTGGATTATGCGCCGCACGCCCGAAATGCTGGCGTCGCTGGAGAAGGTGGAGGATCAGCTGGCCGACCCGAATTCCGACCGCAAGGCCTATCCGACGCCGCCGTATGCGAAAAACCGGCACCGCTCCATCAAGCCCGAGGTGCTGGTGGCTGTCGGTATCTGCTCGCACCTGGGCTGCTCCCCGGTGGACAAGCTGCAGCCGGGTCCGCAGCCGTCGCTGCCGGATGACTGGCAGGGCGGCTTCCTGTGCCCCTGCCACGGCTCCACGTTCGATCTCGCGGGGCGCGTATTCAAGAACAAGCCGGCGCCCGACAACCTGGAGATCCCGCCGCACTACTACGTCTCCGATACGGTGTTGTTGATTGGTGAGGATCCGCCCAAGGCGTGATCCCCAGATCCGTTCGCATCGCCATCACGCACGAGGGAATCACCATGGCCGAATTCAAGGAAGCCCCCGCCAACGCGAGCCGCGGCGAAAAGCTCCTGACCTGGATCGACAACCGCTTTCCGCTGTCCAAGCTCTACAAGGAGCACCTGTCCGAGTACTACGCGCCGAAGAATTTCAACGTCTGGTATTTCTTTGGCTCGCTGGCGCTGCTGGTGCTGGTCATCCAGATCGTGACCGGCATCTTTCTTGTCATGCACTACAAGCCCGATGCGTCGCTCAACGCCGCGGGGGTGCCCGTGGCGTTTGCCTCGGTCGAGTACATCATGCGCGATGTGCCCTGGGGCTGGCTGATCCGCTACATGCACTCCACGGGCGCGTCGGCGTTCTTCGTTGTCGTCTATCTGCACATGTACCGCGGCCTCATCTACGGTTCGTACCGCAAGCCGCGCGAGCTGGTGTGGATCTTCGGTGTGGCCATCTTCCTGTGCCTGATGGCTGAAGCCTTCATGGGCTATTTGCTGCCGTGGGGCCAGATGTCGTACTGGGGCGCGCAGGTGATCGTCAACCTGTTCTCGGCGATCCCCTTCATCGGTCCGGACCTGGCGATCCTCATCCGCGGTGACTACGTGGTCAGCGACGCCACGCTCAACCGTTTCTTCAGCTTCCACGTCATCGCGGTGCCGCTGGTGCTGCTGGGGCTGGTGGTGGCGCACATCATCGCGCTGCACGAAGTGGGTTCCAACAACCCCGACGGCATCGAGATCAAGGCCACCAAGGGCCCCGATGGCAAGCCGCTGGACGGCATTCCGTTCCACCCGTACTACACGGTGCACGACATCCTGGGCGTGGCGGTATTCCTGATGGTGTTCTCGGCCATTGTGTTCTTCGCGCCCGAGGCCGGCGGCTACTTCCTGGAGTTCAACAACTTCATCCCGGCCGACCCGATGGTGACGCCGCCGCACATCGCGCCGGTGTGGTACTTCACGCCGTTTTATTCGATGCTGCGCGCCACCACCGACCAGATGATGTATGTGCTGGTGGCGGTGGTGCTGCTGGGCGGGGTGCTGGCGGCGCTCAAGGCGGCCGGTGCCGTGTCCAAGGCGTTCTGGCTGGGGGGTGCGGTGGTGCTGGCGGCCCTGATGCTGAGCATCGACGCCAAATTCTGGGGCGTCGTGGTCATGGGCGGCGCGGTGGTGATCCTGTTCTTCCTGCCGTGGCTGGACAACAGCCCGGTCAAATCGATTCGCTACCGTCCAAGCTGGAACAAGTGGCTTTACGGCCTGTTCGTGATCAACTTCCTGATCCTGGGCTACCTGGGGGTGCTGCCGCCTTCGCCCATTGGTGAACGCATCTCGCAGGTCGGCACGTTGTTCTACTTTGGCTTCTTCTTGCTGATGCCGTGGTGGAGCCGCATCGGCGAGTTCAAGCCGGTGCCCGCACGCGTGACCTTCCAGGCCCACTGATCATCGAGGAGTCAACCCCCATGAAGCGTTGGATTGCGACGGGTCTGGTGGCCCTGAGTGCGATGTTGGGCGCCGTGTCCGCGGCGCACGCCGCCGGCACCAGTTTTCCCATGGACAAGGCGCCCCGCTTGTCCACCGACCCCGCGGCGCTACAGCACGGCGCCAAGATCTTCGTCAACTACTGCCTGAGCTGCCACTCGGCGTCGTTCGTGCGCTACAACCGGCTGACCGAGATTGGCTTGACCGAGAAGCAGATCAAGGAAAACCTGATGTTCACCACCGACAAGGTGGGAGATCAGATGGTCGCGGCCATCGATCCCAAGCAGGCCAAGGCGTGGTTCGGTGCCCAGCCGCCGGACTTGTCGTTGGTGGCGCGCTCGCGTGCCAGCTATAGCTACAGTGGGGCCGACTACCTCTACACCTTGCTGCGCGGTTACTACCGCGACCCGGACCGTCCCACCGGTTGGAACAATGTGGTGTTCCACAACATCGGCATGCCGCATCCGCTGTGGGAGCTGCAAGGCGAGCGCAAGCCGGTGTTCGAAAAGGTCGTCAGCCACGGGCATGAAACCCAGGTCTTCCGCGGCTGGGAACAGGTCAAACCTGGCACCCTTAGCCCCGAAGAGTACGATCGTACCATCGCCGATCTGGTGGCGTTTTTGGAGTGGATGGGTGAGCCCGTGAAGAACGAGCGCATCCGGTTGGGCGTGTGGGTGTTGATTTTCCTGGGCCTGTTTACGATCGTGGCCTGGCGCCTGAATGCCGCCTATTGGAAAGACGTCAAGTGACCTCCATCTGATCGGGCCCGGACCCGATCCGTACAGCGGGTGTGCCAGCCCAATGGCGGCCACCGCTGTTTTGCTTTGTCAAGGAGCACGCACACCATGATGGTTCTGTATTCGGGCACCACCTGCCCGTACTCGCACCGCTGCCGCTTCGTTCTGTTCGAGAAGGGCATGGACTTTGAAATTCGCGACGTCGACCTCTACAACAAGCCCGACGATATCGCGGTGATGAACCCCTACGGGCAGGTGCCGATCCTGGTCGAGCGCGATCTGATCCTGTACGAGTCCAACATCATCAACGAGTACATCGACGAACGCTTTCCGCATCCGCAGCTCATGCCGGGCGACCCGGTCGATCGCGCGCGCGTGCGGTTGTTTCTGCTCAATTTTGAAAAGGAATTGTTTACCCACGTCTCGGTGTTGGAGCAGCGCACGCCCAAACCCACCGACAAGCAGCTCGAAAAGGCCAAGGCCCACATCCGGGAGCGGCTGACCCAGCTGGCCCCCGTGTTCCTGAAAAACAAGTTCATGCTGGGCGACAATTTTTCGATGCTGGACGTGGCCATCGCCCCGCTGCTGTGGCGCCTGGATCACTATGGCATCGAGCTCAACAAGAACGCCGCGCCGCTGCTGAAGTACGCTGAACGCATCTTCTCGCGTCCGGCCTATATCGAGGCCCTGACGCCATCGGAAAAGGTGATGCGCAAGTGATGGACGTCGAACTGTCCTCGACCCGCCCGTATCTGGTGCGCGCGCTGCACGAGTGGTGTACCGACCACGGCTTGACGCCCTACATCGTGGTGGCGGTGGATGAGCGCGTGCAGGTGCCCAAGGAGTACGTGCGGGATGGGCAGATCGTCCTCAACGTCAGCTACGACGCCACCAGCGGGCTGCGCATCGACAACGACAGCGTGACGTTCAAGGCGCGCTTTGGCGGGGTGGCGCGTGACGTGCACATTCCGATCGAGCACGTCGTGGCCATCTATGCCCGTGAAAACGGGCAAGGGATGGCCTTTGCGCCCCCGCCGCCGGCGGACGAAGCATCTGCGCGCCCGGCAACGCCTGCCGACGACGCCGAGCCCGCGAGTGACGGTCCGCGGCCGGGCGGCGGGCGCCGCCCGATGCTCACGCGCGTCAAGTAGGGGCGTCGCCAGGGCACGGTACAATTACGCCACGGGTTGGCTCACCCGCAGACGGGTGCGGCAGGACCGTGTTCCGTATAGGCCGCTTTAGCTCAGCTGGTAGAGCACCCGCCTTGTAAGCGGTAGGTCGTCTGTTCGAGTCAGACAAGCGGCACCAGTCTGGGAAGATGCGCGCGGGGGCGTGCTCGTCCGCCCGCTGCGCTTTGTGGCGGGCCTGCCCGCCTGCCGCGCCTGCGGTCTCCGGTCTCTCCAGAGGGTTTGATGGCGACGCCGCCGATTGCCGGATCGCTGTCCCGGCGGCCACTCGCGCCGTCACCGGCCGCCCATTCCGATACGCCGGGTGGCCTGTGGTGGCTGTGGTGGCTGGTGGTGCTGGCCGCAGCGGTGCTGGGCCGACCGCTGCTGCCCATCGATGAGACGCGCTACGCCGCCGTGGCGTGGGAGATGTGGCGCGACCAGCATGGGTTGTACCCGACGCTGGACGGCACATTCTACGCGCACAAGCCGCCGCTGCTGTTCTGGCTCACGCTGTTGGGATGGGCGGTGGTGGGCGTGGCGGACTGGGTACCGCTTGCCATCGTCGCGGCCATGGGCATGGGGGCAGTTGTCGCCACCGCCCGCCTGAATGCACGCCTGTGGCCCGACCAGCCGCTGGCGGTACGCTGGGTGCCGGTCACGTTCGGGTTGGCGTTGATCTGGCTGCTATTTGCGCCGGCATGGTACTTCGATGTGCCCAACGCGCTGTGGTGCGTGCTGGGTTTTCACGGCGTACTGGACCTGGCGCAACGCCGCTGGGGCCGGGGGCTGGCGGTGCTGGGGTTGGCCTGCACGGCCGGGGTGTTCACCAAGGGCCCGATGGTGCTGCTGACCGTCGGTGCCGCCGCGGCGGTGGCCCCGTTCTGGGGACCGCGTTGGGCCGGATGGCGGCACCCGCCGATCCTCGTGGCGGTGCTGGCGACCGCGGCGTCCATGGCAGTGGCACTGGGCCTGTACGCCGGCTGGCTGGCCGTGGCCGACGCCCATGCCGAAGGGACGGTCTGGCGTGAGGTGCTGGGTGCCCAGGCGGTCGATCGCCTGTCGGATGATGCCGACCACGCCGCCCCGCTGTGGTGGTATTTGCCTCAGTTGGCGTGGATGTTGTGGCCCGGGTGGGTGGTCGCGCTGGCGTTGTGCCGCGCGCCCGCTCCTCACGACCGTGGGCGCGCGCACTGGGACGACGGTGGCACGCAACTGGTCGCGCTCAGCGGCGTTGTGCTGCTGGCGGTGCTGTCGGTGGCGGCAGGCAAGCGTGCCCACTACCTGATGGGGTGGATTCCGTTGGGTGCCGCGTGGCTGGCGCAGGCGCTGACACGGGCCGATCTGGCCCGGCCGGTGGGTCTGGGCTGGCGCGCCTTGGCCGCGTTGCCGGCGCTGGCGGCCGGGGCGGCGTTAGCGGTGGCCGGTGGTCGCTATGGCCCGCTGGCGGTCTATCCCTGGGCGGGACCGGCACTGCAGGCGGTGGGCGTGGGCCTGGGGCTGTGGGGTGCGGTGATGTTGTGGCCAGCGCGCGCGGCCGCGCGCTGGGTGCAACGCCTGGCGGCGGGCGGCATCGTGCTCATGCTGCTGC
>NZ_DAISZC010000096.1:0-5481 GCF_036824975.1 Tepidimonas sp.
CGAAGGCGGCCGCACCGTCGGCGCCGGCGTCGTGACCAAGATCATCGAGTGAGGCGGGCGACCATGAACAAGCAGAAAATCCGCATCCGCCTCAAGGCGTTCGACTACAAGCTGATCGACGCCTCGGCGGCTGAGATCGTCGACACCGCCAAGCGCACCGGCGCCATTGTGCGCGGCCCGGTGCCGCTGCCTACGCGCATGAAGCGCTTCGACATCCTGCGCTCGCCGCACGTCAACAAGACCAGCCGCGACCAGTTCGAGATCCGCACCCATCAGCGCCTGATGGATATCGTCGATCCCACCGACAAGACGGTGGATGCGCTGATGAAACTGGACCTGCCGGCCGGCGTCGACGTCGAAATCAAGCTGCAGTGAGGCGCTTCGCTTGCCCGGCGTGATGCCGGGCAAGCGCCTCTTGACAGGTCAAAGCCCGCGAGGTATATTTGCGGGCTTCGTCCTTTCGGGGGCGAAGATCAGTCTGTAACCTGCTCGTGCTTTCGGCTGCGCGCCGGAGGGCGGGCCATCAGACCCGGCCAATTGCAGTCGGGAACGGAGAAAACAATGAGTCTGAGCAACTCTCTCGGGTTGTTGGGCCGCAAGGTGGGCATGATGCGTCTGTTCACCGAAGACGGGGACGCGGTGCCCGTCACGGTGGTCGATGTGTCGAACAACCGGGTGGCACAAGTCAAGACCCAGGCCACTGACGGCTACGACGCGCTACAAGTGGCGTTTGGCAAGCGCCGGGCCAGCCGCGTCACCAAGCCAATGGCGGGTCACTACGCCAAGGCCGGCGTCGAAGCCGGTGAAATCCTCCAGGAATTCCGCGTCAGCGCCGAAGTGGCGGCCAAGTACGCCCCGGGGGCCACGCTGTCCGTCACCGAGCTGTTTCAGCCGGGCCAGAAGGTGGACGTGCAAGGCACCAGCATTGGTAAGGGCTACGCCGGCACCATCAAGCGCCACAACTTCGGATCGCAGCGCGCCTCTCACGGCAACAGCCGCTCGCACAATGTGCCGGGCTCGATCTCGATGGCGCAGGACCCGGGTCGTGTGTTTCCGGGTAAGCGCATGACCGGCCACATGGGCGCCGAGACCGTCACCACCCAGAATCTGGATGTGGTGCGCGTCGATGCCGAGCGCCAGCTGCTCCTGATCAAAGGGGCCGTTCCGGGTGCCAAGGGCGGCTTCGTGACCGTCCGTCCGGCTGTCAAGGCTGCCAAGTAAGGAGCGAACGGATGCAAGTCGAACTCCTCAACGACCAGGGTCAGGCTGCCGCCACCGTCGAGGTGCCGGAGACCGTCTTCGGTCGCGAATTCAACGAAGCGCTGGTGCACCAGCTGGTCGTTGCCTACCAGGCTAACGCGCGCCAGGGTACTCGCGCTCAAAAGGACCGTGGTGCCGTCAAGCACACCACCAAGAAGCCGTTTCGCCAGAAGGGCACCGGCAACGCCCGTGCGGGCATGAGCTCCTCGCCACTGTGGCGCGGTGGCGGCAAGATCTTCCCCAGCAGCCCCAACGAAAACTTCACGCAGAAGGTCAACAAGAAGATGTATCGCGCCGGCATGGCGTCGATCCTGTCGCAGCTGGTGCGTGAAGGGCGGCTGTCGGTGGTGGAGGGGATCAAGGTCGACGCCCCCAAGACCAAGCTACTGGTCAACAAGCTCAAGGCGATGAACGTGGATTCGGCGCTGGTCATCGCCGATGAAGTGGATGAAAACCTGTACCTGGCGTCGCGCAACCTGCCCAACGTGCTGGTGGTGGAGCCGCGCTACGCCGATCCGGTCTCGCTGGTGCACGCCAAGAAGGTGCTCGTCACCAAGGGTGCGCTCGACCAACTCAAGGAGATGTTCGCATGAGCCAGCCGAAGTTCGACGAAGGTCGCCTGATGCAGGTGCTGGTGGCGCCGATCATCTCGGAGAAGGCCACCCGCGTGGGCGAAAAGACCAACACCGTGCTGTTTAAGGTGCTGCGCGACGCCAGCAAGCCCGAGATCAAGGCGGCGGTGGAGCTGCTGTTCAACGTCAAGGTGCAGGACGTCAACGTCCTGAACCAAAAGGGCAAGGTCAAGCGCTTCGGTAAGACCATCGGTCGCCGTGACCATGTGCGCAAGGCCTATGTGACCCTGGCCGAAGGTCAGGAGATCCAGTTCGGCGCAGAGGGAGTCTGAAAGCCATGGCAGTCATCAAGATGAAGCCGACCTCGCCCGGCCGTCGCGGCATGGTCAAGGTCTCGCGCGAGCACCTGTACAAGGGTCCTGGCTACGCTGCGCTGCTCGAGCCGCTGGCCAAGACCTCGGGGCGCAACAACAACGGACACATCACCGTACGCCACAAGGGTGGCGGTGCGAAGCACCACTACCGTATCATCGACTTCCGCCGCAACAAGGACGGCATTCCGGCCAAGGTCGAGCGCCTGGAGTACGACCCCAACCGCACCGCGCACATTGCGCTGGTGTGCTACGCCGACGGTGAGCGCCGCTACATCATCGCGCCGCGCGGTCTGGAGGTCGGCCAGAGCGTGATCAGCGGTGCGGAAGCGCCGATCCGCGTCGGCAACACGCTGCCGATCCGCAACATCCCTGTCGGCTCGACCATCCATTGCATCGAGCTCAAGCCGGGCAAGGGGGCGCAGCTGGCGCGCTCGGCCGGCGCCTCGGCGGTGTTGCTGGCGCGCGAAGGCGTCTACGCCCAGGTGCGCTTGCGCTCCGGTGAGGTGCGCAAGGTGCATGTGGACTGTCGCGCCACCATCGGCGAGGTGTCCAACACCGAACACAACCTGCGTCAGCTGGGCAAGGCGGGCGTCAAGCGCCACATGGGCATCCGCCCGACGGTGCGTGGCGTGGCGATGAACCCGATCGACCACCCGCACGGTGGTGGTGAGGGCCGCACCGGTACCGGTCAGCCGCCGCGCGATCCGTGGGGCAACCTGACTAAGGGCTACCGCACGCGCCACAACCGCCGCACGCAGAACATGATCGTCGTGCGTCGCAAGAAGTAAAGGTTGAGCCATGTCTCGTTCTCTGAAAAAAGGTCCCTTCGTTGACCATCACCTGATGGCCAAGGTCGAGAAGGCTCAGGCCGCCAAGGACAAAAAGCCGATCAAGACCTGGTCGCGGCGCTCGACGATCCTGCCCGAGTTCATCGGGCTGACGATCGCGGTGCACAACGGCAAGCAGCATGTGCCGGTTTACATCACCGAGCAGATGGTCGGTCACAAGCTGGGCGAGTTTTCGCTGACGCGCTCGTTCAAGGGCCACCCCGGTGACAAGAAAGCCAAGAAGTAAGGATTGATCATGGAAACCCGCTGTATCGTTCGCGGCGTGCGCCTGTCGGCCCAGAAGGGACGGCTGGTGGCCGACCTGATTCGCGGCAAGAAGGTGGACCAGGCCCTGCAGATCCTGACCTTCACGCCCAAGAAGGCTGCCGGCATCATCAAAAAGGCGCTGCTGTCGGCCATTGCCAACGCCGAGCACAACGACGGTGCCGACATCGACGAGCTGAAGGTCAAGACCATCCACGTCGAGCAGGGCACGACGCTGAAGCGCTTCACCGCGCGCGCCAAGGGCCGCGGCAACCGCATCAGCAAGCCGACCTGCCACATCTACGTGACCGTAGGCAACTGACGGAAAGGAAAGGAAGACCATGGGGCAGAAAATCCATCCGACCGGCTTCCGCCTGGCCGTCAGCCGTAACTGGGCCAGCCGCTGGTACGCCAGCAACCGCGAGTTCGCCGGCATGCTGGCCGACGACATCAAGGTGCGTGAATACCTGCGCAGCAAGCTCAAGAACGCTGCCGTCTCGCGCATCGTCATCGAGCGTCCGGCCAAGAACGCCCGCATCACCATTCATTCGGCGCGTCCCGGTGTGGTCATCGGCAAGAAGGGCGAGGACATCGAGCGCCTGAAGAAGGATCTGGCCGCGATGCTGGGCGTGCCGGTGGCCGTCAACATCGAGGAAATCCGCAAGCCCGAAGTCGATGCGCAGCTGATTGCCGACAGCATCACCCAGCAGCTTGAGAAGCGCATCATGTTCCGCCGCGCGATGAAGCGCGCCATGCAAAACGCGATGCGCCTGGGCGCGCAGGGTGTGAAGATCATGTCCTCGGGGCGTCTGAACGGCATCGAAATCGCGCGTACCGAGTGGTACCGCGAAGGGCGTGTGCCGCTGCACACGCTGCGCGCCGACATCGACTACGGCACGTCGGTTGCCAAGACCACTTACGGCACCATCGGTGTCAAGGTCTGGGTCTACAAGGGCGACACGCTGGGCCGCAACGACGCGCCGTCGCTGGACAGCACGACGCGTCCGGATGAGGAGCGCAGCCGCCGCGCCCCGCGCCGTGAAGGCGCACGCCCGCCGCGCGCAGGCGCGCGCCGTGGCAGCAATGCCGCCCCGGCCGACGGCAGCGACAAGCCGGCCGAAGCCACCGCACAACCCGCCGTTAAGCGCGTTCGAACCGACGCACCCGCGCCTGCAGCCGCGGACGGCAAAGGAGAGTAAACCATGTTGCAACCTGCTCGTCGCAAATATCGCAAAGAGCACAAGGGCCGCAACACCGGGGTGGCCACCAGCGGCACCACGGTGGTGTTCGGCGACTTCGGCCTGAAGGCTACCGACCGCGGCCGCCTGACCGCGCGCCAGATCGAGGCCGCACGCCGCGCCATCACGCGCCACGTCAAGCGCGGGGGGCGCATTTGGATTCGCGTCTTCCCGGACAAGCCGATCACCAAGAAGCCGGCCGAGGTCCGCATGGGCAACGGCAAGGGCAACGTGGAGTTCTACGTGGCCGAGATTCAGCCGGGCAAGGTGCTGTACGAAATCGTTGGCGTGCCCGAGCAGCTGGCGCGCGAGGCATTCGCGCTGGCCGCGGCCAAGCTGCCGCTGCGTACCACGTTCGTCACCCGCATGCTGGGCCAGTGAGGAAGGAGCATCCATGAAATCCGCTGAACTGCGCCAAAAAGACGTGGCCGGCCTGCAAGCCGAGATCAAGTCCCTGCAAAAGGCCCACTTCAACCTGCGCATGCAGAAGGCCACGCAGCAGCTGGCCAACACCGCCGCCCTGCGCCAGACGCGCCAGGCCATCGCCCGCGCCAAGACGATCCTGGCGGAAAAGCAACGCACCGTCGGTCAGTGAGGAGAGCACGATGACGCAAACCAAAGTCAAGCGCACCCTGATCGGCAAGGTCGTCAGCGACAAGCGCGCCAAGACCATCACCGTGCTGGTCGAGCGCCGGGTCAAGCACCCGCTCTACGACAAGATCGTGATCAAGTCCAGCAAGTACCACGCCCACGACGAAAACGGCGAGTACAAGCTGGGCGACATCGTCGAAATCACCGAAAGTCGCCCGCTGTCCAAGACCAAGAACTGGGTGGCGACGCGTCTGGTGCAAAAAGCCTCTACGGTCTGAGCACGGGGCAATGACCGCCCGGCTTGCCGGGTCAAAGGGGACGACCGACAATGCGGTCGTCCCCTAGTCGTTTGGGG
>NZ_DAISZC010000008.1:0-42109 GCF_036824975.1 Tepidimonas sp.
TTTTTCCGTGCCGGTGGAGTCGATCAGGTCCGTATGGACGACGCGCGCGACCTCTTCGCTCTGGCGGCGCTCGACCCCAAGCTGTGGGCGGCGCTCGCCTGCCCGGTCCAGGGGCTGGACGTCGGGCCCCAGACGCTGGCGCTGCTCGATGCCGACGGTGATGGCCTGGTCCGCCGCCCCGAAGTGCTGGCAGCGGTGCAGTGGGTGTGCGAGCGCCTGGTCGATCCGGGGCTGCTGTTCGTCCCCGGTGACACCCTGCCGCTGGACGCGCTGGTGGCCAACGATGAAGGACTGGCGCTGCGCACGGCGGCGTGTGATCTGCTGCGCCGGCTGGGGCGCCCGGAAACCGAGCTGTCCCCCGCCGACTGGGCAGACGCGGCGTGCGTGTTTCCGGCTGACCAGCCCAACGGCGACGGCGTGGTGACACGCGAGTTGGCCCAGGCCATCGACGCCGGCGTGGTGCCATGGTTGGAACGCATTGGCATGGCCACCGGATGGGTGGCCGATCGCAGTGGGGGCGACGGTGTCGATGCCGCCGGGGTGCAGCGCTGCGCGGAGGCGGTGGCGGCGGTGCGGGCTTGGCGCGCCGTGCAGCCCGAGGGTTTGGCGCCCGTCTTCAGTGCCGCGCTGGCGGCCATGCAGGCCGTGGCCGCCAAGGTGGAAGACCACTTCGTGCGCTGCCAGCTGGCGGCGTTCGATGCGCGGGCCGCCGCCGCGCTGGATGTGCCGCTGCAGGCGCTACAGGCGCTGGCGGTCGGGCTTCTGGCGGCGGACCAAGCCGAGCTGACGGCGCTGCCGCTGGCGCACGTGGGCGCCGAGCCCGTGCTGCCGCTGCGGCAGGGGATCAACCCGGCCTGGCAGCCGGCCATCGAACGCCTGTATGCCGATGCGGTGCTGCCCCTGCTGGGTGAGCGCGACCACCTGACCCAGGCCGACTGGCAGGCGTTGCGCCAGCGACTCGCGGCGTGGGAGGCCTGGTGTGCCCAGCGTCCGCAGACCACGGTGGCTGACTGGGAGGACGCCATCCTGTCGGCGTGGGACGCCGAGCGCGTCATGGCCCGCATGGAAGCGCTCATCGGGCATGACCTGACGGGCGCGGCGTTGGCGCAGCGGCTCGATGCGTTGCAAAAGCTGGTGGTTTTGCGGCGGGATCTGGCGCGCGTGCTGCGCAACGTCGTCAACTTCGCCGACTTTTACGGGTCGGCGGACGGGGCCTTCCAGTGTGGGCGGCTGTTCATCGACCAGCGCGAGTGCCGCTTGTGCCTGCCGGTAAACGACGTCGTCGCGCACGCGCAGCTTGCGGGCTACAGTGGGCTGTACCTGCTGTACTGCCAATGCGAGCGTGCCGGTGAGGTGCCGCAGATCATCGTGGCGGCACTAACCGGCGGCGACGCACCGGACTTCATGGTGCCGGGCCGCAACGGGTTGTTCGTCGATCGCCGGGGTCGCGACTGGCACGCGCGCGTCATCAAGGTGGTGGAGAACCCAGTGAGCCTGCGGCAGGCGTTTTGGGCACCCTACCGGCGCGTCGTGCGGTTGGTGGGCGAGCAGGTACGCAAATTTGCGGCGGCGCGCGAGCAGGCGGTGCAGGCGCAGCTGGCCCAGCGCGTGGAAGGCGGCGCCGAGGCGGTGCAGAGTCCGCCTGCACGTCTGCCGGCGCAGTCGGCGTTCGACATCGCGCGCTTTGCCGGCATCTTTGCGGCGTTGGGGTTGGCACTGGGCGCTATCGGCACCGCGCTGGCCGCCCTTGTCACCGGTTTTCTGCAACTGGCCTGGTGGCAGATGCCACTGGTGATTCTGGGGGTCATGGCCCTGATTTCCGGGCCCTCGGTGGCGCTGGCCTGGTTCAAGCTGCGCGAGCGCAACATCGGCCCCCTGCTGGATGCCAACGGCTGGGCGGTAAATACCCGCGCCCGCATCAGCCTCGCGTTCGGGCGCCGCCTGACGGCTGTGGCTGCGCTGCCTGCGGGGGCGCAGCGGGGCGGCGCGGATCCGGACGCCGACCGCGGCCTGCACTGGGGGTGGATCGCCGCCGTGCTCGCGCTGGCGCTGGGGGCGCTGGCCTGGTGGGTCGGCGCATGGGTGTGGCCACCCATGCGCTGATGCCGGCGCTCAACGCCGCAGCATCCAGCGCAGCAGCCGGTCGGTCCACGGGCCATAAGGCGGCCGCACCCAGCGGTCGAACACCGCGCCAACCAGCGGGTGCTGCAGGTAGACCGCCTTCAGGTGCGAGAAGCGCTCGAACCCGTGACGCCCGTGGTAGGCCCCGATGCCACTGGGGCCGACACCACCAAAGGGCAGGCCGTGCTGCGGCTGATGCAGCATGCAGTCGTTGACGGTGACGCCCCCGCTGGTGGTGGCGCTCAGCACCCGCTGGATCGTGTCGGGGCGCTGACTGAACAGGTACAGCGCTAGCGGGCGCGGGCCGGCGTTGACGTGGGCAATGGCGGCGTCGAGGTCGCCGTCGTAGCCCAGCACGGGCAGCAACGGACCAAAGATTTCCTCCCGCATCAGCGCGCAGGTTGGTGGCGGGTCGAGTACTGCCACCGGCCCCATACGGTGACGGTTGGCGTCGCCCCATGGCGTGTCGCCTGTCATCAGGGGCACCAGTGTCGCCCCAGCAGCGGCCGCGTCCTCAGCCAAGCGCTGCATGCGCTGCCACGCCGCGCCAGACAGCAGTGCGCTGTAGTCCGGGTCGGCCAGTCCACGCGGCCAGCGCCGCCGCACACTGTCGCGCAGGGCCGTCACGAAGGCGTCGCGCTGCACCCGTGGCACCAGGCAATAGTCCGGTGCGATGCACGTCTGCCCCGCATTCCAGCCCTTGGCGCTGGCGATGCGGTCTGCGGCCTGTGCCACGTCGGCGTCGGCGGCGACGATGGCGGGTGACTTGCCGCCCAGTTCCAGCGTGACGGGGGTCAGGCGCGCGGCGGCGGCCTGCATCACCAGCCGCCCGACACGCCCCGATCCGGTGAACAGCAGATGATCCAGCGGCGCGGCTGCCAGTGCCGCCGCCACCTCAGCGCCCCCGGTGATCACACAGACCTCGTCGGGTTCGAAGGCCTGTGTCAAGACCCGCTGCAGCAGTGCCGCCGTGCGCGGCGCCAGCTCCGACGGCTTGAGCAGCACATGGTTGCCTGCCGCCAGCGCGTTGGCCAGCGGCGACAGCGTCAGCTGCAGCGGATAGTTCCACGCGCCGATGATGCCCACCAGCCCCAGCGGCTGCGGCACGATACGTGCCCGTGCCGGCCAGAACAGCGGGTTGACGCGCGCGGGCCGCGACCGCATCCAGTGCGCGACGTGACGGCGCAGATGCCGGATCTCATCCGCCAGTGGTGCCAGCTCGAGCAACCGGGTCTCGGTGGGGCTGCGCCCGCCGAAGTCGGCGTCGACGCACTCCACCCATTCGGTTGTGCGGTCCAGCACAGCCTCCAGCAGTCGGGTCAGGCGGGCGCGCCGCTGCCCAGCGGAGGTGGGTGCGGTGGCGCTCCACGCCGCGCGCATGCGTTCACATTGGGCCTGCAGCGCGGCGTGCAGATCGCCGGGGGGCAAGGCGCTGAAATCGTGTCGCCAGGCGTTCATCATGAGCATTGTGACGTGAACGGACCGGTCGGCGATCGGGGGAGGGGAACCGACCCTGGGCGGTTCCCGGACTCCCGGGGACCCCGGGGTCGCAGCCAATCTACACCCCCGGGGTTCAACCCGTCATCGCGGCGGCTGCCGCCGGCGCAATTCGGCTGCAGGCGCGCTCGGCCAGGGCGGTGATGGTCAAGCTGGGGTTGACGCCGAGGTTGGCGCCGACCACCGAGCCGTCCATCAGGTACAGGTTACGCTGGCCGAATACCCGGTGATGCGCGTCGCACACCACGCTGTCGGCGTCGGCCGCCATGACGGCGCCGCCCAAGCAGTGCGCGGTCATGGGGATGTGAAAGAGCACTTCGGGCAGCGACGCCATCGGCACCCCGCCGGTGGCTGCCGCGGCGCGCCGCGCGAAGCTCTCGGCGTCCGGAATGGCATGGGGCAGCGGTGCGCCGTGGCTGCGCAGACGGGGTGCAAACGGCCACCACCACGGGCGCTCCCAGCGCAGCGTCAGCGTGCCATCCAGCGTTTGCATGCACAGCAGGATCATCGATTCGCGCGCCCAGTGGCGGGGCCACAGCAGTCGGGCGGTGGCACAGGGCCTGCGCAGCACAGCGGACAGCAACGCCTTCATCCAGCCGGCGCGCGTGCCGTCGCCACCCATCATGGTCGACAGCAGCGCCATCGCGTCCGAGCCGGCAGGGTAGCGCGTGGCCTCGACGGTGGTGTGCGCATCGAGCCGGATTTTGGCGCCAATGGCGATGCCGCGCGACAGATCGACGGGGCTGTCCGGCCAGCGCACGCCAATCAGCGATTCGGCGTTGGTGCGCACGTGACGGCCGAGCGCGGACGACAGATATGGCAGATCACCGCGACGGCGTGCGTCCATCAGCAGCGCCTGGGTACCGAGTGATCTGGCGGCGCACACCACGGCCCGCGCGCGCAGCACCTGATGCCGCCGGTTGGCGTCGGCCGTGCCGATGGCGTGCACTGCGTAGCCGTGTGCCCCGCTGGGGTCGGCGGTACTGTCCGGGGCCGGCAATGGGACGATGCGCGTGACGCGCGTCTGCGCCCGCAGCACGGCGCCCTGGCGCTGGGCCAGATGCAGGTAGTTGCGGTCCAGCGTGTTCTTCGCCCCCACCCCGACAGCCCACCATGCACGCGCCACAGCCGGAGCAAGATGTGCGCGGCGGCCCCACACCACCGAAATAGGGGTCCGGGTGGAGGCGTCCTCCCTCGTGGTCATGGTCGTCGCCGAAAAATACCCCCACGTCGGTCAGGACCCAGGTGTCCTGCAGGCCGCAGGCCTGCGCCATCGTCAGCTGCCGCTCGTCCGCCGCTGCGGGGCGCCGATTCACGGTGACGCCAAGCATGCGCCGCGCCGTTTCGTAATGGGCGGGCATGATCCAGGACCAGTCGTCCAGTCCAGCCCAGGTGCCGTGCGACCACACTTCTGGTGGCGGCTCGAGCAGCGTGTTGGCATAGGTGACTGAGCCGCCGCCCACCGCGTTGCCGTGCAGCACCACAACGTAGCGAAACAGACGCAGACTGAAAAACCCGTGGCACCCCAGCGCCGGACGCCACAGCCAGCGGCGCAGCTGCCAGTTGCTGGCGGGAAAATCCTGCGGTTGCCAATGCCGGCCTTGCTCCAGCACCACCACGCGGTAGCCCTTCTCGGCCAGACGCAGCGCCGCCACCGCGCCGCCAAAACCCGACCCGATGATCGCGAAATCGACGTCGAACGCCTGCATGATCGCGATAGTGGGACAGTCGATAGTCGCCCCGCCAGCGGGGAAACCCGATACCGGGTTGGGGCTGTCGCGCCGCCGACAGGTAGGGTGCCGAACGCCGGCAGGCCCGCCGCGGCGTCGGTCGCACACGGTGGCAGACGCCGCCGCCCGTGGACTGGTCCTACAGGCACCGGCTCGCCTGGTGTGCCGGACCCGCTCAGGCGCCGACGGCGGCGTCTTCGCCCATTACCGCCGCCACCGTCCCCAGGTGGTGCAGCGTGTCGCCCCAGCTCAGTTCCAGCTGGGTGAGTGTCTTGAAGCAGTGGCTCACCACGTATTCGTCGGTGACGCCGATGCCGCCGTGCAACTGCACCGCCTGCTGACCGACGAAACGTGCCGATTGGCCCACCTGCACCTTGGCACGGGCCACCGCCTGACGGCGCTCGGCCTGCGGGGCATCCAGCTTGAGCAGCGCGTAGTAGGCCATCCCGCGGGCCAGCTCCAGCGCCATCTTCATGTCGGCTGCGCGGTGCCGCAGCACCTGGAAGCTGCCGATGGGCACACCGAACTGCCGGCGTGTGTTCAGGTACTCCACCGTCAGGGCCAGTGCGCGCTCCATCACCCCCACCGCCTGTGCACATGCCAGTGCGGCGCCCACGTCGGCTGCCCAGGCCAGTGCCGTCGCCCCATCGCCGGGCAGACGTTGGGCCGGGGTGGCGTTGAGGTGTAGGTCGGCGGCGCGGCTGCCGTCCTGCAGCGGATACGGTGTTGTGGCGATACCCGCGGCGCTGCGCTCCACCAGAAACAGCGCCACGCCGTCGGGCGCCCGGGCCGACACCAGCCAGGCCGCCGCCTGGTCGCCTGCCGGGACGACGTGCTTGCGGCCACTCAGCCGCCATGCGTTCCCGTCGGCGTTGGCCTGGCAGGCCACCTGCGGCAGGTCGTGGCGGCTGCGCCGCTCCAGCAGCGCCGGCACCACCAGGTCCCCCGCCGCCAGGCGCGGCAGCCAAGCCTGCGGCAGCGCGCCATCGGCGCAGTCCTGCAACAGGGCCGCCGCCACCCAGGTGGCGGCCAGCGGCTCCAGCAGCAGCGCTGTCCCCAGCGTTTCCAGCACCAGCAGTGCCTCTACCGGGCCCTGGCCCATGCCGCCGTGTGTCTCGGCAACGGTCAATCCGGTCAGCCCCAGATCGGTCAGGTCGCGCCAGATGCGCGCATCGAAGCCGCCGGCGGCGATGATGGCGCGGCGCTGCTCGAACGGGTAAGCGCGCTCGGCCCAGCGAGCCACCGCGTCACGCAACTGCCGTTGCTCGTCGGAAAAATCGAAATCCATGGTGCGTGCTCCGGTGTCTGGTGTGAAAAACACGGCTGCTTGGGGGACGGCTGCCTTCGTGACGCGGGTTTTATTCCGCATGATGAAAGTTACCCGAGCAGGGTTTGGGCGACGATGTTGCGCTGCACCTCGTTACTGCCACCGTAAATGGTGGTTTTGCGCATGTTGAAGTAGCGCGGCGCCAGCGGCGCCAGCGCAGCGTCGGCAGCCGCTACCGGCTGTCCGGTCAGGGCGGGCTCCAGGTAGGGCAGCGCCATCGGCCCGGCGACGAGCAGCATCAGCTCGGTCAGACGCTGCTGCACCTCGCTGCCTCGGATCTTCAGCAGCGCAGCGATGTCCAGCGCCGGCTTGCCCGAGCGCTCCGCCGCCAGCACGCGCAGCACCAGCATCTCCAGCGCCACGATATCGACCTCCAGCAGCGCGATCTGGTCGCGCACACGCGCATCGTCCCATATGCCTTCGGCCTGGGCCAGGCGCTTGAGGCGCTTGAGTTCACGCTTGCTGCGGTTGACGTCGGCGATGTTGGCGCGCTCGTGCGACAGCAGGTACTTGGCGATCGTCCAGCCCTGGTTTTCTTCGCCGATGCGCTGACTCACCGGCACGCGCACGTTGTCGAACCAGACTTCGTTGACCTCGTATTCGCCATCGAGCAGCCGGATCGGCCGCACGGTCACGCCTGGCGAGCGCATGTCGATGAGCAAAAAACTGATGCCGGCCTGTGGCTTGCCGTCGGTACGTGTGCGCACCAGGCAGAAGATCCAGTCGGCGTGCTGGGCCAGTGTGGTCCAGGTTTTCTGGCCGTTGACGACGTAGTGGTCGCCGTCGCGTTCGGCGCGGGTGCGCAGGCTGGCCAGGTCCGAGCCAGACCCCGGTTCGCTGTAGCCCTGGCACCACCAGACCTCGCCGCTGGCGATACCGGGCAGGAACCGCTGTTGCTGCTCCGGTGTGCCAAAGGCCATGATGACCGGCGCGACCATCACCGGGCCAAACGGCAGAATGGGGGGTGCGCCGGCTTCGGCCAGTGCCTCGTCGAACAGGTGTTGCTGCACCACCGTCCAGCCCGGGCCACCGAACGTGCGCGGCCAGCGGTACGCCAGCCAGCCCTGCCGCCCCAGCGTACGCGCCCAGCCTTGGATGTCCTCCTTGCTCAGGCGCAGTCCGCCCAGCACCTTCGCCGCCAGCGCGGGGTCTAGATGCGTGTCGATCCACGCCCGCACCTCGTCGCGAAACGCCCGTTCCTCGGGCGTGAACGCCAATTCCATCGTGCCGTCTCCTCAACGTCGTGGGATGGCGGTTTATGCCGCAAAGCCGCAGGAGACGCTGTCGGACCGGTGACAGCTCGTCGGCCGCGCCGATGCGAACCAGCGCGCGGCGTCGCGCCAGGGCGCCACGCGCAAGCCACCGGGGTGAGCGCGGGGTTGCGGGCCGGCTGGACGACGGCTTGCCGCTACACTGGCGCCATGGGCACATTCACCCCCCGTCATACGCCACCGGCGCGGCCGCTCGTCATCCTCATCTCCGGCACCGGGTCGAACATGCAGGCCATCGTGCGCGCCGCCGATCGCCAGCGCTGGGCCGAGCGCTTCGGTGCGGCGGTCGCGGCCGTCGTCAGCAACCGCCCCGACGCCAAAGGCCTGCAGTGGGCGCACGAACAGGGGGTGCCTACCGCCCTCGTCGATCACACCGCCTACCCCAGTCGGGAAGCGTTCGATGCCGAACTGGCCCACGTCATCGATGGCTTCGACCCGCAGGGCCGTGGCCTGGTGATTCTGGCCGGCTTCATGCGCATTCTCACGCCCGCTTTCGTGCAGCGCTACGAAGGGCGCATCGTCAACATCCACCCGTCGCTGTTGCCGGCGTTTCCTGGGTTGCACACGCACCGCCGCGCCATCGAGGCCGGGTGCCGCTTTGCCGGTGCGACGGTGCACCGCGTCACCGCCGAACTGGACCACGGTGAGTATCTGGAGCAGGCGGTGGTGCCCATCCTGCCCGGCGACACGCCCGAGACGCTGGCCGCGCGTGTGCTCACGCAGGAGCACGTGATCTATCCGCGCGCCATCGAGCGGCTGCTGGCGCTTTGAGCGGCGAGCTTCAGCGCAGCGCGTAGACCAGCCCGCCTGCCGCCACCAGCGCCACGGTGGCCCAGCCAATGCGGTCGATGTGCCGGCGCAGCTGGGCCTGCATGCGCTCGCCACCCAGGCGCACCAAGGCAGCCACCAGAAAGAAACGCGCGCCGCGCCCGATCAGCGAGGCCAGCGTGAAGGGCAGCAGCGGCATGGCCAGCGCCCCGGCGGCCAGCGTGAATACCTTGTAGGGGATGGGCGAAAAACCGGCAATGAACACCGCCCATGCGCCCCAGACGTCGAACCACGCCACCGCCTGCTGGTAGGGGCTGGCATAGCGGCTGGCCATCAGCCACGGCTCGATGGCGGCAAACGCCAGCGCCCCCAGCGCGTAGCCGATCAGCCCGCCCAGCACCGAGGTCCACGTCGTCAGCCATGCCAGCCGCCACGCTGCCTGCGGCTGGGCCAGCACCATGGGCGCCAGCATCACGTCCGGGGGAACGGGAAAGAACGACGACTCGGCAATGCTGAGCGCCGCCAGATAGCGCGGCGCGTGCCGATGCCGCGCCCACACCAGGGCGCGGTCGTAGAGCGCCTGAAAGCCCCACGTCACGATGACTTCTCCCCGGGCCGGTGTGTACCGGCCCATGTGCGGGGTGGCCTAATAATGGTCGTGTGGCCGACCATCAGGCTGACCCGTGAAAGACCAACCCGGCGTGTTCCCGCATGGCATGAAAGCGGATCTTGGGCCAGTTGGCCTCCACCGCGCGCAGCGTGGCGGCGTGGTCCAGCAAGATGGCGGGTGCCTCCACCGCGTCCCACGCCATGCGGTGCTGGTTGGCATCGATGAAGCGCTTGAGTTCGGCCTCGCCGCCGTTTTCCGGCGGGCAGGTCACCCAGCGCACCACGTGATAAGGGCTGCTCGTGATGCGCGCCTTCACCCCATACTCGGTTTCCAGCCGGTGCTGTACCACATCGAACTGCAGCTGCCCCACGGCACCCAGCAGCAGCACCGACCCCACCATCGGCCGGAAGACCTGGATGGCGCCTTCTTCGCCCAGCTGCTGCAGCCCTGCCTTGAGCTGCTTGGTGCGCAGTGGGTCCGCCACCTCGACGCTACGGATGATTTCGGGCGCAAAAAACGGCAGCCCCGTGAACTGCAGCGCCTCGCCCTCGGTCAGTGTGTCGCCCAGTTGCAGCAGCCCGTGGTTCGGGATGCCGATGATGTCGCCCGCGTAGGCCTCCTCCAGCAGCTCGCGCCGCTGCGACAGGAACGACACCACCGTGTTGGGTTTGAACTCCTTGCCGGTGCGCGTGATGCGCAGCTTCATGCCGCGCTCGAAACGTCCGCTGGCCACGCGCACGAACGCAATGCGGTCGCGGTGTGCCGGGTCCATGTTGGCCTGGATCTTGAACACCACGCCGCTGAACTTCGGTTCGGTGGGGGCGACCTCGCGCTGCAGCGCGGGCTTGGGGCCGGGCGGCGGTGCCAGATCCACCAGCGCGTCCAGCACCTCCTTGACGCCGAAGTTGTTGATCGCCGAGCCAAAAAACATCGGCGTTTGCATGCCGGCCACAAAGGCCGCATGGTCGAAGACCGGCGTGGCGCCTTCCACCAGCTCCAATTCGTCGCGCGCCTGCTGCCATTCCAAGCCGAAGCGCTGTGCAATGGCCGGATGGTCGCGGCCCGCCAGAATCTCCTCGTCGCCACCGCGGCGGTCTTCGCCCGGGGTGAACACCCGCATCTGATCCGCGCGCCGGTCCCACACGCCATGGAAGCGTTTGCCCATGCCCACCGGCCAGGTAAACGGCACCACCGTCATGCCCAGCTCACGCTCGATCTCGTCCAGCAAGTCCAGCGGCGCCTGGACCTCGCGGTCCATCTTGTTGATGAAGGTCAGAATGGGCGTGTGGCGCGCGCGGCACACCTGCAGCAGACGCCGCGTCTGTGGCTCCACGCCGTTGCCCGCGTCGATCACCATCAGCGCCGCATCCACTGCGGTCAGCACCCGGTAGGTGTCTTCCGAAAAGTCTTGGTGCCCTGGTGTGTCCAGCAGGTTGATCACGCAGTCGCGGTACTCCATCTGCATCACCGAGCTGGCCACCGAAATGCCGCGCTGCTTTTCGATCTCCATCCAGTCGCTGGTGGCGTAGCGTGCAGCCTTGCGCGCCTTGACGCTGCCGGCAATGTGGATGGCTCCCGAAAACAGCAGCAGCTTTTCGGTCAGCGTCGTCTTGCCCGCGTCGGGGTGGGAAATGATGGCAAAGCTGCGCCGGCGGCGCACCTCGGAAGCGATATCTGGCATGGGGCGCGATTATCCGGCACCGCCATCGCCGCGCGGCGGCGGGCCTGGCCATCGTGCCGCAGTCCCTGCAGGACAATTCGTCCATGAGCAAGATACCCCGTTCCTCCCGGACTCCGGCCAGCCGACGTTCGAACCCCCTCAAGGGGCACAGCCGCCCGGTCACGCCGCTGGAGCTGGCCGCGGGACTGTTGCAGCAGACGGTGCGCTTCCAACAGCCGCCCGACGCGCTGCTGGCACAGGCGCTGCGCGGTCCTCAACGTCTGGGGGCGCGTGCACGCGCGGCCGTGGGCGATGCGCTGTTTGCCGCGCTGCGCGACCTGCCACGCTGGTGCTGGCTGCGCCAGCGTGTGCGAGGGGAGGGTGTCAGCGAGGTCGACGTGGCGCGTCTGCGTGACGATGCGGCAGCATGCCGCGACATCGTGGCGCTGGCGTGGCCCGGCGAGGCGGTGGACGTGCTGGGGGCCAGTGCAACGGATGCCGGGCCCGATGCCCTGGCGGCACGGTCCGCCGCCGAGAGGCTGCCCGCCGCGCCCGAGCCCGAGCCGGTGCGGCTGGGCTTGCCGGGGTGGTTGATTGAGCGCCTGCGCGCCGCTGTGGGGGATGAGCTGGCGGCGCTGGCCGACGCGCTGCGCGCTCCCGCCCCGCTGGATGTGCGCGTCAACGCGCTACGCGCCAAGCGCGACGCGGTGCTGACCGAACTGCGTGCCGCTGGCCTGCCGGCCGAGCCCACGCCGCACGCACCCTGGGGCCTGCGCCTGCCCGCACGCACGCCGCTGCAGGCGCAGCCCGCCTGGGTGTGGGGCCATCTGGAGGTGCAGGACGAGGGGTCGCAGCTGATTGCCGCGCTGGTGGGCGCGCGCCGCGGCGAAACCGTGGCCGATTTTTGCGCCGGCGCGGGCGGCAAGACCTTGGCACTGGGGGCCGACATGCGCAATACGGGTCGGCTGTACGCGTTCGACACTGTAGGGGCGCGGCTGCAGCGCCTGCAGGAGCGCCTGCAGCGCGCGGGGTTGACCCATGTGCATCCGATGACGCTCAGCCACGAGAACGACCCGCGCCTGCAGCGCCTAGCCGGCAAAATCGATCGCGTGCTGGTGGATGCGCCGTGCAGCGGCCTGGGGACGCTGCGCCGACACCCGGAGCTGAAGTGGCGCCACTCCCCGCAAACCATCGCCCAGATGGCGGCGCTGCAGTTGCGCATCCTGACCGCGGCTGCCCAGCTGGTGCGACCCGGCGGGCGTCTGGTCTACGCGACCTGCAGCTTGCTGCCGGAGGAGAACGATGCTGTTGCGCAGGCATTCCAGCGCGCCAGCGACGGCGCGTTCGAGCTACTGGACGCGGGTGAACTGCTGGCCGCGGCGCGGGTGTCGAGGGCCGACGCCGTGACCGCCGACGGGGCGCTGCGGCTGTGGCCACACCGGCATGGTACCGACGGCTTCTATGCCGTGGCGTGGCGGCGGCGCTAAGCGGTGCCCTGATGGTTGCCGCGTGCTGGTGCGAGTGGCGGGACTCGAACCCGCACGGCTTACGCCTCAGGATTTTAAGTCCTGTATGTCTACCGATTCCATCACACTCGCCAGCCCGTGCCGGGTGCGGCGGCCGATTCTAATCGGCACGGCGGCCGGCTGCAGCGCCCCGTTGCCGCACGCCCGCGCCCGGCTCCAACCGGGTTTGCCCCGGTGATCACAGGCCCTGGTCGTACAATACCGTTTTTGCGACGGATCCCGATCATGAGCCACGACCACCCTCCGTTCGAGATCCACGTGCACGGCGATATCCCGTTGCGTGACGACGTGGACTACACCCACATCCAGGAGGCGCTGCGGCCGCTGTGGAGCTACGTCGGTGCCCGCTCGCTCATCGACGCCGCCGCCAGCGCCTACGAGGAAGAGCCGGGCATCCGATTCGACACCAACGAACGGGTGTTGCACCTGTGCTGGACCATCGAGGGCGGCGAGGATTTCCGCCTGGCCATCGAAGAGGCGTGCATGGGCCTGAACGACATCGCCGCTACCGGTGCCGCGATCGAGGTGTCGTTCTACGACCTGGAATTTGACGAGGAAGAAGCGCCGCCTGATGCCGAGGCGCGCGATGACTTCCTGATGTGCTTCGTGGGGCCGACGCCAGCGGCCATCATGCAGGTGCAGCGCGACCTGCTGGTGCAGGATGTGGTCAACCTGATGGAGCGCCATTTCGACGCTTCCGAACTGGGTGGCGTCGTGCAGGCCATCGACCAGCTGTTTGCCAACCGCTTCGACGCTATGGTCAACTCGCTGCAACTGGGCAAGCCGCCGCGTGGTGGCGGTGGTCACGGCGGACCGCGCAAGCCGCGTCACCTGCACTGAAATCGCCGGCCCCCGGCTTGCCGCCTAGCGCCCGTGCGCCGGGACAGTTGTCCCTGAGCGGTGACCAGTGCCTCCGCATCCAAATGGGTGCCGCGCAGTGCGCTGCAAAGCGCCGGCCCCGGGCGCGGCCGGGCGACCGGCCGACCAGCCGCTGCGGCGGAGCTGACGGACTCAGGCGAGCGTCACCGCAATGCCCTTGAGCTCGCCGCGCGCAATGCGCTGGCGCCACTCGGCCGGGCCGCTGTCGTGCACGCTGGTACCGCTGGCGTCCACCGCCACCGTCACCGGCATGTCCTGCACCTCGAATTCATAAATGGCCTCCATGCCCAGATCTTCGAAGGCCACGACGCGCGCGGCTTTGATGGCTTTGGCCACCAAATACGCAGCGCCGCCCACCGCCATCAGGTAGGCACTGCGGTTGTCGCGGATGGCTTCGATGGCGACCGGCCCGCGCTCGCTCTTGCCGATCATCGCAATCAGACCGGTCTGCTCCAGCATCATGCGGGTGAACTTGTCCATGCGCGTGGCCGTGGTCGGGCCAGCCGGGCCCACCACCTCATCACGCACCGGGTCCACCGGACCCACGTAGTAGATCACGCGGTTGGTGAAGTCCACCGGGAGTTTTTCGCCCTGGGCCAGCAGGTCGGCGATACGTTTGTGCGCCGCATCGCGACCGGTCAGCATCCTGCCATTGAGCAGCAACTTGTCGCCGACCCGCCACGACGCCACTTCCTCTCGCGTCAGCGTGTCCAGGTTGACGCGGCGCGCGCTTTTTGTGTCCGGCGTCCAGGTGACGGCGGGCCAGTCCTGCAGCCGCGGTGGCTGCAGCTTCGCGGGGCCACTGCCATCCAGGTGAAAGTGCACGTGGCGCGTGGCCGCGCAGTTGGGGATCATGGCCACCGGCAGGCTGGCCGCGTGCGTGGGGTAGTCCAGAATCTTGACGTCCACCACCGTGGTCAGGCCCCCCAAGCCTTGGGCGCCAATGCCCAGTGCGTTGACCTTCTCGTACAGCTCCAGGCGCAGATCCTCCACGCGGCTGAGCGTGGCACCGGCCTTCTTGCGGTCGATCAGCTCGTGGATGTCCACCGGTGCCATTAGGGCTTCTTTGGCCAGCAGCATCGCTTTTTCGGGCGTGCCGCCGATGCCGATGCCCAGAATGCCCGGCGGACACCAGCCCGCGCCCATCGTGGGCACAGTCTTGAGCACCCAGTCCACGATCGAGTCGGACGGGTTGAGCATCGCCAGTTTGGACTTGTTCTCCGAGCCGCCGCCCTTGGCCGCGCAAATGACCTCGATGCCGTCGCCGGGCACGATTTCATAATGCACCACCGCCGGGGTGTTGTCGCGGGTGTTCTTGCGCGCGCCGGCCGGATCAGCCAGCACCGAGGCACGCAGCGGATTGTCCGGGTTCAGGTAGGCGCGCCGCACCCCTTCGTTGACCATCTCCTGCACGCTCATGGTGGCGTCGGGCCAGGTCACGTTCATGCCCACTTTCAGGAACACCACCGCGATGCCGGTGTCCTGACAGATCGGGCGGTGGCCTTCGGCGCTCAGGCGCGAGTTGGTCAGGATCTGCGCGATCGCATCCTTCGCCGCCGGGCTTTGCTCACGCTCATACGCCTGGCCTAGCGCCTGGATATAGTCCACCGGGTGGTAATAGCTGATGTACTGGAAGGCGTCGGCGATCGACTGGATCAGGTCATCTTGGCGGATGGCGGTCATGATGGGGTTCCTGGTGGCGTGGGGGGCGCGCCGCCGTCGGCGGGCGCGGCCAAGTGTCAGTGGCGGTCGCTGTCGTCGTCGTCCGCCGGGTGGTGGATCAGGCGCTCGGTCAGCGCGATGGCCAGCGCACTGAGCAGGAAGATGCCGTGGATCACGGTCTGCCACAGCAGCACCTTCTCGGTGTAGTTGGCGGCGTTGATGAAGGTTTTGAGCAAGTGAATCGAGCTGATGCCGATGATGGCCGTGGCCAGCTTGACCTTGAGCACGCCGGCGTTGACGTGGTTGAGCCACTCGGGCTGATCGGGGTGGCCTTCTAGCCGCAGGCGGCTGACGAAGGTCTCGTAGCCACCCACGATGACCATGATCAGCAGGTTGCTGATCATCACCACGTCGATGAGCGCCAACACCACCAGCATGATGATGGTCTCGTTGAGGCCGTCGAGCGACTTATCCGGCACGTAGCCGATGCTGGTGACCAGCTTGTCCAGCGCAGCGGTGTTGCCGAATGCCGCCTCGATCAGATGCACCAGCTCCACCCAAAAGTGATAAACGTACACCGTTTGCGCCACGATCAGGCCGATGTACAGTGGCAACTGCAGCCAGCGGCTGGCGAAGATCAGCTTGGGCAGCGGGGCGATGGGCTTGTGCATGGACGACATGATTGGCGGTGCGCTCCACGAACGAACACCTGCCGATTGTAGAGTCCCCTTCCGTAAGACCTTTGTCAGATGTCCGCTGCACAGTGCCTGGCTGTTCCTGAATCGCTACCTTGTCCTGAGGAGACCTGAACATGGCTGAATCGTCCGCTGCCATCGCTTCCATGCTGGTGGAAAACCGTGTCTTCGAGCCCAACCCGGCGCTGGTGGCGCAGGCGCGGGTTGCGGGTATGGATGCCTACCGTGCGTTGTGCGAGGAGGCCGAGCGCGACTTCGAAGGCTTTTGGGCGCGGCGTGCCCGCGAGCTGTTGGTGTGGCACAAGCCCTTCACCCAGGTGTTGGACGAATCGAACAAGCCGTTTTACAAGTGGTTCCAGGACGGAGAACTCAACGCCTCGTACAACTGCCTCGACCGCCACATGGGCACCCCGGTCGAGCACAAGACCGCCATCATCTTCGAGGCCGACGACGGGACAGTGACCCGCGTCAGCTACCGCGAGCTGCTGGCGCGCGTCAGTCAGATGGCCAACGCGCTGAAGTCGCTGGGTGTGCAGAAGGGTGACCGTGTCGTCATCTACATGCCGATGACGATCGAGGGCATCGTCGCCATGCAGGCATGCGCGCGCATCGGCGCCACGCACAGTGTGGTGTTCGGGGGCTTTTCGGCCGGCGCACTCAAGGACCGAATCCAAGACGCGGGGGCGGTGGCGGTGGTCACGGCCAACTTCCAGATGCGCGGCGGCAAGGAACTGCCGCTCAAGAGCATCGTCGATGAGGCCATCGCCATGGGAGGCTGCGAGTCGGTGCGCCATATCGTCGTCTACCAGCGCACCCCCAGCGCCTGCAACATGGTGGCGGGCCGTGACGTGTGGCTGCACGAGCTGCTGGCCGATCAATCCACCGAGTGCGCGCCCGAGATCGTCGGTGCCGAGCACCCGCTGTTCATTCTGTACACGTCGGGCTCCACCGGCAAGCCCAAGGGCGTGCAGCACTCTACCGGCGGCTACCTGCTGTGGGCCAAGCAAACCATGCTGTGGACCTTCGACCTGAAGGACAGCGATGTGTTCTGGTGCACCGCCGACATCGGCTGGATCACCGGCCACTCCTATGTCGCCTATGGTCCGCTGGCGGCCGGCGCCACGCAGATCGTCTTCGAGGGCGTGCCCACTTATCCCAACGCCGGGCGCTTCTGGCAGATGATCGAGCGCCACGGCTGCACCATCTTCTACACCGCGCCCACCGCCATCCGCTCGCTGATCAAGGCGTCGGATACCGACGAGAAGGTGCATCCGAAGAACTGGAACCTGTCGACGCTGCGCATCCTGGGCTCGGTGGGCGAGCCGATCAACCCCGAGGCATGGATGTGGTACTACCGGCACGTCGGCGGCGAGCGCTGCCCGATCGTCGACACCTTCTGGCAGACCGAGACCGGCGGCCACATGATCACGCCGCTGCCCGGGGCCACGCCGCTGGTGCCGGGGTCGTGCACTCTGCCGCTGCCGGGTATCTTCGCGGCCATCGTGGACGAGCAGGGCAACGACATGCCCAACGGACAGGGCGGCATTTTAGTGGTCAAGAAGCCGTGGCCGTCGATGATCCGCACCATCTGGGGGGATCCGGAGCGCTTCAAGAAGAGCTACTTCCCCGACGAGCTCAAGGGCTACTATCTGGCCGGCGACGGGGCCGTGCGTTCCGAGGATCGCGGCTACTTCCGCATTACCGGCCGCATCGACGATGTGCTCAACGTCAGCGGTCACCGCATGGGGACGATGGAGATCGAGTCGGTGCTGGTGGCCAAGACCGACTTGGTGGCTGAGGCGGCGGTCGTAGGCCGTCCAGACGACCTGACGGGTGAGGCGATCGTGGCCTTCGTCGTGCTCAAGCGCCCGCTGCCACAGGGTGACGAGGCCAAGGCCATCGCCAATGAGCTGCGCAACTGGGTCGCCAAGGAGATCGGCCCGATTGCCAAGCCCAAGGACATCCGTTTCGGCGAAAACCTGCCCAAGACGCGCTCGGGCAAGATCATGCGGCGGCTGCTGCGCGCCATCGCCAAGGGTGAGGCCATCACCCAGGATATCTCGACGCTGGAGAATCCGCACATCCTGGAGCAGCTGGCGCGCAACAACTAAGGCGCGCGTGCCTACCCGCAAAAAGCCCGCCGTGCGGCGGGCTTTTGTGTCTGTGCAACCGCGGATACCGGCCCACACCGAGCATCCGGCCGGCACCGGATGACGCTCGTGTCGTTACACGATGCAGCGGCAGCTGTGATGGTGTCGCCTCACTTGAGGCTCAGCACCCAGGCGGCCAGTTTTTTGGCCTCGGCATCGCTGACCTGCGGGTTGGCCGGCATCGGGATCGCGCCCCAGACACCGGAGCCGCCCTTTTGGATCTTGGTGGCCAGCATGTCGGCGGCTTTGGCATCGCCGGCGTACTTCTTCGCGATGTCCTTGTACGACGGGCCGACGAGCTTTTTGTCGGTGGCGTGGCACGCCATGCAGTTCTTCGCCTTGGCCAGCGCTTCGTCGGCCAGGGCGGGGCCGGAGACGGCGGCCAGCGCCGCCAGGGTGAGCAGAGCACGTTTCATCACATTGATCTCCAGGTGAAAGGAAAACAGCGGGTTCGGCGTGTGCCATTGTAGTGGGGCGCCTTTCGGGCACAATGCCTTTTTACAGCTTGTTGCAATCGATACAGGGTCGTGCGGCGCCGGCTGCGGCACGGTGCCGATGCGCCACGGGAGACGAAGCCATGGCCTTTTTGTTGCTGGGTGTGATCCTGCTGGGACTGAAATGGGCCGGCGTGGAGCCGGTGGCGTCCCTGGCCTGGGGCTGGGTGCTGGCGCCATTCGGGGCGGCGGTGCTGTGGTGGTGGTGGGCCGACTGGTCGGGCTACACCAGCCGCAAGGCCATGCAGCGCGAGCAGGCCCGCAAAGCAGCGCGGCAGGCCAGGGCGCGTGACGCGTTGCGCCCGCCGACCTCGCGCTCCTAAGAGCCACGCCCCGGGCGTGGCCGCCAGTGTGGGCCGCGTTGTGGCACGCGGGTCGCTTGAGCCCGGCGCGGATGGGGCGTGGCTGACGGGTGCCGGTGCCAGCACGTCGGTGCCGGTATCGCCCCGCCCAGTCGATGCGTGGCGATGGCGTTACTGGCACAATTCCCGCCAGCTGCTGCGGCTGCTTTGAATGACCGCAGGTCGGCAGCTGTAGCCGGGTGCGTTGTGTCCAGCGCCGCTTTCCCCAAGCCCCTTTGCTTACTGTTTCAGACCATGCCCACCTATCGCTCCCGTACCACCACCCACGGCCGCAACATGGCCGGCGCACGCGCCCTGTGGCGTGCCACCGGCATGCAGGACGGCGACTTCGACAAGCCCATCATCGCGGTGGCCAACTCGTTTACCCAGTTCGTGCCCGGCCATGTGCACCTGAAGGACCTGGGGCAGCTGGTGGCGCGCGAGATCGAGGCCGCCGGTGGCGTGGCCAAGGAGTTCAACACCATTGCGGTGGACGACGGTATCGCGATGGGCCACGACGGCATGCTCTACTCGCTGCCCAGCCGCGAATTGATCGCCGACAGCGTCGAGTACATGGTCAACGCGCATTGTGCGGACGCGCTGGTGTGCATTTCCAACTGCGACAAGATCACCCCTGGCATGCTGATGGCGGCGATGCGCCTGAACATTCCGGTGGTGTTCGTCTCGGGCGGGCCGATGGAAGCGGGCAAGGTGCGGCTGGCGGTGCCGGGTGAGCAGACGGTGCAGATCAAGAAGCTCGACCTGGTGGACGCGATGGTGATGGCGGCTGACCCGCACGTGGGCGACGCCACGGTGGCCGAGGTGGAGCGCTCGGCCTGCCCGACCTGCGGCTCGTGCTCGGGGATGTTTACCGCCAACTCGATGAACTGCCTGACCGAGGCGCTGGGCCTGAGTCTGCCGGGCAACGGCACGATGCTGGCCACCCACGCCGACCGCGAGCAGCTGTTTCGCCGCGCCGGGCGGCTGATCGTCGAGCTGGCACGACGCTACTACGAGCAGGGCGACGAGTCGGTGCTGCCACGCTCCATCGCCACCTTCGAGGCGTTCGAAAATGCCATGTCGCTGGACATCGCGATGGGTGGCTCCACCAACACGGTGCTGCACCTGCTGGCCACGGCCCATGAAGCGGGCGTGCCGTTTACCATGGCCGACATCGACCGCCTGTCGCGCCGCGTGCCGACATTGTGCAAGGTGGCGCCCAACACCAACAAGTACCACATCGAGGACGTACACCGCGCCGGCGGCATCATGGGTATCCTGGGCGAGCTGGACCGCGCCGGTCTGCTGCACCGCCATGTGCGCACCGTGCACAGCCCTACCCTGGCCGACGCCCTGCAACACTGGGACGTGATGCGCCAGCCTTCGCCCGAGGTGGAGCTGTTTTATCGTGCGGGGCCGGCCGGGATTCCGACCCAGGTACCGTTTAGCCAGGACACCCGCTGGCCGTCGCTGGATCGGGACCGCCAGCAGGGCTGCATCCGCAGTGTTGAGCACGCGTACTCGCGCGACGGCGGACTGGCCGTGCTGTACGGCAACCTGGCCGAGCGCGGCTGCATCGTCAAGACCGCTGGTATCGACGAGAGCATGTTCGAGGTGGAGCAGCTGCGCTACACCACCAGCGTGCCGACATCGGTGTTGCGCGTCTTCGAAGGTCCGGCGCGCGTGTTCGAGAGCCAGGACGAGGCGGTCGAGGCCATTTTGGGTGACCGCGTGCAGCCGGGTGACGTGGTCGTTATCCGCTACGAGGGTCCCAGCGGTGGCCCCGGCATGCAGGAAATGCTGTACCCGACCTCGTACCTGAAGTCTAAGGGGCTGGGCAAGGTGTGCGCGCTGCTGACCGACGGCCGGTTTTCCGGGGGGACCTCGGGGCTGTCGATCGGCCACGTCTCGCCCGAGGCGGCCGCCGGGGGCACCATCGGACTGGTGCGCGACGGCGACCGCATTCGCATCGACGTGACGGGGCGCTCCATCCAGCTGATGGTGGACGAGGCCGAACTGCAGCGCCGCCGCGCCGAGCAGGATGCGCTGGGCTGGAAACCGGCCAAGCCGCGCGCGCGTCGGGTCTCCACGGCGCTGCAGGCCTACGCGATGATGGCGACCTCGGCTGACCAGGGGGCGGTGCGCGATCTGGGGCGGCTGAGCCGGTCGTGAATGGGAGCGGATGTTCGCCAGCGATCACGGCTCGGCCACGGCGCGCGTGCGCTGGCGCAGCCGCCATGCCGTCTGCAGCGCCGGCACCAACACCAGCAGCTCTTCAGGCGACAGTTCGGGGAACCGATCCCGCAACACGACCGGGATGTGGTGCGTCAGCGCCTGTCCACCGATGCCTTGCCGGGGGTCGAGAAACGGCACGCAGAGGGTCAAGGCTTCCTCGAAAATGGCGCGAACACGGTGGTGCTGGCGGCGTTCGGTCGCGGCGGTCATCAACCTTCCTCCTGTATGACAAGACGGTGCATTTTCGGTGACGTCGGCAATGCGTGGCAAGGCGCACGGGCGGGGGGCGGGCTATGTTGATCCATCCCGGCTTCGATCCGGTGGCGTTGCGCGTTGGGCCGCTGGCGGTGCACTGGTACGGCCTGATGTACTTGGTCGGCTTTGCCCTGTTCTGGTGGCTGGGCCAGCGGCGGCTGCGTCACAAGCCGTACCACACCCTGGGCTGGCAGGGGCGCGACGTGGAGGACATGCTGTTTTGGGGCGTGCTGGGCGTCATCGTCGGCGGACGGCTGGGGTATGTGCTGTTCTACCAGCCGCTGACCTATCTGGCCCAGCCCTGGCGCGTGTTCGCGGTGTGGGAAGGGGGCATGAGCTTTCACGGCGGGCTGCTGGGGGTGTTGGCGGCGATGGCGCTGTGGGCACGGCGCCAGCGTCGGTCGTGGCTGCAGGTGATGGACTTCGTGGCCCCTTGTGTGCCAGCGGGGCTGGCGGCCGGCCGTATCGGCAACTTCATCAATGGCGAGCTGTGGGGCCGGGTGGCGTCGGCCGATCTGCCGTGGGCGATGGTGTTTCCGGCCGCGGGGCCCGAGCCGCGCCATCCGTCCCAGCTCTACCAGGCCGGCCTGGAGGGCCTGACGCTGTTTCTGCTGTTGTGGTGGTGGGCGCCGCGCGCGCGTTACACCGGTGAGGTGTCGGCGGCGTTTTTGGTGGGCTACGGCAGCTTGCGTTTCGCGGCCGAGTATTTCCGCGAGCCAGACGCGCATCTGGGGCTGCTGTCGCTGGGCCTGAGTATGGGGCAGTGGCTCAGTCTGCCGCTGATCGTCTGCGGTGTCGTGCTGTGGGCCTGGGTGCGCTGGCGCGCGCCGCAGCTGCGGTGATGCCGCGCCCGGCAGCGCAGCGCCGGTGTCGGACGGCGATACGCGGTGCCGACGCCGTAGGGGATGGAGGAGAGCAACGATGACAGACAAGCCGCAGACCAACCTGTACGCGGCCCTGCGTGATGCCTTCCCGGCGGCGCTGGACGGCTGGGCCATCGAGACCGACGCGGGGCTGATCTACACCTGGCGCGATCTGGATCGCGGCAGCGCGATGATCGCCAACGAGCTGGCGGCGCGTGGCTTGGAGCCGGGTGCGCGCCTTGTGGCGCAGGTGGACAAATCGGTCGAGGCGCTGATGCTGTATCTGGCCGCTTTGCGTGCCGGGCTGGTGTATGTGCCGCTCAACACCGCGTACCCGCCAGCCGAGATGGCGTACTTGATCGATAACGCGCAGCCTGCGGCGGTGGTGTGCACGCCGCAGCACTTTGGCTGGGTCAGCAAGCTGGCGTTTCGCGCCGGGGCACAGGTGGTCTACACACTCGGCACCGATCGCCAAGGCACGCTACTGGAGCGTGCGGCCCACCGCAGCGACATCCAGTCGCCGGTGCCGGTGGGGATGCAGGCGCTGGCGTCCATCATCTACACCAGTGGCACCACCGGGCGCAGCAAGGGAGCGATGCTCACCCACGGCAACCTGCTGGCCAACGCGCAGATACTGCGCCAGTACTGGGACTGGCGGGCGGACGACGTGCTGATTCACGTCCTGCCCATTTTTCACGTGCACGGCCTGTTCGTCGCGGTGCATGGGGCCTTGCTCAACGGCAGCCCGATGCTGTGGGCGGCCCGGTTCGATCCCCGCACCGTGCTGCAGTGGCTGCCGCGCGCCACCGTGTTCATGGGGGTGCCGACGCTGTATACCCGGCTGCTGGGTGAGCCGGAACTCACGCCCGAGCGTTGCGCGCGCATGCGGCTGTTCATCTGCGGCTCGGCGCCGCTGCTCATCGACACCTTCCGTGCCTGGCAGCAACGCACCGGGCACACCATCCTGGAGCGCTACGGCATGAGCGAGACCATCATGCTTACCTCCAACCCCTGCGGGCCGGACGTGCGCTACGGCGGGCAGGACGAGCGCCGCGGCGGCACGGTCGGCTTTCCGCTGCCGGGGGTGGAGCTGCGTATTGCTGACGCGGCGGACCGGCCGCTGCCCGCCGGTGAGGTGGGGGGCGTGCAAGTGCGTGGGCCCAGCGTTTTTCAAGGCTACTGGCGCATGCCTGACAAGACGGCCGAGGATTTCACCGCAGACGGCTGGTTTCGCACGGGAGACGTTGGCTTCATCGACACACGCGGCTACGTCACGCTGGTCGGGCGCAGCAAGGATGTGCTCATCAGTGGCGGCTACAACGTCTATCCGGCCGAGGTCGAAGGCGCCATCAACGAGCTGCCGGGTGTTGCGGAAAGCGCCGTCATCGGCGTGCCGCATCCCGAGTGGGGGGAAGTGGGGCTGGCACTGGTCATCCCTCAGCCTGGCGCCACAGTGCAGCCCGACAGGGTGCTGGCGGCCCTGCGCGGGCGGCTGGCCAGCTACAAGATCCCCAAGCGCTGCGTGGTCGTGGACGAGCTGCCACGCAACGCCATGGGCAAAGTGCAGAAAAACGTCCTGCGCGAGCGCTGGCGCGATGCCGCGGCGGCATCGTGACGCCCCCTGCGGCCTTGGCGTTGCTTATGCGCCGTTGCCCGTCCCGGGCTCTGCCCGGCGATGCCGCGCGCTCCGGGGGCGCGGTGTCAGCGCAGCACCAGCACGGGGGTGTGGGCGTGGGTCAGCACCTGCTGCGTTTCGCTGCCCAGCAGCAGTCGTTTCAGGCCGCGCCGTCCGTGTGAGGCCATGACGATCAGGTCACACTTATGGCGCTTGGCGGCGGCGACGATGGCTTCCGCGACCAGGTCCGATTTGACCGTCAGCGGCTTGACCTTGACCTGGCGCTGCTGGCCCAGCAGTTTGACGGCTTGCACCGTCTGCCGCGCTTCGTCGGCCCACTGCTGTTCGATGCGGCGCACCTCGTCGGTGCCCAGCGCGATGCCCCCCTCGTAAAACGTCTGTGGATAGCGGGGTACGACGCGCAGCGCCACCACTTCGGCGCCGGTGAGATCGGCCAGAGCCAGGGCGTGCTCGACCGCCCGCTCGGACAGCGGCGACCCATCGGTGGCTACCAAAATGCGCTGATACATCGGACACCTCCTGTGCTGGCGACGGCGGCGAGGCGCCCACCCTGTGCCGCGGTTACTGGGACATCCCAGCCGACGGGCAGACTACCACTGCGGTGGTCGGTGGGCTTGACATAGGTCAAGCCGGTGCGTGGCGGGATCGGGTACCGTTACATGATGGCTGAGATCGACCCTGCGTCCCACACCCCGCTGCGGCCGGCGGCCGAGGCCGGTGATGGCGCCGGTGCAGTGGCGGCGCCGTGGGTGCCGCACCGCGGGCTGCTGACGGTGGACGACGACTTCAGCGTGCTCGACGATCCCCTGGAGCAGCGTGACTTTTCCCAGCCGGTGGAGGAGGGGGCCGGGCAGCCCGTGCAGGAGTCGGTGCTGATGGTGCAGGGCATGTACTGCGCCGCCTGTGCCGACACCGTGGAGGCCGCGCTGGTGGCGCAGCCTGGCGTGCTGCAGGCCCACGTGCACGCAGCGACGCGGCGCCTGGTGTTGCGCTGGGATCCGGCGCGCGTGCGCCTGTCGGACCTGGCGCGGGCGGTGGGTCGCAGCGGTTACCGCCTGTTGCCGATGCGCCAGGCGCTGGCCGTCAGCGCGCGCGTGCAGGAGACGCGCAAGGCGTTGTGGCGCCTGTTCGTCGCTGGCTTTTGCATGATGCAGGTGATGATGTACTCATGGCCCGAGTACGTCACCGAGCCGGGTCAGATTCCGGCCGACATCGTGCAACTGCTGCGCTGGGCGTCTTGGGTGTTGAGCCTGCCGGTGATGCTGTTTGCCAGCGGACCATTTTTCGCCAGCGCGTGGCGCGACGTGCGACAGGGCCGCGTCGGCATGGACGTGCCGGTGGCCATCGGCATCGCCGTCACGTTCGTGGTCAGCAGTCTGGCGACATTCGAACCGGATGGTCCGTGGGGTTCGGACATCTGGTTCGACTCGCTGACCATGTTCGTATTCTTCCTGCTCGGCGGGCGTTATCTGGAATTGAAGCTGCGCGACCGCACCGCCGGGGCGCTGGATGCGCTGATGAACCGGCTGCCCGAGCAGGTGCAGCGCGAACGCGCCGACGGCACGCTGGAGCGCGTGTCACTCAAGCGCCTGCAGGTGGGCGACGTGCTGCGCATCGAGGCCGGGCAGGCTTTTCCGGGCGATGGCACGGTGCTCAGTGACGCGGCCACAGTGGACGAGGCGCTGCTGACCGGTGAGTCCCACCCGGTGACGCGCCGGCAGGGTGACACCGTGGTGGCTGGCAGCTACAACCTGGCCGGCACAGTGCGTGTGCGCATCGACCGGCTGGGGCGGCAGACGCGCTATGGCCAGATCGTCGCGCTGATGGAGCAGGCCAGCACCGAGCGTCCGCGGCTGGCGCGGCTGGCCGATCGCATCGCCGCGCCCTTCCTCGGGCTGGTGCTGTTGGCGGCGGCCCTGTCGGCGTGGGTATGGTGGTCGGTGGACCCGCACCGGGCGGTGGCCACGGCCGTGGCGGTGCTCATTGTTACCTGTCCGTGTGCACTGTCGCTGGCCACCCCGGCTGCGATGCTGGCCGCCGCGGGTGCCTTGGCGCAGCGCGGCGTGCTGACGCGTCGGCTGCAGGCGTTCGAGGCGCTGGCGTCGGTTGACACAGTGGTGTTCGACAAGACCGGTACCCTGACCCAGGACCGCGTCGTCGTGCACGAGGTGCGCACGCGCCGCGGCTGGGAGGCCGGGCAGGCGCTGCGCGTGGCGGCACGCTTGGCACAGGCGTCGCTGCATCCGGCGTCGCGCGCGATCGTGGCGCGGGCAGGCACTGCTGTCGAGGCCCCTTGGCTGGTGCAGGAAGTGCCGGGACGAGGGCTGACGGCGCACGACGAGCACGGGCACCGCTGGCGCCTGGGCTCTGCTGTCCATTGCGGGCTGGATGAGGCCGCGCTGGCCGCAACCGGACGCGCCGTGCCCGACCTGCCGTGTGCGTACCTGGCCGATGAGTCCGGATGGGTGGCCACCTTCGTGCTCGACGAAGGGGTGCGACCGGACGCGCGCGCTGCCGTGGAGCGCCTGCGCGTGTTGGGGCTGAGCGTGTGGCTGCTGTCCGGCGACCGCCTGGAGGCGGCCCAGCGCGTGGCGCGTCCCCTGGGCATCGAGCAGGTCATCGCGGGAGCCAGTCCGCAAGACAAACTGGCCGCCGTGCAGCGCTGGCAAGCCGAGGGCCATCGGGTGGCGATGGTCGGCGACGGCATGAACGACGCGCCGGTGCTGGCGCGGGCGGACGTGTCGTTTGCGCTGGGACACGGCGCGCCCCTGACGCAGACGCGCGCGGACTTCGTGGTGCAAAGTGCGCGCATGACCGATGTCGTTGCGGTGCTGGAGCACGCGCGTGCGACGCTGCGGGTGGTGCGCCAGAATTTGGCCTGGGCGGCTGGCTATAACGCCATCGCGGTACCGCTGGCCCTGATGGGCTGGATGCCGCCCTGGGCGGCTGGCTTGGGGATGGCGGCCAGCTCGCTGCTGGTCATTGGCAACGCGATGCGGCTGTCGCGGCTGCCTGCGGCGCGGCCCGCCCCGGAACCGGAGGGCGCCGCCACAGCGTCGGCGTTTGTGCCCCGGCCAGAAGCCACCGCCCGAACCATGTGAGGGACGTCATGGAAATCCTGTACCTGCTCATTCCGCTGTCCGTGGTGCTGGTGCTGCTGATCATCGGTCTGTTCTGGTGGGCGTTGCAGTCCGGTCAGTTCGACAACATTGAGCGCGAGGGTGAACGTATCCTTCGGCAGGATTGATTTACGTCAAGGGCGGCGAGGACCGCCTGTCGGATACTGCGTCCGGGTGTTTCACAACAGGAGTGTTCCCATGTCAGCAACCGCTGCGACCCCCACCGCGGGGGTCTACAACGACAAGGTCGTGAGGCAGTTCGCCATCATGACGGTGGTCTGGGGGATCGTCGGCTTCCTGGTCGGCGTCATCATTGCCGCCCAGCTCGCCTGGCCGGAGCTCAATTTCGGCATCGAATACCTGACCTATAGCCGTCTGCGACCCCTGCACACCAATGCGGTGATCTTTGCTTTCGGCGGCTCGGCGCTGTTCGCCACCGCCTACTACGTGGTGCAGCGTACCTGCCAGACGACGCTGTTTGCGCCGGCGCTGGCCTCCTTCACGTTTTGGGGCTGGCAGGCGGTCATCGTGCTGGCCGCGATCACCCTGCCGTTGGGTATCACCAGCGGCAAGGAGTACGCTGAACTGGAGTGGCCGATCGACCTGCTCATCGCGGTCGTCTGGGTGGCGTTTGCGATCGTGTTTTTCGGCACGGTGGGCACGCGCAAGGTGCGCCACATCTACGTGGCCAACTGGTTCTACGGCGCCTTCATCATCGCCGTGGCGCTGCTGCACATCGTCAACAGCGCCGCCATCCCGGTCAGCTTCTGGAAGTCCTACTCCGCCTACGCCGGCGTGCAGGACGCCATGGTGCAGTGGTGGTACGGCCACAATGCCGTGGGGTTCTTCCTGACCGCGGGCTTCCTGGGGATGATGTACTACTTCATCCCGAAGCAGGCCGAGCGGCCGGTGTACTCCTATCGGCTGTCCATCGTGCACTTCTGGGCGCTGATCTTCACCTACATGTGGGCTGGCCCGCACCACCTGCACTACACCGCGCTGCCCGACTGGGCGCAGTCGCTGGGCATGGTGTTCTCGCTGATCCTGTTGGCGCCGTCCTGGGGCGGCATGATCAACGGCATTATGACGCTGTCGGGTGCTTGGCATAAGCTGCGGGATGACCCGATCCTGCGCTTCCTGATCGTGTCGCTGTCGTTCTACGGCATGTCCACGTTCGAAGGGCCGATGATGTCGATCAAGACCGTCAACGCCCTGTCGCACTACACCGACTGGACCATCGGTCACGTGCACTCGGGCGCTCTGGGCTGGGTCGGCTTGGTCACGATGGGCTCGATGTACTACCTGATTCCGCGCCTGTTTGGCCAGAAGCAGATGTACAGCGTCAAGGCCATCGAGCTGCACTTCTGGATCTCGACCATCGGCATCGTGCTCTACATTGCTGCCATGTGGATTGCCGGCGTCATGCAGGGCCTGATGTGGCGCGCGGTCAACCCCGACGGTTCGCTGACCTATACCTTCGTCGAATCGGTCAAGGCCACCTTCCCGTTCTACGTCATCCGTCTGCTCGGCGGCCTGCTGTATCTGGCCGGCATGTTCGTGATGGCCTGGAACGTGTGGAAGACCGCTACCCAAGGCAAGGCGACACCGGTGCCGATTCCCGCCCCCGCGCACGCCTGAACCGCAGGAGGACACCATGGCCAATGCACAACACAAGCCCAGCGGTCACGAGCGCATCGAGACCAACAACTTCCTGATGATCGTCCTCATCACCCTGGTGGTGGCAGTGGGCGGTCTGGTCGAGATCGTGCCGCTGTTCTTCCAGCACTCCACCACCAAGCCGATCGAAGGGGTCAAGCCGTATTCCGCGCTGCAGCTGGCCGGGCGCGACATCTACATCCGCGAAGGCTGCTACGTGTGCCACTCGCAGATGGTGCGCCCGTTCCACGCCGAGACGCTGCGCTACGGCCCTTACTCGGTGGCAGGTGAGTTCGTCTACGACCATCCCTTCCAGTGGGGCTCCAAGCGCACCGGGCCGGATCTGGCCCGCGTCGGGGGCCGCTATTCGGATGAGTGGCACCGTATTCACCTGATCAGCCCGCGTGATCTGGTGCCCGAGTCCAACATGCCGGCGTACCCGTGGCTGGAGCGTCGCGCGGTGGACGCCGACAGCCTGCCAGCCAAGATGCAGGCGCTGCGCAAATTGGGCGTGCCGTACACGGACGAGGATATCGCCAAGGCCGCCGAGGAGGTCAAGGGCAAGACCGAGCTGGAGGCCCTGATCGCCTACCTGCAGGGGCTGGGGACGGCCCGTTCGTGGGACAAACTGGCGCAACAGGGCAAGACGGCCCAGACCCCGTCGGCCGAAGGCACCGCCCAGTAACCCATCGTTGCAGGGGTGATCATCATGGACATCAACGACCTGCGCGTCATCGTGACCGTCATCAGCCTAGTGACCTTCGTTGGTATCTGGGTTTGGGCGTGGTCGCGTAAGAACAAGGCGCGCTTCGACGAGGCAGCCCGGCTGCCGTTCCAGAGCGACTGACCGCCCCACCGACCAGGAGCATCATCATGAGCGATTTCACCAGTGAGTTCTGGCACCTCTACGTCGGCGGTATTACGCTGATCAGCATTCTGGCGTGTGCCTTCTTCCTGTGGGCCAGCGGCAAGACGCGCGTCATGGCAACGGCCGACAACACCACCGGCCACGTGTGGGACGGCGATCTGCGTGAGATGAACAACCCGCTGCCGCGCTGGTGGGTGTATCTGTTCATCATCACCGTGGTGTTCGCGCTGGCCTACGGCGCGCTGTACCCGATGTTCGGCAAGATGGGCGGTGTGCTGAACTGGACCTCGCACGAACAGTGGGCGGCGGAGCGTGCTCGGGCATTGGCCAAAGTTGAGCCGCTGTACGCCAAGTTCCAGGGCATGGATCCGAAGGATCTGGCCAAGGACGCGCAGGCGATGGCGGTGGGCGAGCGGCTGTACATGAACTACTGTGCACAGTGCCACGGGTCGGACGCGCGCGGCAGCAAGGGCTTCCCCAACTTGACCGACGCCGACTGGTTGGGCGGCGATGGCTCGCCCGCGTACATCCACCAAACGATCGCCCAGGGCCGCATAGGGGTCATGCCGCCCATGGCTGCTGCCGTTGGGGGATCGGAGGATGTGCGCAATCTGGCGCACTACGTGCTGAGCCTGTCGGGCAGCCCCCACGACAGCGTGCGCGCGTCCCAGGGGGCGGCCAAGTGGGCGGCCTGCGCCGCCTGCCACGGTGCCGATGGCAAGGGCATGCATGCCACTGGCGCGCCCGACCTCACCGATCAGATCTGGCTGCACGGCTGGGGCGAGGAGGCGATCGTGCGCGCCATCAACCAGGGCTTCAACAACGTGATGCCGGCGCAAAACGCGCTGCTGACCGACGCACAGATCCATGTGTTGACCGGCTACGTCTGGAAACTGTCCCACGCGAACTGAGACGTGCACATCGAGGGTCCAGCCATCGCTGGACCCTTTTTGACTTTTTTTAACACTGCAATGAGTACCCAGGCAACGTCATCCACCCGGCCGCCCTCCGACGAGGAGGTCGAGGTCTCGCTGTATGCGGCGCGCAAGAAGATTTACCCGCGTGCTGTCAGCGGCGTGTTTGCGAAGTGGCGCTGGGTATTCGTCTGGCTGACCCAGCTCGTTTTCTACGGGCTGCCATGGCTGATGTGGAACGGCAGACAGGCGGTATTGTTCGACCTGGAGGCGCGGCGCTTTTACCTGTTCGGCCTCGTGCTCTATCCGCAGGACTTCATCTACTTGACGGGCATCCTGGTCGTTTCGGCGCTGTCGCTGTTTCTGTTTACGGCCATCGCGGGCCGCCTGTGGTGCGGCTACGCCTGCCCGCAGACGGTCTACACCGAAATTTACCTGTGGATGGAAAAGCTCTTCGAGGGCGACCGTTCGGCGCGCATGCGCCTGGATCAGTCGCCGTGGAGCCTGAACAAGCTGGTGCGCAAGGGCGGCAAGCAGGTGGCCTGGATCCTGTTCGGTCTGTGGACCGGCTTTACCTTCGCCGGCTACTTTACCCCCATCCGCGAACTGGGGCACACGGTGGTGACCTGGGATCTGGGTCCGTGGCAGACGTTCTGGATTTTTTTCTACGGTTTTGCCACCTACGGCAATGCCGGTTACATGCGCGAGCAGGTGTGCAAGTACATGTGCCCCTATGCGCGCTTTCAGAGCGCGATGTTCGACAAGGACACGATGATCGTGACCTATGATGCGCGCCGCGGCGAGCCGCGCGGGGCGCGCAAGCGGTCGGCCGATCCGAAGGTGCTGGGCTTAGGCGACTGCATCGACTGCACGTTGTGCGTGCAGGTGTGTCCGACTGGGATCGACATCCGCAACGGTCTGCAGTATGAGTGCATTGGCTGCGGTGCCTGTGCCGACGTGTGCGACGAGGTGATGGATAAGATGGGCTACCCGCGCGGGCTAGTCAAATACTCCACCCAGAATGGCATGGCCCATGGCTGGAGCCGTGCGCAAATGATCAGACGCGCATTCCGGCCGCGCGTCCTGGTCTACAGCGCCATTCTGCTGTCGATCGTGGCCGCGCTAGGCGTCAGCTTGTGGCTGCGCGTGCCGCTGAAGGTGGACGTGATCCGCGACCGCGGCGCGCTGGCGCGTATGGTCGAGATGGGTCGCATCGAAAACGTCTACCGCATCCAGTTCATGAACGCGTCGGAAGCCGAACGCGAGCTGCAGCTGCTGGTGGAGGGGCTCCCGGGTATCGAGGTGGCATCTGAGCGCACGGTGCACCTGCTGCCGACCGAGGTGCGTTCGGTGGCGGTGCGCGTGCAGGTGCCGCCAGGGCAGGCCCCCGGATCGCACCCAATCGTGTTCACGTTCCGCACTCCGGATGGTGACATCACGGTGCACGAGAAAACCACCTTTTTGATACCGCGCTGACGCGACCGCCGGACTCCGGGTTAGTCCCCGGCTGACACCGTACCCCTGTGGGCATACACTATGTACACGATGACGACCCTTCCCCCCACCGCAAAGATCCGCCCGTGGTACCGGGAGCCTTATGTCTGGCTCGTCATCGGTGGGCCGCTGGCGGTGGTGATCGCGTCGGTCGTGACGGTCGTCATCGCGGTGCGTCACGCCGACCCGGTGCTGCCGCGCGAAGCGGCGCCCGCTCGCGTGGCGCTGCCTCAGGCGCCCCTCACGGAAGCGGAGCGACTGCAAGCCGAAAAGGCCGTGCTGCCGGCAGGCGTGGCGCGCAACCACGTCGTCTCGCCAGCGCTGCCGAAGGACGACACCCGAAAAGACTGAGCGGTTCGCCCAGGGCCGCGCGATGACAGAGGAGCAGACGATGTTGGCCCAACGCCTGATGTGGATCGCTTGGCCTGCGTTTCTGATGGCGGCCGTGCTGGAAATGGTGGTGTTCGCGTTCGTCGACCCGTCCGAATTGCACTGGGCCGGCGAGCGGCTGGGGTGGTCGCGCCAGGCGGTCTACACGGTGACGTTCTTCGTTTTCTGGGCCGCCACCATGGCTTCCAGCGCGCTGACCACACTGCTGTCGATGTCGCCCTGGGAGGTCAACCGTTGTCCGGTACCGCCCGACCAGCGGCCCGCCGACTGCGTTCGCAATGACCCGATGCGAGTACAGGGCAGCGACGCGCGTCCGGACTGCGGGGGCTGCGCGTAAACGGGGCGACGTCTGCTTTTGCCGTGGGCGCGGCTCACGAAGCGGCGTGCGCCCGCGTTTGCCCTGTGGGAGGCGATTTGACCGGCAGGAGAGGGAGCGGCCGCGGGCGTTGGCCCTATAGGCGGGTGTCGGCCTGGTTGACGATGGCCTCGAGCGCCTGAGGGGAGAGGATGCGCACGTAGCGCTGCTTCACCTCGATGATGCCGTCTTCCTGAAAGCGCGAAAAGGTGCGGCTGACGGTTTCCAGCTTCATCCCGAGGTAGCTGCCGATTTCTTCGCGCGTCATGCGCAGAATCATCTCGGAACGGGAAAATCCGCGCGCGTGCAGGCGCTGCACCAGATTGAGCAGGAAGGCGGCGACACGCTCTTCGGCGCGCATGCTGCCCAGCAGCAGCATCACACCCTGATCGCGCACGATTTCGCGGCTCATGATGCGGTGCACGTGGTGTTGCAGCGCGCTAAATTCGCGCGAGAGGTCTTCCAGCTGCTCGAACGGCAGGATGCAGACCTCGGCGTCCTCCAGCGCCACCGCCGAGCACGAATGCTTGTCCTGCACGATGCCGTCGAGTCCCAAGATCTCGCCGGCCATTTGGAACCCGGTTACCTGGTCGCGCCCGTCGGCGGTGGTGACGGTGGTTTTGAAAAAGCCCGAGCGCACCGCGTACAGCGACGTAAACGGATCGCCCGCGGAAAACAGCGTCGCCCCCCGCCGTATCCGGCGCCGTGCCGCGATCAGGTGATCCAGGCGGCGCACCTCATCGGCACTGAGCCCCACCGGCAGACATAGCTCGCGCAGGTTGCAGTTCGAGCAGGCCACCCTGACGGTGGCGGGATCGAGCGCGCGGGGGGCGGCAGAATGGGAGGAGCTCACCATGTCGGCATCATATCAAGCGTCTTCGCGGTGCCGTGCCGTATGACCGCATCAACCCCCGGGTTTTGCGGCCGTGCAGCGGTTCGGTGCCGTGACGGCCCGTGGCGCACCGCCGCGATTGCGTCGTGGGCGCGCGCCCATACGGGTCGGGCCGCGATCGCGGGGCGTTTGACTCACGTCAAGAGGCACGGACCCGCGTTCGGGCACAGTACGCTCCCGATGGAGTCTGCCCCCGTGAAGCACGTCATCGATGAAGCCCTGCTGCGCCGGTTCGACATTCCCGGGCCGCGCTACACGTCGTACCCGACGGCAGACCGCTTCGTCGAAGCGTTTGCTGAGCGCGACTATATCCAGGCGCTGCAGCAGCGCGGCGCCGGCTCGATGGCGCTGCCGCTGTCGGTCTATGTGCACATCCCGTTCTGCGCATCGCTGTGTTACTACTGCGCCTGCAACAAGGTCGTCACCCGCCATCACGACAAGGCCGCCGAGTACCTGCGCTACTTGGGGCGTGAGCTGGAGTTGCAGACCCAATACGTTGGGCGTGGCCACCGCGTCAGCCAGCTGCACCTGGGCGGCGGCACTCCCACGTTTCTGAGTGACGCGGAGCTCGACGACGTGATGGCCATGCTGCGCCGGCACTTCGAGTTCGTCCCCGGCGGGGAGTACTCGATCGAAGTCGATCCGCGCACCGTCACCGCCGAGCGCTTGGCGCACCTGCAGCGCCTGGGCTTCAACCGGCTCAGTTTTGGGGTGCAGGATTTCGACCCCGCGGTCCAGAAGGCGGTGCACCGCATTCAGCCGGCCGATCAGGTGTTCGAGCTGGTGGCAGCGGCCCGCGCGCTGGGGTTCGAGTCGATCAACGTCGATCTGATCTACGGCCTGCCCCAGCAGACGCCCGAGTCGTTCCGGCGCACCTTGCAGCACATCGAGCGGTTGCGTCCGGACCGTTTGGCCCTGTACGCTTACGCGCACTTGCCGGCGCGTTTCAAACCCCAGCGGCGCATCGTCGCTGCCGAGCTGCCCAGCGCCGCCGAGAAGCTGGCGATGCTGTCGCTGTCGCTCGATCACCTCAGCGCCGCCGGGTACGTGTACGTGGGGATGGATCACTTTGCGCTGCCCAACGACGCGCTGGCCGTGGCCAAGCGGCAGGGGCGACTGCACCGCAACTTTCAGGGCTACAGCACACAGCCGGACTGCGATCTGATCGGGCTGGGGGTGTCGGCCATCGGGCGCATTGGCGCCACCTACAGCCAGAATGCCAAGACGCTGGAGGAGTACTACGACGCGCTCGATCAGGGGCGGCTGCCCATCGTGCGTGGTCTGGCGCTGACGCGCGACGACGTGCTGCGGCGCAGTGTCATCATGGCGATCATGTGCCAGGGGCTGGTGGATTTCGAGTCGATCAACCTCGCCCACCTGATCGACTTCCGGCGCTACTTCGCGCGTGAACTGCATGCCCTGCGCGAGCTGGAGGCGGCCGGTCTGGTGCGGGTCGACGACACGCATCTGGAGGTTACGTGCACTGGCTGGTACCTGGTGCGTGCGATTGCCATGGTGTTCGACCGCTACCTGCAGGTGGACCAGGATCGGGCCCGGTTTTCCAAAATCATCTGAGTGCCGCGCAGGCGGCCCTGCTAGGATGCGGCCATGCTGGGGTCGATGCTGCTGTCGGCGTGGGTAATGGGTCTGGTGGGCGGGCCGCACTGCGTGGCCATGTGCGGTGCCGCGTGCGCCGGCATTGCCCGTGCCGCCGAACCGCACGCCCGGCGCGCGCTGTGGACGTGGCAGCTCAGTCGGCTGGGTGGCTATGCACTGCTGGGTGCCGTCGCAGGCGGCACCGTACAGGGCATGGCCTGGCTGGGGCAGCACACCGCGGTGCTGCGCCCGGTGTGGACGATGATGCACGTGGCGGCGCTGTTGCTGGGACTGGTGCTGATGTGGCAGGCGCGCCAACCCGCCTTTTTGGATGGCTGGGCGCAGGCGGTGTGGCGGCGCGCGCGCCCGGTGCTGGGACGGTTGGGGCCGCGCGCCCCGGTGGTGCTGGGGCTGGGCTGGGCGCTGATGCCGTGCGGGCTGCTGTACTCGGCGTTGCTGGTGGCCTCGCTGTCGGCATCGGCGCTGTCGGGGGCACTGATCATGGCGGCCTTTGCCGCCGGCACGATGGTGGCGCTGGCGCTGGGCCCCTGGTTGCTGTTGCGGCTGGGGTCGATGCGCTCGGGCGGCTGGGGCATTCGCGCTGCGGGGGCAGCGCTGGTGGCCATCTCCGCGTGGGCGTTGTGGATGGGCATCACCCAGCCGACCGGCTTGTGGTGCGCGTGAACCCCTGCGGCGGCAGAGTCGCCAGCACCACACCGGCTAGCGCCAGCGCGAACGCCGCCCATTGCGCTGGGGACAGCCGCTCGCCCATGAACAGGACGCCAATGGCTGTGGCACTGACCGGCAGCATCACGGTAAAGACCCCAGCGCGGGCCGCCGGCACGTGGCGCAGGCCGGTCATCCACAGCCACACCGTCCAGACGCTGGCGGCCAGCCCGTAAAAGATCAGCAGCCCCCACAGGGTGGCCGACATGTGGCCCCAGTCGTAGTCCTGCGCCGCCCACAGGCCCAGGGGCGTCATCAATGCCAGCCCCCACAGGTTGATCAGGGCCGCGATGCGCCTGGCTCCCATCTGAGCGCTGAGGCGCTTGCCGATGACGACGTAGGCCGCCTCACAGCACACGGCCGCCAGCACCAGCACGTTGCCCCACAGCGTCAATGGTACGCCCAGCCAGCTGCCCGCTGGCGTGGCCGCCCCGTCAGCCCCCGTCTTGTCGAAAGAAAACAGGCCGATGCCGCTGGCGGCCAGCGCGATGGCGGCCAGCGACCGCCCGTCGAGCCGCTCCCGCAGGAATAGCGCGGACTGTACCGCCACCACCGCCGGGATGGCCGCCATGATCACCCCAGCCGCGCTGGCAGTGGTGAGGCTGACGCCATAGAGCATGCACAGGGAAAACAGAAAGTTGCCGAGGAATCCCTGCAGAAACAGCAGCGCGTGGGTGCGGTGGTCGGCCGCAGGTTCGTGCGGCGGGCGGCGCACCCAGTGCGCCATGGCTGCCGCGCCGATCAAGTAGCGCAGCCACGCCAGCAGGAAGACAGGCATGGCCGCCACCAGCGGCTTGGACAGCGCCACGTAACTGCCCACCAGGGCCATGCTGCCCGCCAGGGCCAGGTAGGCGTGCCAAGGGGGACGGGCGGGAGCGGTCGTGTGCGTGAGCATGGTCAGGCGGGTTGGCCATCGACCCGGCCGGGAGGCAGGACGGTGGCCATGGGCGGGCGGTGCGGTGACGTTGGGCGATGTCAGCTCGGCAGTCTTGCGTGAGAAATCGGGTCTGCGTCAGCAGCGTTGTCAGCGTGGCACGGGGGTGAGGATGGTCGGCCGCGCTTCGGGCAGTGTGTGGGGGTAATCGCGGCTGTAGTGCAGCCCGCGGCTTTCCTTGCGTTGCTGGGCCGAGCGCACGATCAGATCGGCCACCTGCACCAGGTTGCGCAGCTCCAGCAAGTCGCGGCTGACGTGGAAGCTGGCATAGAACTCCTGGATTTCGGCCTGCAGCAGGGTGATGCGGTGCGCGGCGCGTTCCAGCCGCTTGTCGGTGCGCACGATGCCGACATAGTCCCACATGAAGCGCCGCAGCTCGTCCCAGTTGTGCGAGATGACGACCTGCTCGTCGGCGTCGATGACGCGGCTGTCGTCCCAGGGGCGGATCGCCGGCGGCGAAGTCGGTGCCTGCGCCGTCATGTCTTGCACCGCCGCGCGCGCAAACACCAGACACTCCAGCAGCGAGTTGCTGGCCAGCCGGTTGGCGCCGTGCAGACCGGTGTAGCTGGCTTCGCCCACGCAGTACAGGCCGGGCAGGTCGGTGCGGGCGCGCAGGTCGGTCACCACGCCGCCGCAGGTGTAGTGCGCCGCCGGCACCACCGGAATGGGTTCGCGCGTGATGTCGATGCCCAATTCGGCGCAGCGTTTGAGGATGTTGGGGAAGTGCTCGTGTAAGAAGGCCGGGCTTTGGTGCGAAATATCGAGATAAACGCACGGGATGCCGTGTTTTTTCATCTCGAAGTCGATGGCGCGGGCGACGATGTCGCGTGGGGCCAGTTCGGCACGCGGGTCGTGGTCGGGCATAAAGCGGTGGCTGCCCACATGTGCGGGCAGCTTGAGGATGCCGCCTTCGCCGCGCACCGCTTCGCTAATCAAAAAGCTTTTGGCTTTGGGATGGTACAGGCAGGTCGGGTGGAACTGGATGAACTCCATGTTGGCCACGCGACAGCCGGCCCGCCAGGCGGCGGCGATGCCGTCGCCGGTGGCGGTGTCGGGGTTGGAGGTGTACAGGTACACCTTGCCGGCGCCACCGGTGCACAGTACGGTGTGCGGCGCCGCGAACACCTCCACGCGGTCGGTCACTTCGTTGAGCACGTAGGCGCCCAGCACGCGGCGCGGCAGCGTCGGCTGCACGGCATGGCGGTCGCTCAGGATCAGGTCGACCAGCGCGTGGGTCTCGAAGACGTCGATGTGGGCGGCGGCGCGCACGCGTTCGATGAGGGTCTGCTGCACCGCCGCGCCGGTGGCGTCGGCGGCGTGCACGATGCGGCGGTGGCTGTGGCCGCCTTCTCGCGTCAGGTGCAGGCCGTCGCCTTCCACCGTAAACGGGGTGCCCAGCGCGCGCAGCCAGGCGATCGCTTCAGGCGCATGCTCGACGGTGAAGCGCGTGGCCTGCAGGTCGCACAGGCCGGCGCCCGCTACCAAGGTGTCAGCGATGTGCTCGGCGAAGCTGTCGTCCTCGGCCAGCACGGCGGCAATGCCGCCCTGCGCCCAGCCGCTGGAGCCGTCGGCAATGCTGCGTTTGGTGACGATAGCGATGCGCCAGTGGCGGGGCAGCTGCAGCGCCGTGGCCAGTCCCGCCAGTCCGCTGCCGATGATCAGCGCGTCATACACGTGGGGAGCGGGAGCGGGCAGATGCACGGACATGGGGTGTGAGGTTTCAGGCGCTGGCGTAGGCCAGGCGGACGTAGATGGGGGCGTAAGCCTCGGCTTGCGTGAGCTCGATCAGGTGCTCGCGGGCCAGCTCCAGCAAGGCGATGAAGGTCACCACCGCCACGGCGACACCGCGCGCCGGGTCGAACAGGTCGGTGAATTCGACGAAGCGCCGCCCCTGCAGGGCGCGCAGTACCTGGCTCATCTGTTCGCGCACCGACAGTGCCTCGCGCGTGATGGTGTGGCGCTGTACCAGGCGGGCGCGGCGCAACACCGCGGCCCACGCGGCCCGCAGATCATCGATGACGACCTCGGGCCAGCGCTGCGTGGCTACCTGTTCTACCCACGCGCGCGCGCGCCAGAAGTCGCGTCCGAGCTGCGGCAGCGCCTCCAGTTCGCGGGCCGCGGCCTTGATGCGCTCGTACTCCAGCAGGCGGCGCACCAGCTCGGCCCGTGGGTCCTCGGGTTCGCTGCCGTCGGCGCTGGGCTGCGGCGGCAGCAGCATGCGCGACTTGATCTCGATCAGCATGGCCGCCATCAGCAGGTATTCGGCCGCCAGCTCAAGGTTGCGGGTGCGGATTTGCTCCACGTAGCCGAGATACTGCCGCGTGACCTCGGCCATCGGGATGTCGAGAATGTTGAAGTTCTGGCGCCGGATCAGGTACAGCAGCAGGTCCAGCGGCCCCTCGAACGCCTCCAGAAACACCTCCAGCGCATCCGGCGGGATGTAGAGGTCTTGCGGCAGCGCGAACAGCGGCTCGCCATAGAGCCGCGCGATGGCCACCTGATCGATCAGGGCGGGGCCATCGGCGTCGCTGGCCGCTGGCGCCGGCGCAGTGCTGCTCACAGCTGCGTCGGCTCGGTCTGGTAGACGTAGGGCTTTTGCGGCACACGCGCGGCCTGGACCTGGCGCAGGAATTCGCGGTCCTGCGGGCGCTCCCACAGTAGCGCGCGCCCAGCGCGCTGTTCGGCTTCCAGCGTGGGCTTGGCGCGCTTGAGCGATTCGATGAACTGGGTGGCGTCGGAGACGTAGTCGGGCAAGCCAAGCGGGTTCATGGCTAGACGTGTTTGCGTTGTGGACAACACAACATTGTAGGGCGGCCGGTCAAGCCTGGCTGGGTACTCCGAAGCCAGACACACACCAGTGTAGTGCAGGGGGCATGACGATGCGCTGCCGCAGTTGGCCATGCGCAGCGCCCACGGCACGGTCTCACCGGATGCGCATGCCCGGTTGCGCGCCGGGGTGGGGCTCGAGCACGAACAGCCCCGGCTGTGCCTGGTCGTCGGCGTGGCTGGCCGCCAGTACCATGCCTTCGCTGACGCCGAACTTCATCTTGCGCGGTGCCAGATTGGCCACCAGCACGGTCAGGCGGCCGATCAGGTCCTGCGGCTGGTAGGCCGAGGCGATACCGGAGAAGACGGTGCGGTGGCGGCCCTCGCCGACGTCCAGTGTCAGCCGCAGCAGCTTGGTGGAGCCTTCGACGCGCTGGCAGTCCACGATGCGCGCCACACGCAGATCTACCTTGGCGAAGTCGTCGATGGTGATGGTGGGGGCGATGGCCTCACCGCCGGGCAGCGCCGTGTTGGCCGCGTTCCCAGCGGCCGCGGCATCGGCGGCAGCGGCCGTCGGCGCGAACAGGGCGTCCAGCGCGCTGGCATCGATGCGCTGCATCAGGTGTGTGTAGGGCGCGATAGCGTGCCCGGCCCCCAGTGGCTGGCGCGCATTGTCGAAGTCCAGCGGCGCACATTGCAGAAACGCCTCCACCCGTTCGGCGGTGGCCGGCAGCACCGGCTTGAGCATCGCGGTCAGTACGCGGAACGCCTCGATGCAGGTGGTGCACACGTCGTGCAGCCGACCCGCCAGTTCGGGCTGCTTGGCCAGCTCCCACGGCTTGGTCTGATCTACGTAGGCGTTGACGTGGTCGGCCAGTGCCATCACCTCGCGCACCGCCTTGCCGTACTCGCGTTCGGCCCACAGCTCGGCCACCATGGGCAACGCGGTTCGCAGGGTATCGAGCAGCCCCTCGCCATCGGGGGAGATGGCGCCCAGCTGCCCGCCGAAGCGTTTGGTGATGAAGCCCGCAGCGCGCGAGGCGATGTTGACGTACTTGCCGATCAGGTCGCTGTTGACGCGGGCGACGAAATCGTCGGGGTTGAAGTCCACGTCTTCCACGCGCGGGTTGAGCTTGGTTGCCAGATAGTAGCGAAGCCACTCGGGGTTGAATCCTAGGCGCAGGTACTTCAGCGGGTCGATGCCGGTGCCGCGGCTCTTGCTCATCTTCTCGCCGCTGACGGTGATGAAGCCATGCACGAACACATGCGTGGGCGTTTTGCGGCCCGAAAAATGCAGCATCGCCGGCCAAAACAGCGTGTGAAAGTACGTGATGTCCTTGCCGATGAAGTGGACCTGCTCCACCGCCGGGTCGGCGACGAACTCCTCAAAGCGCTGAGTCGTGCGTGATGGCGTGTGCCAGTGGTTGGCCGCCTGGCCCTTGTCGAAATGGTTCTTCAGACTGGCCAGGTAGCCGATCGGCGCATCCAGCCAGACGTAGAAATACTTGCCGGGCGCATCCGGGATCTCGATGCCGAAGTACGGTGCGTCGCGGCTGATGTCCCAGTCCCCCAGGCCCCCTTGGCCGCTGTCGTCCTTGGCGAACCACTCGCGGATCTTGTTGACCACCTCAGGCTGCAGGCGCCCCGGGGCGCTGGTCCACTCCTCCAGAAACTGCACGCAACGCGGGTCGGACAGTTTGAAGAAGTAATGTTCGGATTGGCGCAGCTCCGGCGTGGCGCCGGACAGGGCCGAGGTGGGGTTGCGCAGTTCGGTGGGGGTGTAGACGGCGCCGCACGCCTCGCACGAGTCGCCGTACTGGTCGGGTGCGCCGCAGCGCGGGCACTGGCCCTTGATGTAGCGGTCGGGCAGGAACATGCCCTTGACCGGGTCGAAGAACTGCTCGATGGTGCGCGTCTCGATCAGACCCGCCGCCTTCAATCCCAGATAGATACTGCGGGCCAGTTCGTGGTTTTCCGGGGCATCCGTGCTGTGCCAATTGTCGAAGCGGATGTGAAAGCCATCCAGGTAGGCCGCGCGTCCGGCGGCGATCTCGGCGACGAACTGCTTCGGCGTCTTGCCGGCCTTCTCGGCGGCAATCATGATCGGCGCGCCGTGCGCGTCATCAGCGCCGACGAAGTGCACCTCGTGCCCCAGCAGGCGCTGGGTGCGCACCCAGATGTCGGCCTGGATGTATTCCATGATGTGGCCGATGTGGAAGTGGCCGTTGGCGTAGGGCAGCGCAGTGGTGACAAACAGGCGGCGCTTGGTGGCAGACATGCGGAATGGGCGCGAAAAGCGGGTCAACGAAAGCTCACGATTCTATCGGCCCCGGGGTGAGGGGCTGGGGTGGCAGCGCCCGCGCCGCCGCGAAGCACCCGCCCGCACTGGGTGCATGCGGGGCGCGGCCGGGGCGTAACGCGCGCTCTGCCACAATGCGCGGCACGGTCGCTGGCGCGCCGCAACCGCATCCCCACAACGACGAGGAGAACAGACCTTGGCGATCGATACCCAAAGCTTGCTTCAGGCCCTGCAGGCGGTCACCGATCCCAACACCGGCAGGGATTTCGTGTCCACCAAGGCGCTGAAGAACCTGCAGGTGCACGAGGGCGACGTGACGTTCGACGTCGAGCTGGGCTATCCGTGCCAGAGCCAGCACGGCGCCTTGCGCCGCGCCTTCA
>NZ_DAISZC010000097.1:0-4686 GCF_036824975.1 Tepidimonas sp.
TAGGGCTCTCCTTTGATGGCCGAGCATGCACACCATGGGGCTGGCGCCTTGCGTCGGGACATGTCAAAAGTGGGCCGCAAGGCTCACTCACATCCCGGCGTAGTTCGGACCGCCTCCGCCCTCGGGTGTCACCCAGACGATGTTCTGCGTCGGATCCTTGATGTCACAGGTCTTGCAGTGCACGCAGTTTTGTGCGTTGATCACGAGTTGCGGGCCGTCGGCTTTCTCGACGAACTCGTACACGCCAGCCGGGCAGTAGCGCCCCTCCGGCCCGCTATACAGCGCCAAGTTGACCGCCACCGGCACCGACGCGTCCTTGAGCGTCAGGTGGGCGGGCTGGTTTTCCTCGTGGTTGGTGTTGGACAGGAAGACGCTGCTTAAGCGGTCGAAGGTCAGCACGCCATCCGGCTTGGGGTATCGGATTGGTTCGACTTGGCTTGCGGCGTGCAGCCGCGCGTGGTCGGGGGTGTGGCGGCGCACGGTCCACGGCGGGCTTTGGATGCCGATCTTGGGCAGCAGCCAGTGTTCGATACCAGTCATCAGCGCGCCGATGGTGTTGCCTTTCTTGAACCACGACTTGAAGTTGCGCGCCCGGTGCAGTTCTTGGTACAGCCAGCTCTGCTCGAATGCGGCGGGGTAGGCGGACAGTTCGTCGTGCTGGCGGCCGGCCTGCAGCGCTTCAAACGCGGCTTCGGCGCACAGCATACCCGTTTTGATCGCGGCGTGGCTGCCCTTGATGCGCGCCGCGTTCAGGTAACCCGCGTCGCAGCCCACCAGCGCGCCGCCCGGGAACACCGTCTTGGGCAGACTCAGCAGCCCGCCGGCGGTGATGGCGCGTGCGCCATAGCCGATGCGCTTGCCGCCCTCGATGTGCTTGCGGATGGCCGGATGCGTTTTCCAGCGCTGCATTTCCTCGAACGGACTCAGCCACGGGTTCTGGTAGTCCAGCCCCACCACAAAGCCCAGCGTGACCTTGTTGCCTTCTAGGTGGTACAGGAAGCCGCCACCGTAGGTGTGCTCATCCAGCGGCCAGCCAGCGGTGTGCACCACCAGGCCGGGGTGGGCCTTTTCCAGGGGGATCTCCCACAGCTCCTTGATACCGATGCCGTAGGTTTGCGGATCTTTGCCCTCGTCCAGCCGAAAGCGAGCGATGAGCTGCTTGCCCAGGTGGCCGCGCGCGCCTTCGGCGAACACCGTGTACTTGGCGTGCAGCTCCATGCCAAGCTGGAAGGCGTCGGTGGGTTGGCCGTCTTTGCCCAGGCCCATGTGGCCGGTGGCCACGCCCCTGACGGCGCCGTCGTCGGTGTAGAGCACTTCGGCGGCCGCAAAGCCGGGGAAGATTTCCACTCCCAGCGCCTCGGCCTGCTCGGCCAGCCATTTGGTCACCGCGCCCAGGCTGATGACGTAGTTGCCCTCGTTGTGGAAGCACTCGGGCAGCAACCACTGCGGGGTACTCAGCGCGCGGTCGAGCTGCAGAAAGAGCACTTCGTCCGCGGTAACGGGCTGGTTCAGCGGCGCACCGCGCTCCTTCCAGTCGGGAAACAGCTCGGTCAGCGCGCGGGGGTCCATCACCGCGCCTGACAGGATGTGCGCTCCGGGCTCGGAACCCTTCTCCAGCACGCAGACGCTGACGTCGGCGTCGCGCTGCGCGGCCAGCTGCTTGAGGCGGATGGCGGTAGCCAGCCCCGCCGGGCCACCGCCGACGATGACGACGTCGTACTCCATGGCCTCGCGCGGGCCGTACTGTTCGATCAGATGCGCGGGGGTCTGCATGGGGATGTTTTCTCCGGATGGGACGGCAAACAGCGGCCGTCACTGTCAGATGGGTGTCAGCCTCGCGCTCGATTGTAGAGGCCGCGGGCGCACAATGTCTGTCAGGACACGGACACGAAGGACGACCCCATGCGACTGCAACTGCCCGCCGACCGCCACCTTGTGCACACCATGACGATCCCCATTCGCTGGGGTGACATGGACGCCATGGGGCATGTCAACAACACCGTCTACTTCCGCTACATGGAGACGGCACGCCTGCAATGGATGGGCGAGTGGCGGATGCCGGCCAACCCGCAGGGGCAGGGGCCGGTGATCGTCAACGCGTTTTGCAACTTTCTGCGCCAGCTGGAGTACCCGGGCGATGTGATCGTGCGCAGCTACGTGGGGGCGCTGGGGCAGCGCTCGTTCGACATGTTTCACGAGATGAGCCGCACCGACGATCCGCAGACGGTCTACGCCAACGGCGGGGCGACCGTGGTGTGGGTGGACTTTCCGGCGCAGCGCTCGTTGCCGTTGCCAGCGGCGCTGCGCCAGCGGCTGGCGCAGGCGTGATGGCGGGTGTGGGCCCGCACGCGGTAAGCCGACCGGCCACACGACAGGGAAGCGGCACGACTGGCGGCGTGCCGGCTCCGGCGCGCACGTTGCTTAGCGCGTCTTCGGTATGCGGCCGATCAGATAGAACTCGGGGTTGGGTACCATGCCGCTGAATGAGGCCATGCGGTTGGACAGCCCGAAGAAGGCCGTGATGGCGGCGATGTCCCAGATATCCTCGTCGTCGAGCCCGTGCGCATGCAGCGCGGCGAAGTCGGCGTCCTCGATCTCGTGCGAGCGCTGGCACACCTTCATCGCAAAGTCTAGGATGGCGCGCTGCCGCGGCGTGATGTCGGCCTTGCGGTAGTTGACGGCGACTTGGTCGGCGATCAGCGGCTGCTTTTCATATACACGCAGGATGGCGCCGTGCGCCACCACGCAATACAGGCACTGATTGGCGGCGCTGGTGGCCACCACGATCATCTCGCGCTCGCCCTTGGTCAAGTTGGACGTACGCCCCACCGTTTCGGGCATCATCAGCGCGTCGTGGTAGGCAAAGAACGCCCGCCACTCGGCCGGCCGGCGCGCCAGCATCAGGAAAACGTTGGGTACAAAGCCCGCCTTTTCCTGCACCTCCACGATGCGGGCGCGGATGTCGTCGGGCAGGGTGTTGAGGTCGGGCAGGGGATAACGGTTGGTCATGATGGCAGCCCAGGTATGCCGCACGGTTGAGTGTCACCGCCATTCCTGTTGGCGTCGGACGGGGCGGGTGCCGGCGGGACACCCGACAGCTGCAATCGTAGCGCAGCCGGACGTTTGACGGCGTCGCCGGTGTGGCGTAGGGCGGCGGTCAATGCCCGACGATACCCCCTCGCAGGGCATCAATTGTCCAATGACGCACTCCAGCGCGCATTCCAGTCATGGCGCTCCACGGCGTTGCCGTGCCAGGCTTGCAGCCGGCGGCGATCCCGCTTGGTAGGACGCCCCTGGGTGAGCGTGGCTGCCGGTTCAGGGGCGAGCCGCCGCAGCTCGGCCAGGCGCTCGCGCGCCGCGATCGACTCCGCCGTTTCCTCGTACAGCTGGGCCGCCTGAGCGGCGGGCCCGCGCACGCGACTGAGAGCGCGCACGACCACGGTGCGCCAGACGTCGCCAGTGCGCAGCCGCAGCGTGTCGCCGACGCGCGGCTCGCGGCTGGCCTTGGCCGGCGTGCCGTTGACGTGCACCCAGCCGCGGTCGATGGCCTCGGCCGCCAGGGCCCGGGTCTTGTAGAAGCGCGCCGCCCACAGCCATTTGTCGAGGCGGATGCGGTCGGAGGCCGCGTCGTTGCGCTTCGCGCTCATGATGCTTACTGCCGCGCGCCCAGCGCCAGCGCGCGCTGGCGTGTTGCCTGCGCGGCCGCGTCGTCCGGCGCCTGCCGGGTGGGCCATCCCGCCAGGTGCCGCTCGGCGATGTCGGCCAGCGCGCGCAGCCAGCCGGCGTCGTCGTTGAGGCAGGGGATGTAGTAAAACTCGCGCCCGCCGGCTCTCAGAAAGGCCGCACGCGCCTCTTGGTTGATTTCTTCCAGCGTTTCGATGCAATCGCTGGTGAAGCCGGGGCAGATGACATCGACGCGCTTTGCCCCTTGCTGGGCTAGCCGGACCAGCGTGGGTTCGGTGTAGGGTTGCAGCCACGTCGCCTTGCCAAAGCGCGACTGGAAGGTGACCGCATACTGCTCGCGTGACAGGCCGAGCGCCTCGGCCAGCAGGCGGCCCGTCTTGTGGCATTCGCAATGGTAGGGGTCGCCACGGTGCAGCGTGCGCTCGGGCATACCGTGAAAACTCATCACCAGCCGCTCGGGCTGGCCGTGCTGGGCCCAATGCGCGCGCACGCGGCTGGCTAGCGCGTCGATATAGCCGGCGTCGTCGTGGTAGTGGTTGACGAAGCGCAGTTCGGGCACCCAGCGCAGGCCGCCGGCCCATGCATACACCTTGTCGAACACGCTGGCGGTGGTGGCGGCGCAATACTGGGGGTAGGCGGGCAGGATGAGGATGCGCGTGCAGCCGGCGGCTTTGAGCGCATCGAGCTCGCGCGCGATGGAGGGCTGGCCATAGCGCATGGCCCAGCGCACGATGACACGGTGGCCGCGCTCGCCCAGCATACCCTGCAGATATAGGGCCTGGCGCTCGGTCCACACCTTCAGCGGCGATCCCTCGGGCGTCCAGATGGTGGCGTACTTGGCGGCCGATTTGGCCGGTCGCACATTCAGAATGATGCCGTGCAAGATCAACCACCAGATGGGATGCGGAATCTCGATCACGCGCGGGTCGCTCAGAAATTCGGCCAGGTAGCGCCGCAGGGCCCCCGTCGTGGGGGCGTCTGGCGTGCCCAGATTGACCCACA
>NZ_DAISZC010000009.1:0-13309 GCF_036824975.1 Tepidimonas sp.
GCCGTCATGGGCCGTGCCGTCGGCTGCACCGGCACGCCGTAAGGACCACAGGCCGGAACCGCGCGCGCCGCTGCCGGATCGAACGCACATGCAGTGCCCCGATGACTGCCCACGCGCCACGCCCACAGCCACGCGGCAGAGCCGCCGGGTCGGGGCCGGGCGTAGGCAGCCCCGAGGTGGCGTGCTGCGCCTGTCGGTTGGGCTGACGAGCGCGGCACTGGCGCTGGCGGTGGCTGGATGCAGCGTCGTGGGGCTGGCGTACAACCGCTTGCCCACGGTGATGATGTGGCGCCTGGACAGCGACTGGGATCTGGACCCGGTGCAGCAGCGCGGTCTGGACGAGGCGGTGAGGCGCTGGCACGCATGGCACCGGCAGGAGCAGCTGCCCGCGGCAGCCGACCTGTTGGCGCGCTGGCAGATGCTGGCGCGGCAGACGCCGGACGAGGCCACCGTGTGCCGCGAGGCCGATGCCGTGCGCGCACTGCTGCACGCAGCCACCGAGCGCACGGCCGACGAGCTGGCGCGCTGGCTGCCCACGCTGACCGATGCCCAGCTGGCGCACTGGCGCGCGCGGCTGCAGCGCGCCGATGAGGAGTGGCGGCGGGACTGGGGCCAGACGGATATCGACCGCGGTTTGCGCCTGAGCCGCGTGCGCGAACGGCTGGAGATGTTTTACGGTCGGCTGGACGAGCGCCAGCGCGACTGGCTGCGTCAGCGCCTAGCCGACATCGGTTACCGGCCCGATCTGGCGTGGGCCGAGCGCCAGCGCCGCCAGAATGACTGGCTGCAGACGGCGCGCCGGCTGCGTGGCTTGGACGCTGCCGCCGCCCAGGCCGAGGTGCGGGCGCTGTGGGCGCGCACCTGGCGCTCGCCCGATGCGGCGCTGGCCGCATATCAAGACGCGCAGTGGCGCGCGACCTGCCGGTGGCTGGCTCAGTGGCATGCGCAAGCCACACCCGCTCAACGCGAGCGCGCCGCGGCGCAGCTGGCGGCCTATGAACGCAAATTGCGTGCGCTCGCCGGCGATCGTGAACCGACGGGCTTGCCTCGTTGACGATACGGACTGGGCGTGGGTTGCCGCAGGCAACAAAAGCGCGTGGCTATAACGGATACACGTAACGGGGCCGACCGAAAAAAACCCGTCTGGGTTGCCCCAGACGGGTTGGGTGACAGGGCCGTGATAGACCGTCAGCGGCTGATCACATGTCCATGCCCATGCCACCCATACCGCCGCCGGCCGGCGCCGGGGTTTCCGGCTTCGGCGCTTCGGCGACCATGCACTCGGTGGTCAGCATCAGGCCGGCCACCGACGCGGCGTTTTGCAGCGCGGTGCGGGTCACCTTGGTCGGGTCCAGGATACCCATTTCGATCATGTCGCCGTAGGTGTCGTTGGCGGCGTTGAAGCCAAAGTTGCCCTTGCCTTCCAGCACCTTGTTGATCACGACCGAGGGCTCGCCACCGGCGTTGGCCACGATCTCGCGCAGCGGTGCTTCGACCGCCTTCATCACCAGCTGGATGCCGGCGTCTTGGTCGGCGTTGGCACCCTTGAGCGTACCGATCGCCTGGCGAGCGCGCAGCAGCGCCACGCCACCGCCAGGGACGATGCCTTCCTCGACCGCCGCACGAGTGGCGTGCAGGGCGTCTTCCACGCGCGCCTTCTTCTCTTTCATTTCGACTTCGGTGGCCGCGCCGACCTTGATCACCGCCACGCCGCCGGCCAGCTTGGCCACGCGCTCCTGCAGCTTTTCACGGTCGTAGTCGCTGGTGGCCTCTTCGATTTGCACGCGAATTTGCTTGACGCGCGCCTCGATGTCCTCGGCCTTGCCCGCACCGTCGATGATGGTGGTGTTTTCCTTGGCCACCTCGACGCGCTTGGCTTGACCCAGATCGGCCAGCGTCACCTTCTCCAGCGTCAGGCCCACTTCCTCGGCGATGACCTTGCCGCCGGTCAGGATGGCGATGTCCTCCAGCATGGCCTTGCGACGGTCGCCAAAGCCCGGGGCCTTGACTGCGCACACCTTCAGAATGCCGCGGATGGTATTGACCACCAGCGTGGCCAGCGCTTCACCCTCGACGTCCTCGGCGATGATCAGCAGCGGACGGCCGGCCTTGGCCACCTGCTCCAGCGCCGGCAGCAGGTCACGGATGTTGCTGATCTTCTTGTCGTGCAGCAGGACGTACGGGTTGTCCAGCACGCACACCTGCTTGTCGGGGTTGTTGATGAAGTACGGCGACAGGTAGCCGCGGTCGAACTGCATGCCCTCGACGACGTCGAGCTCGTTGTGCAGGCTCTTGCCGTCTTCGACGGTGATGACGCCTTCCTTGCCGACCTTGTCCATCGCGTCGGCGATGATCTGGCCGATCGACTCGTCGCTGTTGGCCGAGATGGCGCCGACCTGGGCGATTTCCTTGCTGGTGGTGGTGGGCTTGCTGATCTTCTTTAGCTCAGCCACCAGCGCCTCGACGGCCTTGTCGATGCCACGCTTCAGATCCATCGGGTTCATGCCGGCGGCCACGTACTTCATGCCCTCGCGCACGATGGCCTGGGCCAGCACGGTGGCGGTGGTGGTGCCGTCACCGGCGTTGTCGCTGGTCTTGGAGGCCACCTCCTTGACCATTTGTGCGCCCATGTTCATGAGCTTGTCTTTGAGCTCGATTTCCTTGGCCACGGACACACCGTCCTTGGTTACGGTGGGGGCGCCGAAGCTGCGCTCCAGCACCACGTTGCGGCCCTTCGGGCCCAGCGTGACCTTGACCGCATTGGCCAGGATGTTTACGCCTTCGACCATACGGGCGCGGGCATCCGTACCGAAAACGACGTCTTTAGCTGCCATGGTTCAAATTCCTTGAAGCGGTTTGTTGCTGTGACAAACAGGGTTGTGCGTTACGCAGAGTCCGGACCCGGTGCCGGCGATCACTTCTCGATCACGGCGAACAGGTCGTCTTCCTTCATCACCAGCAGCTCTTCGCCGTCGACCTTGACGGTCTGGCCGCTGTATTTGCCGAACAGCACGCGGTCACCGACCTTGACGCTCAGCGGCTTGATCTCGCCCTTGTCGTTGGTTTTACCGGGGCCAACGGCCAGCACTTCACCTTGATCGGGCTTCTCGGCCGCGTTGTCCGGGATCACGATGCCCGAGGCGGTCTTGGTTTCGTTTTCCAGACGCTTGACGATCACGCGATCGGCGAGAGGACGAAGTTTCATGCGATCTCCTGTCGAAGGACGATGAGTGAGAGAGGTCAACGCAGCGGCGGGTCAGGGTGTTAGCACTCGCCGCCGACGAGTGCTAATGATAAGGGGCTTCGGGGGGATTTTCAAGGGCCGGGTGGCGCCAGGGGGGCAGCCGGGGTGTGTGGGGGTGGTTACTGCGGTGCCAAGGCCGGCGATTTGATCCGGCGCAAAGGCGGGGGCTACACCGCGGCGTATAAGCGGACGTGGACACGCTTGGTGGCCGCTTGACAGGAGACCGTCATGACGCGCAGCCCCACAGATCGGCAGACGCCGCACAGTGGCAAGGTGGAAAACGACCACAACAAGATGGGCGAGCACCATCCTACCCAACTCAACCAGGGACGCCGCAGCCCGGCCAGCCGCAGCGACCGGGAATCCCACGTTGGCGGCAGTAACCAGTCGCAGAGCCGACGTGGCCCGGTGGGCGGCGACCACAGCCGCTGACGGGTGGCTGTCAGTCCCGCCAAGTTCCAAAACCTGTCCGCATAGCGCCGACATGGTCGGCGACGGCGACAAAAAAGCCCGCGCTGAGGCGGGCCAAGTCGTTGTTTTTCTTGGTGGCGCTTCAGGGACTCGAACCCCGGACCTGCGGATTATGATTCCGTCGCTCTAACCGACTGAGCTAAAGCGCCAACAATAAGCCGACATTATAGCGCCTGTTCGGGCTGCCCCGGCGCTCCTTGGGCAGCACAGGGCCGTCGACCATCGCCAGCTTCAGCGCCCAGTGTCAGCACAGTGGGGAAAACGATGCGGTGACGAAGACGAACGATGACCCGACCGGCGGAACGCATTGGACGCAGAGGGCGTTGGGCGGAGGGACCGCTGCGGCGGCGGTCCGTGCCGACCAACCTGTGACTGCTCAGCGGTGACGGAACTGGGGCGGGCGCTTGTCCAGGAACGCGGCCATGCCCTCCTTTTGATCGTCGGTGGCGAACATGGCGTGGAACAGGCGACGCTCGTACATCAGCCCGTCGGCCAGCGGGCCCTCGAAGGCGCGGTTGACCGCCTCCTTGGCGGCCAGCACGGCCAGCCGCGGCTGGGCGGCAATGGCGGTGGCCACCGCCAGCGCCTCCTCCATCAGCTTGTCCAGCGGCACAACGCGGCTGACCAGGCCGCAGCGCTCGGCCTCGGCCGCATCCATCATGCGCCCGGTCAGCACCAGGTCCATGGCCTTGGCCTTGCCAATGGCGCGGGGCAGGCGCTGGGTGCCACCGGCGCCGGGGATCACCCCGATCTTCACCTCGGGTTGCCCGAATTTGGCGTTGTCGGCGGCGATCACGATGTCGCACATCATCGCCACTTCGCAGCCGCCGCCCAGTGCGTAGCCTGCCACGGCGGCAATCACCGGCTTGCGCACGCGCCGCAGCGCCTCCCAGTTGCGGGTGATGTACTCGCTGCCAAAGACGTCGGAAAAGGTGTAGCGTGCCATCGCCGCGATGTCAGCCCCCGCGGCAAAGGCCTTGTCGTTGCCAGTGAGCACGATGCAGCCAATGTCGCCGTCAGCGTCGAACGCGGCCAGAGCGGCACTGAGTTCGTCCATCAGCTGGTCGTTGAGCGCGTTGAGCTGCTTGGGGCGGTTGAGGGTGATGATGCCCACCGGGCCTTCGGTGCGCACCAGCAGGGTTTCGTAGGTCGGGGTGGTCATGGCGACGATTCTGCCATGCCGTGGTGTCGGTTACCATCATGCCATGGGTGTGACGGCTGTCCAGTCGGTGGCACCCGCCCGGGCCGGCGCGCAGCCGCCCGTCACCGCATTACGGCACAGGGAGTCACCACAGATGAACATTCTGCTGACCGGTGGGCTGGGCTATATCGGCAGTCACACCGCTGTCGTGCTCGCGCAGGCCGGGCACCGCGTCGTCCTGCTGGACAATCTGTCCAACAGCCGGCTGGAGGTGGCGGACCGGCTGGCCCACATCCTAGGCGAGCGCCCACCCACCGAAGTGGCCGACGTGCTCGACACCGTGCGCCTGCAGCTGATCCTACAACACCACCGCATCGACGCCGTGGTGCACTTCGCCGGTCTGAAGGCGGTGGGCGAGTCGGTGGCGCAGCCGCTGGCCTACTTCCACAATAACGTGGCCGGCACCATCAGCCTGCTGCGCGCCATGGCGCCCACGGGCGTGCGACTGTTGGTGTTTTCCAGCAGCGCCACCGTGTACGGTCAGCCCCAGCGGCTGCCGCTGAGTGAGTCGCACCCCACCGGCGTTACCAATCCGTATGGCCGCACCAAACTGCACATCGAGCAGATGTTGCAGGACCTGGCGGCCAGCGACCCGACATGGCGCATTGCGGTGCTGCGCTACTTCAACCCCGTGGGCGCGCACGACAGTGGCTTGATTGGCGAGGACCCCAACGGCATCCCGAACAATTTGATGCCCTACATTGCGCGTGTGGCCGTGGGGTGGTTGCCCGTGCTCAACGTGTGGGGTAACGACTACCCCACGCCCGACGGCACCGGGGTGCGCGACTACATCCACGTGATGGATCTGGCCGACGGCCACCGCGCGGCGCTGGACCACCTGGCGCACCTGACGCAGCCGTTGGAGGTCTTCAACCTGGGCACCGGCAGCGGCACCAGCGTGCTGGAGATGGTGGCGGCATTCGAAGCCGCCAGCGGCCGGCACGTGCCCTACTGCATTGCGGCGCGCCGCCCGGGGGACGTGGCGGCGTGCTGGGCCGACCCCACCAAGGCGCAGCGGGTGCTGGGCTGGCGCGCCACACGCACGCTGCACGACATGTGCGCCAGTGCCTGGCGCTTCATGCAGCGCCAGGCACAGGGCGTGCCTACCGACGTGCAGGCCGGCCTGCCGGCGTAGCCGCCGCGGCATGTCCGGCCAGAGCCGGTCTGCCTGCATCCACCGACGGGAGAAAGAGGAGACGACGATGTCCGACAGCCCATCCACCGCTGGCACGGCCGAACCGGAAGTGCGCTACGAAACCCGCGGCCCGGTGGCCGTGGTGACGCTCAACCGGCCGCAGGTGCTCAACAGCTTCACCCGCAGCATGCATGCCACGCTGCAGGCCATTCTGGCGCGCGTGCAGGATGACCGCAGCGTGCGCGCACTGGTGCTGACCGGCGCCGGACGCGGTTTTTGCGCGGGGCTGGACCTGTCGGAGCTGGACTTTACGCCCGGGCCAGACCTGCTGGAGCGGGTCAACCCCGGGCCGTTGCTCGAGACGTGCTTCAACCCGACGGCGCGCGCGCTGATGAACCTACGCGTGCCGACGGTGGCGGCTGTCAACGGCGTGGCCGCCGGCGCCGGCGTGTCGCTGGCGCTGACCTGTGATCTGGTGGTGGCCGCGCCCACCGCCAGCTTCGTGCAGGCATTTAGCAAAATCGGGCTGATTCCGGATGCCGGTGGCAGCTGGCTGACGGTGCAGCGACTGGGGCTGGCGCGCGCGCTGGGGCTGGCCCTGCTGGGCGATCGGCTGTCGGCCCAGCAGGCGCGTGACTGGGGGATGATCTGGGATGTGGCTGACGATCCGCTGGCCGCGGCGCTGGCGCTGGCCGAACGGTTGGCGGCGATGCCCACGCAGGCGCTGGTGGCCACGCGCGCGCTGTTGCGCGGCGCGCCGCAGCGCAGTTTCGAAACCCAGCTGCAGGCCGAATGCGAGTGGCAGTCGGCGCTGGGCCGCACGCACGACTATGTGGAAGGGGTGACCGCCTTCCTGCAAAAACGCCCGCCGCAGTTCAAAGGCGAATGAGCGTGGCCGCAGCGGCTGACTGTGCGCGCGCAACCACAGGGGCTCAATGACGCATGCTCAACGACCGGTGGGCGCGGGTGTGGTATGCCAGGGAGCGCTCGTGCCGGCGTCGGTTCGAGGCTGAAGACTGATGGTGTGCGTTGGCGCGGGCCAAGGCAATGTGCCGCGCAGAATGCGGCCTGCACGCGCCATCCAGATCGTCAGTGCCGCCGCGGGTGGCAGGCCGCGCGCATGCAGCGCCACGTCTTCCAGCCGCAACACACGCCAGATGGCGCCGTCGCGCTCGACGGCAAGCCACTCGTCACCGGTGGCCAGCCCGGCCGCCTCGGCAGCGCTGCCGCGCAGCACGTGGCGCAGCCGCAACCCTGCGGCGCTGTCGTCCACCCGTATCCCTAACTGTTGGGCGAGCGGGGCCGGGCTTTCCTGCCACAGGACGCCGTGTGCCTCGAGCAGCTCGCGCAAGGGTAGCTCGCCAGTGCCGTGAACCCAGTCATTGAGTTCGGCGTCGTAGCGGCGGCGTCCGAGCTGGCGCAGCACGGCGCGCAGGTCGGCCTCGCGCATTAGGCCACCGGCGCAGCGCTGCCACAGCGCGCGCATCACGTCGTCCAGCGTGGCGTGTCCTTCGCGGCGCAGCGTCAGGTCCAGGCACAGCGCCACCAGCGCGCCCTTGGCGTAGTAGCTCACCGTCGCGTTGGAGGTGTTTTCGTGCGGGCGGTAGTAGCGGATCCAGGCGTCCCAGCTGGCCTGGGCCACGCTTTGGATGTGTCGCCCGGGGGTGTCGCGCACCTGGTTGATGGTTTTGGCCAGCCGCTGCAGGAAGGTGTCGGCGCTGATCAGACCGGCGCGCACCAGCAACAGCTCGTCGTAGTAGCTGGTAAAGCCTTCGAAAAACCACAGCAGGGTGGTGTGGTTCTCGCGGTCGTAGTCGTAGCGCGCCAGCTCGCGCGGGCGCAGCCGTTTGACGTTCCAAGCGTGGAAGTATTCATGGCTGATGAGGCCCAGCAGGGTCAGGTAGCCGTCGTCCGGGGCCGTTGCCGGCGACGCGACGCCAGCAGCGGGCGCATCGGTATTGGCGTCTTGCCGCCCGGGCGCCGACCCGTCGGTGCTGCGACCGAGGGCGTCGGCTGCCGCAGCGGTGGCGGGCAGGGGCAGCAGCGGCAGGTCGGTGGGGGCGGCGATCAGCGCCGTACTGCAGGCGTGCTCCAGTCCGCCGTAGCCGCCGGGGGTGATGTGCAGCAAAAACAGATAGCGATCGAACGGCGGGGTGCCTTCGGTGCCGTGCCACAGGGCCATGGCGGCTTCGCAGACGCGGGCGGCGTCGCGCAGCAGCCGTTCGGTATCGACGCCAGCCGGTATTGCGCCGCTGAGGACCAGCCGATGGGGTATGCCGCGCACGCGAAAATCGCCCCACCACAGCCGACCCATTTCGACCGGATGGTCGACCAGTTCGTCATAGCTGGAGGCCACGTAGGTCGTGAAGCCGTCACCGTTGGCCCACGGCAGCGGCGCATCGCCGTCGCGGCAGGCTGTGAGTGTGCTAGGGCGGGGTGTATCCGCCAGCGGCAGTGCCGTGGCGACTTGCCATCCAGCGGTGGTGGCCCCTGGCAGCAGCGTCAGGGCGTGCGGTTCGTCCTCGCGGCCGTGCACGCGCAGGCACAGGCTGGTGGGGTTGAAGAAGCCCCGTTGGGTGTCCAAGTAGGCGGTGCGCACCGAGCGGTCGAACGCATACACCCGGTAGCGCACGGTCAGCCGCGCGGTGTCCTGCGGCAGTTGCACCTCCCAATGGTTTTTGTCTAGCGCCTGGATGGCCACCGGCTGGCCATCGGCTTGGGCGTGCAGCTCCTGCAGGTGCTGCGCAAATTCGCGCACCAGGTAGCTGCCGGGAATCCACACCGGCAGGCTCAGCCGCTGGCGCAGTGCGGGGCGGTCGATCTCCAGTACCACCGCCCACAGGTGGGCCTGCGCGTCGCTCATGGCGACGATGTAACGCACGCCTGCTGGCTGGGTGTGCGTACTCATTTCAGCGATTGATCAGCGGCTCGAGTTGATTCAATGGGATGGCGCCGGTGACGCGTTGCCCATCGGTCAGGAAGGTGGTGGGGGTGCCGGTGATGCGGTATTTCTGCCCGAACGCCAGGTTGCGTTCCAGCGCCGAGGTGTCACAGCCGTTGGCCGCCGCGGCGGGCGTGACGTTGCGCAGCATCCAGTCGGCCCAGGCCTTGGCGCGGTCGCGCGCGCACCAGATGGCGCGCGACTTCTGCTCCGAGTCCTTGCCCAGCACCGGGTAGAGAAAGGTATAGACGGTGATGTTGTCGAGCTTGAGCAGGTCGCGCTCGAAGCGCTTGCAAAAGCCACAATTCGGGTCGGCAAAGACGGCGATCCGGCGCTGGCCATTGCCGCGCACGGTGGTGAAGGCGTCCTGCAGCGGCAGCTCGCTGAAGGCGATGGCCGTGAGCTGCTGCAGCCGCTCCTCGGTCAGGTTGGTGCGCGCGCGCGTGTCGATGAGCACCCCCTGAATCAGGTAGTTGCCTTCGGCGTCGGTGTAGAGCAGTTCGCTGCCGCCGATGCGCACCTCGAACAGCCCGCGCATCGGGGTGGAGCGTACTTCCTCGATCGGGGGCAGGTTGGGCAGCCGATCGGCCAGGTTTTTGCGAATGAGCGCTTCGTTGGCGTGCGCCACGGTCAGTGCACTGAGCGCCAGCAAGCCGGCGGCGGCGCGCAACAGCTGACCGCGCACCTGCCCGCCGCGCGGCGCGCACTGTGAGGCGGCAGACGGGTAGAACGACAACAGCGTGCGCGGGCGGGTCGCTGGGCCGAGAGGGGCGGAAGTGGGCACGGCGATGGTCATGGGGGTGTGGCAGAGGTCAAGGGAAACGAGTCATAGCGCAGGATGGCGCGGTCCGTCGCCGCTGGCATCCTCGGCGCCGCTTGGAGGCCATCAGGCGAGCGGGGCCCGGGATGGCAGAAGCGGCGCGCCGAAGTGGCCGCTCGGGTCACGCCTCAACGGTCTTCAACGGGCCGAACGGCTGCAGGCCCGAAGCTTGTTGGATAAACCAGGCCTTCAGCGGTTGCAGCCGGTCGACGGCGCGCAGGCCCCAGCCGCGCACGGTGGCCACACGCGCATCGGGTTCGGCGAACAGCGCGTGCAGGGCGTCAGTGGCCGCCAGCATCGCCGCCACGGGGGCCGCGCGCGCGCGTTCGTAGCGCCGCAGCAGACGCAAGTCGCCCAAGGGGCGCCAGTACTCGCGTTCGCGCAGCACACGGGCCAGTTCGGCTACGTCACCCAGGCCGACGTTGAGGCCCTGCCCGGCCAGTGGGTGCATGGCGTGCGCCGCGTCCCCGGCCAGCGCCACGCCCGGGCGCACCCAGGGGCGCGCCAGTGCACGTTCCAGCGGCCAACCTGCGGGCTGCCCTTCGGAGTGCATCGTCCCCAGTGCGTCACCGCAGGCGGTCTGCACCGCTGCCGCAAAGGCCGCCGCGTCCAGCCCCAGCAGGGTAGCGGCGCGTGCGTGCGGAACCGACCACACCAGCGCGACGAGCCGGCCCTCGGGGCCGTCCATTGGCAGCAGCGCCAGGATGCTGTCGCCGCAAAACCATTGCCGGGCTACGCCACCGTGGGGGCGCTCGGTGCGCAGGCGCGCTGCCACGGCGGTGTGGGGATAAGGCTGGCGTTCGTAGGCAAAGCCTTCGGCCACTCGGGTGGCGCTGTGCCGTCCCTCGCAGATGACGGTCAGCGCTGCCGGTGGGCGGGGCTGCTGCGCGGCGTCCAGCCGCTCGACGCCGGCTTGGAAACGCAGGGCCTGATCAAGCATGGCCTCCAGCGCCGGGACGTCGACGATCCAGGCCAGCGCCTCGCCGTCGTTGGCGTCAAAGCGCAGACTGGGCCCCGCTGCGGCGGCGTGCGCTGGCGCCACACCGCCGTTGCCCGCCGGGACGTCGGCTACCCATAGGCAGTGCACGGGGGTGGCCGCTGCCGGGTCGTTGGGCCACGCCCGCACGCTATCCAGCACCGCGCGCGAGGCGGCGTTGAGGGCGTAGGCGCGAATGTCGGGCGGCACGGCGGCTGCGGGGGAGCGCTCCACGAGCGCCACCCGCAGGCGCTCGCGCGCCAGCAGCAGGGCGAGCGTGCGGCCCACGATGCCGCCACCCAAGATGGCCACGTCGTAATGAAAGATCATAGCAGCCATTGTAGGCGCGGCTGGCGCGCGGGGCTGGCGTGTCGGAATCCCGGGTCATGAGTGGACGAGGCGCTGCCGCTGCAAGAGATTTGGGATTTACCCGGTGAAGTCGTGTGCGGGCGTGCGGCTGCGCTCGGTGGAGCTGCTCGAAACCGGGCTGGAGTGGGACCGCACGTGGATGGTGGTGGATGAAGACGGCGAATTTGTGTCCCAGCGCGAGTTGCCGCGCATGGCCCTGATTCGCCCGCGCCTGCGGCTGGGCCGACTGGAGCTGTCGGCGCCGGGCATGCTGACGCTGCATCTGGCGCTGGATGCGGCCGAGGCGCGCTGCCGGGTGCGCGCGTGGGACGACGTGGTCGATGCCTACGACATGGGCGAGTTGGCCGCGCAGTGGGTAAACGATTTTCTGCAGCCACCGACCGGGGTGGGGCCGCTGCGGCTGGCGCGCTTCGACCCCGACCAGCGGCGTCTGTCGCCGCTGCATTGGACCGGCGGGATCGAGGCGTGCACCACCTTCAGCGATGGCTTTGCACTGCTGGTGCTCAGCCGCGCGGTGCTCGACGAGCTCAATTGCCGCTTGGTGCTACAGGGCGCAGCCCCCGCGGGGGTGGAGCGCTTTCGGCCCAACCTGGTGGTGGGTGGTGTGCCGGCCCACGCCGAAGATGGCTGGCAGCGTCTGGAATGGCACGCCGAAGGGGTGCCTGCGCAGGCACCGGCGGCGCACTTGGACCTGGTCAAGCCCTGCTCGCGCTGCCGCATTCCCGACGTCGATCCGCAGCGCGGCGTGCCCGACGATGTCGTCAGTCCCGTGCTGCGCACGTGCCGGCATCACGAGCGTCTGCGCGGTGCCGCGACGTTTGGCACGAACGCCATCGTGCGGGCGGGCGTGGGCCAGATGGGGCATGAGGGTATGCGCGGTCTAGCCTGGCCACACCGGTAGAATCGGGGGCTCTGTAACGTTTGCCACCCACGTTTGCCCCCCCGCGGCGGGGGTGCTTCGCTGGCGGTGCGACGGCAGCGGCGATTGCGCCGTGCCGGTTCTGCCTTGTGGTGGCGATACCCACGGCACGGTTTCCCCCATGAGTCTCAAATGCGGCATCGTCGGCTTGCCCAATGTCGGCAAGTCCACCCTGTTCAACGCGCTGACCAAAGCGGGCATCGCGGCCGAGAACTACCCCTTCTGCACCATCGAGCCCAACGTGGGGGTGGTGGCAGTGCCCGATGCGCGCCTGCAGCAGCTCGCCGCCCTCGTGCGGCCGCAGCGCGTCGTGCCCGCCATCGTCGAGTTCGTGGACATCGCGGGCCTGGTGGCGGGAGCCAGTCAGGGTGAGGGCCTGGGCAATCAGTTCCTGGCCCATATCCGCGAGACGGATGCCATCATCAACGTGGTGCGCTGCTTCGACGATCCCAACATTGTCCACGTGGCAGGCAAGGTGGACCCGGTAGCTGACATCGAGGTCATCCAGACCGAGTTGTGTCTGGCCGACCTGGGCACGGTGGACAAGGCGCTGCAGCGCTACCAGAAGGCGGCCAAGAGCGGCAACGACAAGGAAGCCGCTAGGATGGTGGCGCTGTTGGGGCGCGTGCGTGCGGTGCTCGATGAGGGGCACCCGGTGCGTGTGATGACGCTGACGGACGAGGAGCGCGCGCTGCTCAAGCCGCTGTGCCTGATCACCGCCAAGCCGGCCATGTTCGTGGGCAACGTGGCCGAGGACGGCTTTCAGAACAATCCGCTGCTGGATGCGCTGCACGCCTATGCTGCGCGCCAGGGAGCGCCGGTGGTGGCGATCTGCGCCAAGATCGAAGCCGAGCTAGCGGACATGGACGAGGCCGACAAGGCCGAATTTCTGCGCGAGCTAGGGCTGGAGGAACCCGGCCTGAACCGGCTGATTCGCGCCGCCTACCAGCTGCTGGGTCTGCAGACCTACTTCACCGCCGGCGAAAAGGAAGTGCGTGCCTGGACCATCCCAGTTGGGGCCACCGCACCGCAGGCTGCCGGTGTCATCCACAGCGACTTCGAGCGCGGCTTCATCCGCGCGCAGACCATCGCGTTCGACGACTTCATCCGCTACGGCGGCGAGCAGGGCGCCAAGGAGGCCGGAAAGCTGCGCGCCGAGGGCAAGGACTACGTGGTGCAGGACGGCGACGTGATGAACTTCTTGTTCAACGTCTGACGCTGCCCCCAGCGGGC
>NZ_DAISZC010000009.1:13409-40225 GCF_036824975.1 Tepidimonas sp.
AGGACGGCGACGTGATGAACTTCTTGTTCAACGTCTGACGCTGCCCCCAGCGGGCGGATGCGCCCCGGCCCACTCCTGGGGCGCTGTCCATCTGGGAGAGCGTCATCGACAGCTGCTTAATGAGCCGATCCTGATGAGGCAACGGTCCACATGGAGAAGGCCGTCCGTCGCCGCGCTACGCGAGTTTGGCGTACTGCCGGCAATACGGCGGCAGGGGGTGCAACGGCGGACACTCGGGTGTGCGCTGGCCGCGCCAGCGGCGGTGGCCCTCTGCTGGGGGCGCGGGACATAAACCCAGGCCGACAGGCGCCAGGCGGTGCCGCTATCATGACGGCCACTGCACGCAGATCCTTCTTCGCCCCATGTTTGGCCGCCGCCGCCCTGTCCACATCGGACTGTCTGCCCGCATCATGCACCCGGAAAGCGGGGGCTCGGGGCTGCGCAGCAAGACGCTGCAGGTGCTGGAGCAATCGGTGGCCCAGTGGGCGGCGTCGCGCGACACGCTGGTGCTGATGGTGCCTTCGGTGGTGCAGGGCGGCACCCTGCAGCGCAGCAGCATCCGCCTGCGCGACTATGCCCAGTATCTGGACGGCCTGATATTGCAGGGCGGCGCCGACATCAGCCCGCGCGCGTATGGCGAAGCGCCGCTCAAGCCCGAGTGGAGCGGTGATGCGGTGCGCGATGCCTACGAACTGGAGCTGGTACACGAATTTCTGGAGGCCGGCAAGCCGATTTTGGGTATCTGCCGTGGCATGCAGCTCATCAACGTGGCCTTTGGCGGCAGTCTGTACCAAGACATTGCGACGCTGGTGCCGGGGGCGATCGCGCACGAGACGCCCCACTATGACCGCCACCGGCACGAGGTGACGCTCGCCCCCGGCGGCTGGCTGCAGCGCTGGAACGGCAGCCTGCCCGGGCGGCAGGTGGCGTCCATCCATCACCAGGCCGTCAAGCGGCTGGGGCGCGATCTGGTGGTGGAAGCCACGGCGCCAGACGGTGTCATCGAGGCCATCCGCTACCAGGGAAGGGGTTTTGTGTTCGGCGTTCAGTGGCATCCCGAGTTTCACTCGCCCGGGGACGAGGAACTGCTGGACCCGACACCGATGCTGGACGCGTTCCTGGAGGCCGCGCGCCGCTGACTCCCGTATGATTCAAGGCGATGACGAATCCGACAGTGACCCCAGCCGCTGGGTCTGACCGGGGCCCGCCCATCACCGGGGCGACAGGGGCGACCAGTGGCACCAAGGCCCGGTCCACCCGCGGGCACGGTCTGGACCATGAGCATGACCACGGTCCGCAGCGGCGACAGGGCCCCGCCCACGGCCATCGGCACGAGCATCACCACGCGCACGATACCCCGCACGGCCACGGTGCAGGCGGCCACGGGGGGCGTTTTGCGCTCGGCGTGGCGCTCAACGTCGGATTCGTGCTCATCGAGGCCATCAGCGGTTGGGCGGTGGGATCGCTGGCGTTGCTGGCCGACGCCGGCCACAACCTGAGCGACGTGGCCGGCCTGCTGCTGGCCTGGGTGGCCTACGCGGCGGCGCGCCGGCGTCCCGACGAATGCCACACCTACGGCTGGCGCCGCGGGTCGATTCTGGCGGGCTTCGTCAACGCCATCGTGCTGTTGGCGGCCATGGCCTGGCTGATGTGGGAAGCCGCAGCACGGCTGATGACGTCCGGCACCACACCACCGCCCGGTGTCGTCATCGCGGTGGCCGGCGCGGGCGTGGTCATCAACGGCGTGACGGCATGGCTGTTTGTAGCCGGGGGGCGGCACGACCTGAACCTGCGCGGGGCCTTTTTGCACATGGCGGCCGATGCCCTGATCTCGCTGGGGGTGGTGCTGGCCGGGGTGCTGACGTGGTGGAGCGGCTGGGCGTGGATCGATCCCGCCGTCAGTCTGGTGATCGTGGGTGTGATCGTGGCCAGCACCCTGCCGCTGGCGCGGCAGACGCTGCACCTGCTGTTCGACGGTGTGCCCGCCGGCGTCGAACTGCCCGCCGTGCGGCGGGCGCTGCTGGCGCTGCCCGGGGTGGCGTCGGTGCACGACCTGCACGTGTGGGCGCTGGGCACCGGCGGTGCCGGCGATGTGGCGCTGACCGCCCATCTGGTGCTGACGCCGCAAGCGCCCAGCCCCGATGTGGTGCTGGCCGAAGCGGCGCTGGCCCTGAGGGCGCTGGGGGTGGGGCACACCACGTTGCAGCTCGAGACCATTGCCTGTGGCGTCGGCTGTGCTGGCCCGGGGGCAGGGGCGGCGCAAATCGCTACCCCGGTGCGGGTCGAAGCCGACTAATACAATCAAAGGCTTTGCCCTGAGAGAGCCTTTGACTTCCGTGAACGAGCCCGCTGCGCCGGCCAACCGCCGCATTCCTCCCCTGTTGCTGTCCGGGCTGGAGCCCCTGGTCATCGGCGAAGACAGCCTGTTCGTCAACATTGGCGAGCGCACCAACGTGACCGGCTCCAAGGCGTTTGCGCGCATGATCCTGGAAGGCCGCTTCGAGGATGCGCTGGCGGTGGCGCGCCAGCAGGTGGAAAACGGCGCGCAGATCATCGACGTCAACATGGACGAGGCCATGCTCGACAGCAAGGCCGCCATGGTGCGCTTTTTGAACCTTATCGCCGCCGAGCCCGACATCGCGCGCGTGCCCATCATGATCGATTCCTCCAAGTGGGAGGTGATCGAGGCGGGGCTGAAGTGCATCCAGGGCAAGGGTATCGTCAACTCTATCAGTCTCAAGGAGGGCGAAGCCGAGTTCAAGCGCCAGGCTAAGCTGATCCGGCGCTATGGTGCTGCCACCGTGGTGATGGCGTTTGACGAGCAAGGTCAGGCCGACACACTGCAGCGGCGCATCGATATCTGCGCACGCGCCTATCGCATCTTGGTCGAGAAGGTGGACTTTCCACCCGAAGACATCATCTTCGACCCCAACATCTTTGCCATTGCCACCGGTATTCCCGAGCACGACAACTACGCGGTCGATTTCATCGAGGCCACGCGCTGGATCAAGCAAAACCTACCCGGCGCCAAGGTCTCGGGCGGTGTGTCCAACGTCAGTTTTTCTTTCCGTGGCAACGAGCCGGTGCGCGCGGCCATCCACACCGTTTTCCTGTACCACGCCATCCGCGCCGGCATGGACATGGGCATCGTCAACGCCGGGCAAATAGGCGTGTACGACGAGCTCGACCCGGTGCTGCGCGAGCGCGTCGAGGACGTGGTGCTCAATCGCCGTCCTACCTACCGCGAGGGCGACGACCCGACGCAGACCGCCACCGAGCGGCTGCTGGCGATTGCCGAGCAGGTCAAGGGCGCGGCCAAGGACGACGCGGCGCGACTGGCTTGGCGCAGCCTGCCGGTGGCCGAGCGGCTGGCGCACGCGCTGGTGCACGGCATCACCGACCACATCGTCGAGGACACCGAAGAAGCGTGGCAGCAAATCCGCGCCCAGGGCGGTCGCCCGTTGCATGTCATCGAAGGCCCGCTGATGGCCGGCATGAACACGGTCGGCGAGCTGTTTGGCGCCGGCAAGATGTTCCTGCCACAGGTGGTCAAGAGCGCGCGCGTGATGAAGCAGGCGGTGGCGCACCTGGTGCCCTACATCGAGGAAGAAAAGCGTCAGCTCGAAGCCGCCGGCGGCGAGGTGCGCTCCAAAGGCAAGATCGTGATCGCCACCGTCAAGGGCGACGTGCACGACATCGGCAAAAATATCGTCGCCGTCGTGCTGCAGTGCAACAACTTCGACGTCATCAACATGGGCGTGATGGTGCCGTGCCAGGAGATTTTGGCCAAGGCCAAAGAGGTGGGCGCGGACGCCGTCGGACTGTCGGGGCTGATCACGCCCAGCCTGGAGGAGATGCAGCATGTGGCGGCCGAGATGGAGAAAGATCCCTGGTTTCGCGAGCGCGGCACGCCGCTGCTCATCGGTGGCGCCACCACCAGCCGCGTGCACACGGCGGTCAAGATCGCGCCGCTCTACAGCGGCCCGGTGGTCTACGTGCCCGATGCCTCGCGCAGTGTGGGCGTGGCGCAGGCCCTGCTGAGCGAGCAGCGCGACGCCTTCGTCGCCGAGCTGCGCGCCGACTACGAACGCGTGCGCGCCCAGCACGCCGCCAAGAAGCCCGTGACCCTGTGGCCGCTGGCCAAGGCGCGTGCCAACCGCACCCCCATCGACTGGGAGGCGTGGCAGCCGGTGCGCCCCAGCTTTGTGGGGCGGCGCGTGTTCCGGCAGTACGACCTGGGAGAGCTGGCGCGCTACATCGACTGGGGGCCGTTTTTCCAGACCTGGGACCTGGCGGGGCCGTACCCGGCCATCCTGGACGACCCCATCGTTGGCGAGCAGGCGCGCAAGGTGCTGGCCGATGCGCAGGGGATGCTGCGACGCCTCATCGACGGTCGCTGGCTGACGGCCAACGCGGTCGTCGGTTTCTGGCCCGCCAGTGGCGAAGGTGACGACATCGTGCTGTACGCCGATGAGACGCGCACTCAGCCCGTGCTGACCTGGTACGGGTTGCGCCAGCAAACCGAAAAGCAGGTCATCGACGGCGTGCTGCGCCCCAGCCGTTGCCTGGCCGACTTTGTGGCGCCGCTGGCCAGTGGCGTGCCCGACTACGTGGGCGCGTTTGCGGTCACCGCCGGCATCGGCGCCGAGGCGCACGAAGCGCGCTTTGCCGCCGCCCACGACGACTACTCGGCCATCATGCTCAAGGCGCTGGCCGACCGGCTGGCCGAGGCACTGGCCGAGCGCCTGCACGAGCGCGTGCGCACCGAGCTGTGGGGCTACGCGCCGCACGAGCGCCTGAGCAACGAGGAGCTGATCGCCGAGAAGTACCAGGGCATCCGCCCGGCTCCCGGCTATCCGGCCTGCCCCGACCACACCGTCAAGCGTGAACTCTTTGCGCTGCTGGGCTGCGACGACATTGGCATGGGGCTGACCGAGAGTCTGGCCATGACGCCGCCAGCCAGCGTCTGCGGCTTCTACCTGGCGCATCCCCAAGCCACCTACTTCAACGTCGGCAAGATTGGTCAGGATCAGCTGCAGGACATGGCGCAGCGGCGCGGCATGCCGGTGCAGGAGCTGGCGCGCTGGCTGGCGCCAAACCTGTGATGGGGGTGCGATGCTCAGTGCGCCGTGCTGGCACGGATCTCGTCGATGGTGGTCAGCCCCTGAAGCACCTTGACGATCCCGTCCTGCCGTAGGGTACGGAAGTGCCCGTGAGCGGTGGCGCTGTGTTGCAGCGCTTCGGGCGATGCCCGGGTCTGGATCAGGCGGCGCAGCGGGGCGTCGACCAGCAGCAGCTCGTGAATGCCCAGCCGCCCCTTGTAGCCGGTGCCATCGCACGCGGGGCAACCCACCGGCACCGCGTGCTGCAGGCCACCGTCGCTGCCGTGGCGCTGCAGCCACTCGGTGCGCACCGTTTCGGCGTGCGGGCGCAAGTCGGCCGGAAAGACGTGCAGATAGTCGGCCAGCAGTTCGTCCACGTAGGCCGGGTCGGCCGGCTCGCGCCGCACGCAGTGCGGGCACAGGCGCCGCACCAGCCGCTGGGCCAGCACCGCCGTCAGCGAGTCGGCAAAGTTGAAGGGGTCCATGCCCATGTCCAGCAGCCGCACCACGGTCTCGGCGGCGCTGTTGGTGTGCAGGGTGGACAGCACCAGGTGGCCGGTCAGCGACGCCTCGATGGCCATCTGCGCGGTCTCGGTGTCGCGGATCTCGCCCACCATGATCACGTCGGGGTCGGCGCGCAGCAAGGCGCGCAGGGCCTTGCTGAACGTCCAGTCGATGCGCGGATTGACCTGGATCTGGCGCAGATCGGGGTTGACGATCTCGATAGGGTCCTCGGCGGTCCAGATCTTGCGGTCCGGGGTGTTGAGGTGCTGCAGCAGCGAATGCAGCGTCGTCGTCTTGCCCGAACCCGTGGGGCCAACGCACAGCACCAGGCCGTGCGGACGCTGCACCGCCTGCAGCAGCTGAGCGTGGTTTTCTGGGGTCAGGCCGAGGTCGGCAACCGCCACCGGGCGGGCCGACGACAGGATGCGCATCACCACGTCCTCGGCGCCACCGTGGGTGGGGATGGTGGCCACCCGCAGTTCGATGCGGTGCTGCGGCGAAAAGCGCGCGAAGTCGATCTTGCCGTCTTGCGGTTTGCGCCGCTCGGAGATATCGAGCTCGCACATGATCTTGATGCGCGCCACCAGCGCCGCGCGATAGGTGTGCGGCAGCTCCATGTAGGGCCGCAGCCGCCCGTCCTTGCGCAGGCGGATACGCACCTTGCGCTTGTTCGGGAAGGTTTCGATGTGGATGTCCGACGCCCCCTGGCGGTGGGCCTCGATGATGATGGTGTTGATCAGCCGCACCAGCGAGTTGTCCGACTGCTCCACTGGCGTGGTCGCGTCGCCCTCCTCGTCGGCGCCGAGTTCCAGCGATTCCAGCAGCTGCTCCGACGACGTCTCGGGCTCGGCGGAGTCCTTAGCCTCGGGCGCCACGGGCAGCACTCCGACGTCCAGACCGAAGCGCGCATACACCTCGGTGATGGTGCGGGCGTCCAGCGGCGCGCTCGACAGCGTCGGCACCACCTTGCATTGCAGCACGAACTCCAGCTCGTCGATGGTGGCGCGGCGCGATGGGTCCTCTGCGGCGATGATGAGGGTGCCCGACCGCCACAGCAGCGGCACGATGCGCAGCTTGCGCGCCGTGGCCAGTGGCACACGGCGCAGGGCGTCGGCGTCCACCGGAAAGTGCGCCAGATCGACCACCGGGTAGCCCATCTTGCGCGCCAGCGCCACGCGCAGCTGCTCGCGGCTGAGCAAGCCGCTTTGCACCAGCAGCTCGCCTAGCGGCGTGTTGCGTTCCTGCTTCTGTCGTTCCAGGGCCTGCTGTAGCTGCTCCTCGCTGATAAAACCAAGCGCCGTCAGCGCTTCGCCGATGCGCACCAGCGGCATACGCTGCTGCTCTTCCAGCGCCTGCAGCAGCTGCTCCGGCTTGACGATCTCCTTCAGCACCAGATAGTCGCCCAATCTACGGCGCCGCAGCGCCTCCTGCTGCGCGGCAACGCGCTCCACTTCCTCGGCCGTCAGCGCCTCCTGCTCGACCAGGACGCGGCCGATCGTCTCCCCCACCTGCAGCTCGCGTACCGCTTCGCGCGGGATGAAGCTGCGCCGCACGCGGTCGTGCTCGTCGATGGGCTCGAACAAGAAGACCCCGGCCGCATCGTCCACGTGGCCGATGGTCACGCCCTCACGAATGCTGCCGTCGGCATACCGCAGCCGGTAGGGCAGGCGCGGCCGGTGGTTGATCAGCGCCTCAAACGCGCTGTCGGGGGGCTGGGTATCCGTCAGGCTGACCGGAGCCAGCGGCTCGTCCAGCGTCAGGCGGCGAAATATGTCGAAGCGCAGCGGCATCGTGGCGCGCGACGGTGGCACCTGGATGTGCGCAAGGCGTCCGGCCACATCCAGCGCCAGCAGCAGGCAGTGCCGGGTCTGCCCGTTGCTGCCCTCCACCTCGCATCCCATCGGATCGCGGGACAGCGGTGTGCCGTTGCCGTAACTGACGTAAGGGGGGCTCGGCCAGCGGAAGGGAGCGTCGTCGTCAAAGCCGCTGGGCGGCGCGGTGGGGATGGGCAGCGATTCGGCGGACATGGTGAGCGCGCGGTCTCGGGGGCTGGCTGCGCGCGATTATCCCGGGTTTGGTGCGCTTGTGGGGCGATACTGCAGCGCTTCTGCCACATGCGTGGCCTGCACCGTGGCGCTGTCGGCCAAGTCGGCGATGGTGCGCGCCACCCGCAGCGCGCGGTGGGTGGCGCGGCCCGACCAGCCCAGCCGCGTGGCGGCTTGCTGCAGCAGGCGTTGCGCGGCCTCGTCCAACCGGGCGTGCTGCAGCAGCGCTTGGCCGTGCAGGGCGCTGTTGGGGTGACCCTGACGTGCACGGGCGCGCTCGCGGGCCGCGCAGACGCGCTCGCGCACCACGGCCGATGGCTCGCCCGGTGGGGCGGACAGCAGCGTCTGTGCGTCCAGCGCCGGCACCTCCACGTGCAGGTCGATGCGGTCTAGCAGCGGGCCGCTGAGCCGGTGGCGGTAACGCTGGATCTGCTCGGGCGTGCAGCGGCAGCTGCTCCGAGGGTCGCCTAGGTGCCCGCATGGGCAGGGGTTCATAGCAGCCACCAGCTGAAAGCGCGCCGGATATTCCACCTGGTGCGCCGCGCGCGACAGACGCACCACGCCAGACTCCAGTGGCTCGCGCAGCGCCTCCAGCGCCGCGCGGGAAAACTCGGGCAACTCGTCTAAAAACAGCACGCCGTGGTGCGCCAGCGAGATTTCTCCCGGTCGCGGCGGCACCCCACCGCCCACCAGCGCAGCGGCGCTGGCCGTGTGGTGGGGCGCGGCCAGCGGCCGCTGGCGCCAGCGCTCGGGCCGAAAGCGCCCCAGCAGCGACGCTACCGCCGCGGCCTCCAGCGCCTCCTCGTCATCCAGGGGCGGCAGCAGCGTCACCAGCCGCTGCGCCAGCATCGACTTGCCCGTACCGGGCGGCCCGGACAGCAGCAGGCTGTGACCACCGGCGGCAGCGATCTCCAGTGCCCGTCGCGCCGCGGCTTGCCCCTTGACGTCGGCCAGATCGGGGCCGGCCTCGGCGGTCTGCACCACGGTGGTGCGGTGCGCGATGCGCTGCCAGCCGTCGTCGGTCAGGGCGGGGTGAGCGGTTGTGCCGTGCTGGGGTGCCAGCTGCCGCACCACATCCAGCAGGTGGGCGGCGCGAAAGACCGTCACACCTGGCACCAGCGCCGCCTCCTCGGCGCTGGCGGGTGGCAACACCAGCGCCGCCGCGCGCCCGCCGCGCCCCATTTCGGTGCGCAGTGCCAGTGCCATCGGCAGGGCGCCTCGCACCGGCCGCAACGCGCCGCTGAGTGACAGTTCCCCGGCGAACTCATAGCCGGCCAGCGCGGCGGGGTCGATCTGGCCGCTGGCGGCCAGGATGCCCAGCGCCATCGGCAGGTCCAGCCGACCCGATTCTTTCGGCACGTCGGCCGGGGCCAGGTTGACGGTGATGCGCTGGTTCGACGGCCAGGGCAGGCCGCAGTTCTGGATGGCCGAGCGCACGCGCTCGCGGGCTTCCTTGACCTCGGTGTCGGCCAGGCCCACCAGCGTGAAGCTGGGCAGGCCGTTGGCCAAATGGACTTCTACCTGAACCGGTTGCGCCGCCAGCCCCACCAGGGTGCGGCTGTGCACCACACACAAGCCCATGCCGCTGCTTCCCTCCCCGCGCCATCGTGTTGTCCATCCGATTTCCAATGATGCCACGAACGCCGCCGGCCCCGGCCGGGGCGATGCCGGTGGCGGCCGCGTCACCGGTATCTGGCACGCCGGTTGCTTAGACCATGACGCAGCCAACCGGCGAGGCGAGCAACCCTAGGAAAGGACAGCCATGAAACTGGTCACCGCCATCATCAAACCCTTCAAGCTGGACGAGGTGCGCGAAGCACTGTCGGCCATCGGCGTGCAGGGCATCACGGTCACGGAGGTCAAGGGCTTTGGACGCCAAAAGGGCCACACCGAGCTGTACCGTGGCGCCGAGTACGTCGTTGACTTTCTGCCCAAGGTCAAGGTCGAAGCCGCCGTCGACGACGCGCTGGTCGAGCGGGTCATCGAGGCCATCGAAAGCGCCGCGCGCACCGGCAAGATCGGCGACGGCAAGATCTTCGTCTTCCCGCTGGAGCAGGTCATCCGCATCCGCACCGGTGAGACGGGCGCTGACGCCCTGTAAGCCACCCCACCCATTCACTCTCAACGCCGCAAGGGGATTCCCATGAAAAAACTGCTATGGAGTCTGTGTCTGGGACTCGGACTGCTGTGGGGCGCAGGTGCACTCGCCCAGACGGCCGAGGCCCCCAAGGATGAGCCGGCGGCCACCCAGGCCGCACCGGCCGAAGCCGCTGCGCCCGCTGCCGAGGCACCGGCAGCCCCTGCCGCTGCGGCCGAAGCGGCGGCCGACAAGCCGGCCGTGACGGTGGACAAGGGCGACGTCGCCTGGATGATGACCGCCACGCTGCTGGTCATCATGATGGTGATTCCGGGCCTGGCGCTGTTCTACGGCGGCCTGGTGCGCAGCAAGAACATGCTGTCGGTGCTGATGCAGGTGCTGGTGGTGTTCTCGCTCATCAGCGTGCTGTGGGTCATTTACGGCTACAGTTTGGCGTTCGGAGGTGAGGGCCTGATCATCGGCGGCCTGGACAAGGTGTTTCTGATGGGGATCACTACCGAGTCGCTGGCCGATACCTTCACCGAAAACGTCAAGATCCCGGAGCTGATCTTCGTCGCCTTCCAGGCCACGTTTGCCGGCATCACCTGCGCGCTGATCGTGGGCTCGTTTGCCGAGCGCATCAAGTTCAGCGCCGTGCTGCTGTTCACCGCGCTGTGGTTCACCTTCAGCTACCTGCCGATTGCCCACATGGTGTGGGGCGCAGGCGGCTACCTGCTGGGCAAGGGCGCGCTGGACTTCGCCGGTGGCACCGTGGTGCACATCAACGCCGCGATGGCGGGCCTGGTGGGCGCATACCTGGTGGGCAAGCGCATCGGCTACGGCCGTGAGGCCATGCCCCCGCACAGCCTGACGCTAACCATGGTGGGCGCTTCGCTGCTGTGGGTGGGCTGGTTCGGCTTCAACGCCGGCTCCAACCTGGAGTCCACCGCCGGTGCCGCGCTGGCCTTCCTGAACACGCTGGTGGCCACCGCGGCGGCCGTGCTGGCCTGGTCGGTGGGCGAGGCCATGCACAAGGGCAAGGCGTCGATGCTGGGTGCGGCGTCGGGTGCGGTGGCGGGCCTGGTGGCCATTACGCCGGCGTGCGGCTCGGTCGGCCCCATGGGGGCGCTGATCATCGGTCTGGTGGCGGGTTTCCTGTGCCTGTGGGGCGTCACGGGGTTGAAGAAGATGCTGGGTGCCGACGACTCGCTGGACGTGTTCGGTGTACACGGCGTGGGCGGTATCGTGGGTGCGTTGCTCACCGGCGTCTTTGCTGCACCGGGCCTGGGCGGCACCGGCGCCGAGGACTTCAGCATCGCCAGCCAGGTGCTGGTGCAGGCCGAAGGCGTCGTCATCACCATGGTGTGGTCGTCGGTGGTCGCCTTCATCGCCTACAAGATCGTGGATATGGTCATCGGCCTGCGTGTCTCCGAGGAGGAAGAGCGCGAGGGCCTGGACATCACCTACCACGGCGAGTCGGCCTACAACCGCTGAGGCGGCAGGGGCCGTCCGAACTCAGGCCACCAATACCAGGGTTGCCGGGGGTTGGGCCCGGGGTGCGCGAGCCCCCGGGTTTTTTTGCCGTCTGTGGTCTGCGGCGACAATCGGCCGGATGGAATGGCTGATTTTGACGCTGGCCTCGCTATTGGCCGGGTTCGTGGACGCGATCGTGGGCGGTGGTGGCCTCATCCTGATGCCGGCCCTGTTTGCGACATTTCCGAACGCGGCGCCGGCCACGCTGTTGGGCACCAACAAAAGCGCGTCGGTGTGGGGCACGGCGGCGGCCACGTGGCGCTATGCGCGGCGCGTACCGGTGCGCTGGCAGGCGCTGCTGCCGGCGGCGGCCGTGTGCGCGCTGGGCGCCTGGCTGGGCGCGTGGGCCGTGACCGTGGTGCCGGCTGACGGCCTGAGGCGGGCATTGCCGTTCATTCTCGCGGGGGTGCTGGCCTACACCTTGGCGCGCAAAGATATGGGCCGGCACCACGCACCGCGTTTTGCCGGCGCGGCGGAAACCGTGGCCGCGTGTGCGGTGGGCGGCGTGATCGGGTTTTACGACGGCCTGTTCGGGCCGGGTACCGGCAGTTTCTTCGTCTTTTTGTTCGTTCGCGTGCTGGGCTACGACTTTTTGCACGCCAGCGCGTCGGCCAAGCTGCTCAACACCACTTCCAACGTGGCGGCAGTGGCACTGTTTGCGTGGAAGGGGCACGTCTGGTGGCACTACGGCCTGGCGATGGCGGTGGCCAACGTGGCCGGAAGCCTGCTGGGCACGCGGCTGGCGTTCAAGCACGGCGCGGGCTTCGTGCGCGGGGTGTTTCTGGTGGTGGTGACGGTGCTCATCGCCAAGACGGCTTGGGATGCCTACGGTACGCTGCCTTGAGGGGGGGCGTGGGGTTGATCACTGAAGTCGCCGAACTGGTCAGCCGTATGCCGCCCTCAGAGGTAAGGGCGGGGTACGCCATGGTCGCCGGTGACCGCCGTGCCGTATCCTGTCAGTACCCGCCTGAAGCAGACCAGGGCGATACACGCCGTAGCCGCCAGCGGGCAGGCAGCGGCAACGGGGACGGCTTAGCGCGGCACGCTGTCGGCGCTACCGTCGGCGGCGGGTGGCCACGGGATGTCTTCGATGCGGCGCGCGGGGCCAATGGGCGCGGCGCTTTGGCCCATCTGGGTGGCGGCGATGTCGGCCTCGCTGGGATACTGCCCCAGCAGCAGGTAGTCGAACACGCGGCGCGCAATCGGCGCCGCATGCGCAGCACCGAAGCCCGCGTTTTCCACGATCACTGCCAGCGCGTAGCGCGGTGCCTCGGCCGGGGCAAACGCCACGTACAGCGAATGGTCGCGCTGAAACTCGGCCAGGCGCCGCGCATCGTACTTGTCGCGCTGCCCAATGGTGACCGCCTGCGCGGTGCCGGTCTTGCCGCCACTGCGGTAGGGTGCGCCCGCAAACGCGCGCGCCGAGGTACCTTCCACCGGCACGGCGGCCATGGCCTCCAGCACGGTCTGCACGTGCTCGGGTCGGTAGCCCAGCGGCTTACGCGGCGGCTGGACACGCGCCGCCACCGTGCCGCTGCCCGGTCCCGGCGCCAGCGTCTCCAGCACCACGTGCGGGGTGGGGCGCTGGCCGCCGGCGGCCAGCGTGGCCATGGCGGTGGCCAGCTGCAGCATGGTGAAGTTGTTGTAGCCTTGGCCGATACCCAGCGAGATGGTCTCGCCCGCGTGCCAGCGCTGCTGCTCGGCGCGGCGGTAGGTGGCGCGCTTCCAGGCCGGGCTGGGCAGCACGCCGCGCGCCTCGCCCGGCAGGTCGATGCCGGTGAGCTGACCAAAGCCCAGCGGCACCATGAAGTCGTGAATGGCCTGCACACCCATCTCGTGCGCCAGCGTGTAGTAGTACACGTTGCTGGACAGCACAATGCTGCGCCGCAGGTCCACCGCGCCCAGCGCCGTCTCGCCGTGGCTGCGGAAGCGGTGGTTGCCCAGCATCCAGTAGCCAGGGTCGTGGATGGTGGTCTGCGGCGTGCGCAGGCCCAGCTCCAGTGCCGCCAGCGCCATGAACGGCTTGTAGGTGGAGCCGGGTGGGTAGGTGCCGCGCAGCGCGCGGTTGAACAGCGGGCGGTCGGGCGCGTCGTTCAGGCTGCGCCAGGTCTCGGCATCGATGCCATCGACGAACAAGTTGGGGTCAAAGCTGGGCATGCTCACCAGCGCCAGCACCTCGCCGCTGTGCACGTCCAGCGCTACCAGTGCGCCGCGGCGCTCGCCGTAGAGCCGCTCCACCAGGTGCTGCAGCCGCACGTCGATGGACAGCCGAACGGTCTGGCCGGGCTGGGGTGGCGTCACGTCCAGTCGCCGCACCGCGCGCCCGCTGGCCGAGGTCTCCAGCCGCTCAAAGCCCGTGCGCCCGTGCAGCGCCTCTTCCTGCGCCGCCTCCACCCCCAGCTTGCCGATGTGGGTGCTGCCACGGTAGTTGGCCGCTCGCTCCTGCGGCCAGTCGGCCATCAGCTCGCGGTCGCGCGGGCTGATGCGCCCGATGTAGCCGATGACGTGCGCGGCTGTCGGCCCCAGCGGATAGCGGCGCAGCTGGCGCGCTTGGATGTCCACCCCCGGCAGCGTCCACAGGTGTGCCGCCACACGCGCCATCTCCTCCTCACTCAGCCGGGTCTTCAAGGGCACCGGTTCGTGCCGTTTCGAATCCGCCAACAGGCGCCGGAAGCGCTGCAGGTCGCGTGGCGTCAGTGTTACCAGTTCGCCCAAGCGCCGCAGCGTGCCTTCCAGATCGGGTGTGCGCGCGGGCACGATCTCCAGCGCGAACACGGGCAGGTTTTCCGCCAGCACCACACCATGACGGTCCACGATGCGTCCGCGTGGCGGCACGATCGGCACCACCGCAGTGCGGTTGCCCTCGGCCTGCTGCGTGTAGCGCTCGTGCTCGCGCACCTGCAGGTACCAGGCGCGCAGCGCCAGCACGACGAACGCGCCCGTCACTGCGGCCAGCGCCAACCAGGCGCGCCAGCGAAAGCGCGCGATGCGATGGTCGCTGTCGTGCACCTCGCTCATGCCCCGGCCCTCACAGCGGGCGCGTCTCGTCCGGGTCGGGGGCACGGCGCTGTGGCGCCAGCAGCACCCAGGTGGCCGGCGTCCACAAAGCGGCCGTCAGCAGCGGCGACAACGCCAACGCCAGCGGCGGGTTGCCATGGCCAGCCAGCAGGCGCACCAGCACCTGCAAGCCGACGGCCACGGCAAACAGCGGCAGCACATGCAGCGTCTGGCCGCGCAGCCCAAACCACAACACGCGCCGGTGCAGCGCCACCGCCAGATACCCCATCACGGTGTAGGCCAGGGCGTGCTGGCCCAGCAACACGCCCTGGTGCACATCGACCAGCAGCCCGGCCGCGAAGGCAGCCCCCACCCCGATGCGCAGCGGCTGGTGCACGGTCCAGAACACCAGCGCCAGCGCCATCCAGTCGGGCAACCACGCGGCGGTCGTCAGCTGTCCCTGCAGCACTTGCAAACCCAGGGCGCCGGCCAGCGTGGCCCAAACGAACGCGGGGTTAGCTGGCAGCAGCAGCGCCTGTCCGCGGGGCAGCATCATGGCCGGCCTTCCTGCTGCGCCCCGGTTGTGCTGTGCAGGGTCACGCGCAGCACCAGCACGTGCTGCGCGTCGCGCACGCGTGCGCTGGGCTCGACCCGCACGTGCGCGAAGCCCTCGCCCCCGTCGGCGCTCACTTCGCTGACCGTTCCTACCGGCAGACCCGGCGGATAGACGCCGTCCATGCCGCTGGTCACCACCGTATCGCCCGCCGCGGTGGCGGTCTGCAGTGGCACGAAGCGCAGCGTCAGCGCGGGCATATCCCGCTCGCCGGTGCCGTAGGCCAGATAACGCTCACCGGTGCGCGTGTTGAGCACGGGAATGGCCAGCTGGCGGTGCGACAGCAGCGTGACTTCGCTGGTAGCCGGGTGCACGCGCGTCACCTGTCCCAGCACGCCAAAGCCGTCCATCACCGGCGCCCCCAGCGCCACGCCGTGCAGGCTGCCGCGATCGATCACCACGCCCGGCACATACGGGTCGGGCAGGGTGTAGAGCACCTCTGCTGCCTGGGCAGTTGGCGCCTGGCGTTCGCGCAGCTGCAGCAGGCGCCGCAGCGTCAGATTTTCCTGGGTTAGAAACTCCACCAGGCCGGCGCGCTCGGCCTGCTGCGCCAGCAGCGCACGCGCCTCCTGTGCGTCGCGCCGCGCCGCCTCCAGCGCCGTGAAGTGAGCGCCAACCCACTGCAGCGCGCGCACCGGCTGCAGCGCCACCCACTGCACCGGATACAGCACCACGGCAATGCCGCTGCGCAGCGGCGCCGTCCACTGCAGGCGCGCGTCCACCACCATCAGCAACACCGCCAAGACGCTGAGCACCCACAGCTTGGTGCGTGCCGGCGTGCCCTGCTTGAAAAAGGGCGGTGGGGTGCGGTCCAGGGTGCCCAGTGGCATGGCAACGGGCGCGCGTTCGGCCAGCGCTGCGGTGGCCTGGGCGGCGCCTTATTCGTGGGTGAAAATACTCTGGCCCAGCCGGTCCATCTGCTCCAGCGCCATGCCGCAGCCGCGCACCACGCAGGTCAGCGGGTCTTCGGCCACGAACACCGGCAGGCCGGTTTCCTCGTTGAGCAGGCGGTCCAAGTCACGCAGCAGCGCACCGCCGCCGGTCAGCATCATGCCGCGGTCGGCGATGTCGGCCCCCAGCTCGGGCGGCGTCTGCTCCAGCGCCGTCTTGACGGCGCTGACGATGTTGTTGATCGGGTCGGTCAGCGCCTCCAGCACCTCGTTGGAGCTGATCGTGAAGCTGCGCGGCACGCCCTCGGCTAGGTTGCGGCCCTTGACCTCCATCTCCTTCACTTCGGAACCGGGGAAGGCGCTGCCGATGGTCTTTTTGATCAGCTCGGCGGTAGGCTCACCGATGAGCATGCCGTAGTTGCGGCGGATGTAGTTGATGATGGCCTCATCAAACTTGTCGCCGCCGACGCGCACGCTGCCCTTGTAGACCATGCCGCCTAAGCTGATGACGCCGACTTCGGTGGTGCCGCCGCCGATGTCCACCACCATCGAGCCGGCGGCCTCGGCCACCGGCAGCCCGGCGCCGATGGCCGCCGCCATCGGTTCCTCGATCAAATAGACCTCGGAGGCACCGGCACCCAGCGCCGACTCGCGAATGGCGCGCCGCTCCACCTGCGTGGAGCCGCACGGCACGCAGATGATGATGCGCGGACTGGGGCGCAGCATCGAGCGTGGGTGCACCATCTTGATGAACTGCTTGAGCATCTGCTCGGTGACGGTGAAGTCGGCGATCACGCCGTCCTTCATCGGGCGAATGGCCTCGATGTTGCCGGGCACCTTGCCCAGCATGGCCTTGGCCGCGTGGCCCACGGCCTGAATGGTTTTCTTACCGGTGGGGCCGCCTTCGTGGCGGATGGCCACCACCGACGGTTCGTCGAGCACGATGCCCTTGCCGCGCACATAGATGAGCGTGTTGGCCGTGCCCAAGTCGATGGCAAGGTCGGTCGAGAAATGCCGACGCAGGAATCCGAACATGGCGTGTGGAGTCCTGTGCAGCCTGCCCGCAAGGGGGTGCCAGGAAGCGAGCAGGCTGTATCGTGAAACTCGAGATAATACCGCAATGACTATGGCCTTCGTTCGATTTTCATCACCATGTCACTGACCTTATCCGACGTCGAGCGCCTGGCCCGGCTGGCCCGGCTGGACCCCGACCGTGCCCAGGCCGAGCACTGGCTGGGCCAGCTCAATGCCTTTTTTGACATCGTCGAGCGCATGCGCGCGGTGGACACCACCGGCGTGGCGCCGCTGGCCCATCCGGCCGAACTGTTCGAGAACGTGGCGCTGCGCCTGCGTGACGACGTCGTCACCGAACCCAACCGGCGCGAGGACTACCAAGCGTGCGCCCCCGCCGTCGAAGACGGTTTGTACTTGGTGCCGAAGGTGATCGAATGAGCATCGCGCTGCATGAATGGGGCGTGGCCGAGCTGGCCACCGCGCTGGCCCAGCGGCGCGTCAGCAGCGCAGAGGTGACGCAGGCGCTGTTGCAGCGTGTGCGCGAACACGCGCACCTGGGCGCCTTTGTGGCGGTGGACGAAGAAGTGGCGCTACGCCAGGCGCGTGTCGCCGATGAGCGGCTGGCGCGCGGCGAGCGCGCGCCGCTGCTCGGTGTGCCCATTGCGCACAAGGACGTGCTGGTCACGCGCGAGCTGCCCACCACTGCGGGCAGCCGCATGCTGGCCGGCTACCGCAGCCCGTTCGACGCCACTGTGGTGGCGCGGCTGGGCGCCGGTGGCGATGGCCACCCGGGCGCCGGTGCGGTCACGCTGGGCAAGCTCAACTGCGACGAGTTTGCCATGGGCTCGGGCAACGACAACTCGGCTTACGGCCCCGTGCGCAACCCGTGGGACCCCGCGCGCGTGCCCGGGGGGTCGTCGGGTGGGTCGGCGGCGGCGGTGGCGGCGCGCCTGGTGCCGGCGGCCACCGGCACCGACACTGGCGGCTCGATCCGCCAGCCGGCAGCGTTTTGCGGCGTCACCGGCATCAAGCCCACCTACGGGCGCTGCTCGCGCTATGGCCTCATCGCCTACGCCTCCAGCCTGGACCAGGCTGGGCCGATGGCGCGCTCGGCGCGGGACTGCGCGCTGCTGCTGTCGGTCATGGCGGGTCCCGACCCCGACCGCGACGCCACCTGCCTGGACCGTCCGCCTGAAGACTACACCCGCGGGCTGGACGACCCGCTGCCTGGCGCCAGTGCCGCCCGCCCGTTGCAGGGGTTGCGCATTGGCCTGCCAGCCGAATTTTTTGGCGACGGCTGCAGCCCCGACGTGCAGGCCGCCGTGCGCGCCGCGCTGGCCGAGTTCGAGCGCCTGGGCGCCACCTTGGTGGACGTGCACTTGCCGCGCACCGAACTGGCCATCCCGACCTACTACATCATCGCCCCGGCCGAGGCCAGCTCCAACCTCAGCCGCTACGACGGCGTGCGCTACGGTTACCGCGCCGCTCAGTACACCGACCTGTTCGACATGTACTGCCGCACGCGCAGCGAGGGCTTTGGTGCCGAGGTGCAGCGCCGCATCCTGATGGGCACCTACGTGCTGTCGCACGGGTACTACGACGCTTACTACCTCAAGGCGCAGCAGATTCGGCGCCTGATCGCGCAGGACTTCCTGCAGGCGTTTAGCCAGTGCGACCTGATCGCGGGCCCGGTGGCGCCGACGGTGGCGTGGCGAATCGGTGAGAAGACCGACGACCCGCTGTCGGCCTACCTGGCCGACATTTACACGCTGCCGGCGTCGCTGGCGGGGCTGCCCGGCATGAGCGTGCCGGCCGGCTTTGGCGACGGCGGCTTGCCGGTGGGCCTGCAGCTCATTGGCCCGCACCTGGCCGAGCAGCGGCTGTTGCACGCCGCGCACCAGTTCCAGCGTACCACCGACTGGCACACCCGCGCACCGGCCAGCGTACTCCCCTCGTGTCAGGTCTGATCCATGAGCCCCAGCGCATCGTTTCTTGTCCAGGGCTACGAGGTCGTCATCGGCTTCGAAACCCACGTTCAGCTGTCCACGCGCAGCAAGATCTTCAGCCGCGCGGCGACCGCGTTTGGCGCGGCGCCCAACACCCAGGCTTGCGCGGTCGATTTGGCGCTGCCCGGCACGCTGCCGGTGATGAACCGCGCCGCTGTCGAGTGCGCCATCCGCTTCGGACTGGCGGTGGGCGCGCACGTGGCCCCGCGCAGTGTCTTTGCGCGCAAAAACTACTTCTACCCCGACCTGCCCAAGGGCTACCAGATCAGCCAGTACGAAATTCCGGTGGTGCAGGGTGGGGAAATCGGCTTCTTCGTGGACATCGGCAAGGGGGCGGACGCGCAGCGCCTGTGGCGCACGGTGCGGCTGGTGCGCGCACATCTGGAGGAAGACGCGGGCAAGAGCCTGCATGAGGACTTCCACGGCATGAGCGGCATCGACCTCAACCGTGCCGGCACGCCGCTGCTGGAAATCGTCACCGAACCCGACATCCGCTCCAGCGCCGAGGCGGTGGCCTACGCGAAGGAACTGCACAAGCTCGTCACCTGGATTGGCATTTGCGATGGCAACATGCAGGAGGGGTCGTTTCGCTGCGACGCCAACGTATCGGTGCGCAAGCCCGGCCAGCCGCTGGGCACCCGGCGCGAGATCAAGAACCTGAACTCCTTCAAGTTCATGCAGCAGGCCATCGACTACGAGGTGCGCTGGCAGATCGAGCAGTTGGAAGACGGCCGCGCCATCGAGCAGGCCACGGTGCTGTTCGATCCCGACACGGGTGAAACGCGCGCCATGCGCACCAAGGAGGATGCAGCCGACTACCGCTACTTCCCCGACCCCGACCTGCCGCCGCTGGTTATTGCCCCCGAATGGGTGGAGCAGGTGCGCGCCAGCCTGCCCGAGCTGCCGCGCGCCATGGCGCAGCGCTTCGTGCAGCAGTACGGTCTGCCCGACTACGATGCCACCACGCTGACCCAGTCACCGCCCATGGCTGCCTACTTCGAGGCCACAGTGGCGGCGGGTGCGGCGCCCAAGGCGGCCAGCAACTGGATCATGGTCGAGCTGGCGCGCCGGCTCAACGCGGCCGACATCGACATCGCCACCTGCCCGGTGGCTCCACACGCACTGGCGGCACTGCTGGCACGCGTGGCCGACGGCACCATCAGCCACGCGGCGGCCAAGCAGGTGTTCGATGCGCTGTGGGCCGAAGGCCCGGCGGCGGATGAAGCCGCACCCGCCGCGCAAGCCGCGCGGGTGGACGCCCTCATCGAGGCCAAGGGCCTCAAGCAGATGAACGACAGCAGTGCGCTGCAGGCCATCGTGGCGCAGGTGATCGCCGCCAACGCCAAGAACGTGGCGGAGTACCGCGCCGGCAAGGACAAGGCGCTCAACGCGCTGGTGGGGCAGGTGATGAAGGCCACCCAGGGCAAGGCCAACCCGCAGCAGGTCAACGAATTGCTGCGCCGTGCGCTGGACGGCTGAGCATTGCGCCGCGCTTTGTTGTGCCCGGCCATGCGGGGGGTCTCCTGCGCGGTGCGCCCTCAGTACAGCCTGTGGAGGCGATGGTGCGACTGCGCTGCCGCCGCCGCGCGTCACGGACGATTGGAGCTGCCTTCGTTGCCGGCTGCGCGCTCGCCCCACAGCTGCTGCAGCATCTTCCGTTCGGCGTCGAAACGTTGCCCGATGCGGGTCTTCTCGCGCTCCTGGTCGGCAATGAACTGCGCCTGCTGCAGGCGCTGCTGGGCGTTGATGGCCAGCCACTGCTTCAGCGTCGGCGGTGCGCGGGACGGATCGCGCTGGTAGAACTCCATCTCCGCGTCCAGCCGCTGGCGCTCGCGCTCCAGTTCGGCCGCATAGGCGCGGGCTGCCTCCAGTGTCGCTTCCACCTGACGCAGCGCGCTTTCGCGTGCCCGGTCGTGGGCAGCGGCGTCGGGGTAGCGCTGCAGCAGCAGCGCCTCGCGGCGGCGTTCCTCGGCTTCGCGCGCTGCGGCTTCGGCCTCGGCACGCTGGCGTGCGGCGGCGCGCTCGCGCTCTTCGGCGCTTGGCGCCGGGGGGATGACGCGCCGCACCGCGCCCGACGGCCCCAGCTCGCGCACCTCGCGGTCGCGGCACTCGGGGATGGGCCGGTCTGACGATATCAGCCGTCCCTGGGCGTCGATGCAGGTGTAAATCCCACCGGTGCTGCGCACCGCCTGCGCCGGGGCGGCCGCCGGCAGCAAACCCGCACCCGCCGCCAGCAACATCAGGCAGCGCGGGACGGCAGAAGGCGTGCGGCGGGACATCGGGCAGGGCTCGGGTCGAGGAGGGCACTACGGGCGCGGGGGCAGGCCTACCCGCCGCGTTACCCGGCGACCACTCCTCCCCTACGCCACACCGTAGCGGGCGCGGTAGGCCTCAACGGGGGCCTGGTATTGCGCCAGCTGCGGGTCGGCTTGCTGGCTCAGATACTGCAGCAAATCGTCCAGTTTGGCAATGCTACACACCACCAGCCCCAGCTCGCGCTGCACGTACTGCACCGCGCTGTAGGGTACGTCGCGCACCGTGCCGTCAGGCCCCACTTCGGTGGCCATCTCCTGGCGGTCCAGCGCAATTGCCACCGCGTGCGGTGTGGCGCCCGCGCCACGGATGAGGGCAATTGACTCGCGCGCCGCGGTGCCCGCGCTCATCACGTCGTCGATGATCAGCACCCGCCCGCGCAGCGGCGCGCCCACCAGCGAGCCGCCTTCGCCGTGGTCCTTAGCTTCTTTGCGGTTGTAGGCAAACGGCCGGTTGTGTCCGCGCCGCGCCAGTTCTACCGCCACCGCGGCTGCCAGCGGAATGCCCTTGTACGCCGGACCAAAAATCATGTCGAACGCCATGCCGCTGGCCAGAATGGCCTCGGCGTAGAACTCGGCCAGCCGCCCCAGCTTGGCGCCGTCGTCGAACAGCCCGGCGTTGAAAAAGTAAGGGCTCAGCCGGCCGGCCTTGGTGGTGAACTCGCCAAAGCGCAGCACGCCGGCTTCCAGCGCAAATTGCACGAAACGTTGGGCCAGTGGGGGGGTAGGTGGGGTGGACATGGTGGGGTGACCAAAAAACGCAAGGGTGCAGCCCGGGCCAAGGGACCAGCGGCACCAGCCGGACATGAACCGCCAACGCCCCCGCACCGGGCACGCCCTACCGTGCGCCCCGGCACAAGTGCCGTTGGTCAATCGCCGCATTGTAGGGATGCGCCCTAGCCGCCGCGCAGCGCCTGCCAGGTGGCCAGGTCCGGCGCCACCAGCGCCGAGGTCTGTGCAGCCCGTTGCCACGGATGCGCCAGGGCTGGCCAGCACCGCTTCAGCCCGTGCTCACGAGTCCGCCACGGCGCAGCAGAAACGCCAGCACGAACCGGTCCGCTTCCTGGCGCACGAGCTCATGAATCCGATCGCGATCGATGTTCATGTAGTCGTGCACGATCCGGTTGCGCACGCCCACCAGGGCGTTCCACCGGGGCAGGTCCTCGGCGTCGATGAACCCGGCGTCGGCCAGCGCCGCGAAGGCATCGTAGGCCGATACCGGCACCACCCGTCCTTGCGCCTTGAGCCACTGCTTGGCCTTGCCGATGGCGTTTTCGATCAGCACCTGCAGCGCGTGCAGCAGACCGTTGTCCTCCAGCCGGGTCATGGGGCGGCCGCTGGCCAGGATGCGGCGCGCCTCATCCAGCACCGCGGCCTGCTCGGCCGCGATGCGCTCCGTTTCAGCCTGGTACAGATCCAGCCGCATAGAGCTGCTCCCAGTAATGTTCCTCCAGCTCGCGCCACGTGCGGCGCAGAAACCGTGCCCAGGCCGGGTCGTCCTCGCCGTACACCGGAAGGCCCTCTTCGGCCACCGCCGCGCGCATGGCCAGGTTGGCATTGGCCAGGTCGATCAGATCGACGCGCGCCTCGGGCACACCCAGCGCCTGCGCCAGCGCCCGGCGCAGCGCCTCGGTGCGCGCCACACGCTGCAACCACGGCATGCCGGGTGCCCAGCCCAGTGCGATGTCCCAGTCGCTGTCCGGCCGCGCGCGCCCCGTGGCGCGGCTGCCCACCAGCACCGCAAATGCCAGCCCCGCCTGCGCGGCCAGCGTGTCGGCCAGCGTCTTGGCCACGGACGCGGTCCAGTCGGGCGCTTCCCGTTCGGGGGTCGGCGGCATGGGGTGCGTTGCCATGCTCACAGTGTAGGGGGGAACCGGTGCGTTGCGCGCCCGGCAGCGGGGCGGCCCCGGCGCCCTAGCCCCCGCGCAGCGCCTGCCAGGTGGAAAAGCCCAGCGCCGTCAGCGCCAGCGACCCGCCCACGTGCAGCCCCACCGCCGCCAGGGCCCACAGCAGCCGGCCCTGCTGCAGCAGGCTCACCACCTCCACCGAAAAGCTGGAAAACGTCGTCAGCCCGCCCAGCACCCCCGTCACCAGAAACAGCCGCCACTGCGGCGCCAGCTCCGGGTGGTGCATCAGCCACGCCACCACCAGCCCAATCGCGTAGCCGCCCACCCAGTTGGCCGCCAGCGTGCCCAGTGGCAGGTGCGGCAGCACCGCATTCAGCGTCAGGCCCAGCCACCAGCGCAGCAGCGCCCCCAGCGCCGCGCCCACCGCTACCGCCAATGCCGAAGTGATCATGCGCGCACTATACCGCCGGGCCAGGCGGGTTGGCATCCAGCCAGCCCCGGCGCCGACCCTCGTCGATCAGCGCCAGCGCGGCCCGTACCAGGTCATCGGTAAACTGGCTGCCAGCCACAATGGCCTGCCACAGCAGCTGGGGATCCTCCACGTACTCGTGGACCATCTGGTTGCGCAACGCCCGCATGGCAAACCAGGCATCGCTCGATGCAATCCACCCCAGCCGCTCCGCCCGATCCAGGTTGTCGGCAAATGGGCCCACCTTCTCGCCAAGCGCAGCCAAAGTCAGCGGCAGCAGCTTGTCACCCACCGTGTCCTGCAGGCGCCAGAAACGGCTGACGAAGGCTTCGATCCGGTCAGCCAAAACAGGATCGCTCTCCAGCGCCTGTAAGCGCTGTGCATTCATATCCGGCGTGAACAGCCGACGTCGGGTGTCCAGCAACAGACGCACCTCTTTGTCAACGATGCGACTCATGAACGCCAGCCGCTGGCGTGTCGCGGCATTCGGTGTCACAGCAGGATGCCCTCCCGGCGCGCCACGGCGTGAATCGGCTGTTCGGACAAGCCCTCGGCCGCGATCAGCACGTCCACCTTGCGCCCGTGCATCCGGCGGGAAATGCGGCCGGCCAGCTCCGCCGCCAGCCGCACCGGGTGCTGCACCGGACTGTCCAACTCCACCAGCAGATCCACGTCGCCCCCGCGCGCACTGTCGTCCACGCGCGAACCGAACAGGCGCACCCGCGCCGACGGCCCAAAGCTGGCCGCTACGGCGTCCCGAATCCACTGCTGCTGCGCCGGTGACAGTCGCATGGTGTGCACAGTCTAGCGCAGGTGGCGCGCTAGCTGCCCGCCACGCCTGCGGCCACGTGGCCGGCGGGTACGTGCTCGGCGGCGCTGTGCACGTGGCGCGTCTGGTCGTCGAAGAAGAAGTCGGGCTCGAACTCGCGCAGAAACTCGCCCTTGGGCAGGCCGCCCAGAAACAGCGCCTCGTCCACCTCGATGCGCCAGTCCATCAGCGTGCGGATGGCGCGCTCGTGCGCCGGGGCGCTGCGCGCGGTCACCAGCGCCGTGCGGATGCGCATGGCCTCGGTGCCTTCCTGCTGCAGCCGGTGCAGCGCCTGCAGCAGCGGCTTGAACGGCCCGCCCGGCAGCGGCTGCGTGGCCTTGGCCGACTCGTGCGCCTGAAAGGCGTCCAGCCCTTCGGTTTGATAGACCCGCTCGGCCTCGTCGGAAAACAGCACCGCGTCGCCGTCGAAGGCGATGCGCACCTCGTGCGGGTGCGCATCCGAGGCGCGCGGCGCGTGCGGGTACACCTGCGCTGCCGGAAAGCCCGCCTGCAACGCCGCACGTACGTCCTCCAGATTGGCCGACAAAAACAGATTGGCGCGCAGCGGGCGCAGATAACGCCACGGCGGCGCGCCACGCGTAAACACCCCGCGCTGGATGGGCAGCCCGTAGTGCTTGGCCGAGCGAAACACCCGCATGCCCGAGACGGGGTCGTTACGCGACAAAATCACCACCTCCACTCGCTGCGCCTGCGCATCGTTGAAGCGCAGCAGCTTGTGCACCAGCGAAAACGCCACGCCCGGCGCGGCCGGCTCGTCCAGCCGCTGCAGCTGCAGCTGCATGTAGGCGCGGTCGTCGCCCTGCTCGAACACGCGGTTTTCCGCTTCGAAGTCGAACAACGCGCGCGACGAAATCGCCACCACTAGGCGGCCATTGAGTGGCGAGTGCATCATTGTGACGGTTTGCGGCATGGATTTCGGTACGCCCCACCGTCGCGCAGCACACGTCACGGGGCTGGCTGCCCAAGCGCGCTGGAGAGCGCGCGGCGTTGCGCCCATGCTTTCCAGGGCAGGTGCGGCAAATGGGTGTAGGTGGATCCCAATACCCGCCAGAGCTCGTCTAGTTCATTGCACACTTCGGGGGAATACATGGCGCAAATCCGTTCACCGTACCAGGCACTGCGCTCAGCATTTCCCTGGACGGCAGCGTCCAGTGCCGCGCGCCACAACACCGCCGAGGCGGGGCGGATCAGAGCCAGGCGATGTAGCGCGGCGCGTTGCGGCGCATCCAGATGTCCGATGGACTCCTCTGGTAATGTAAACCAGTGCACGCGCTCAAGCAAACCGGGAAACAGCCGCTGCGTGCGCGGGCTAACGGCAGGCAGCGCCTGCTGCGCCGCGCGCCCGCCCTGCTGGCGCCACAACGTGTGCAGCGATTCCAGCTCCACATACGCCTGCCAGATCAGGCCCAGGCCCACCAACCCCACTGCCGCCAGTCCCCTAACCAGCCCGGGCATCAGTGCGCTACGTCGGGTGCACGGCGCGGCCTGGACATCCCCAGCTGCTCCGTTGCCGTGCAAGGCGGCCCATACCCCCTGCGGCTGCGTGGCGGCCCCCAACAGCAGCGCCACCAGCCACAGGAACATCCCAAAGTGCAGCGGGTATTCGAGCAGGGCATGGGTCAGCACCGTAGTGCAGGCCAGCCACAGCAAAAATGTGGTCCGGTTGTGACTGCCGCGCAAATGCAGCAGCCACAGTGTTACGCCCCCCAGCACCGCCAGCCCGCCCAGCGGCCAGCCAAAGACCACCAGCAAATCCAGAACGGTGTTGTGCGCGTGCGCGGCAATCGCGTTGTCGAATGATCCAAACTCTACTGCCCACACCACATGCGCATGCGCCATGCCGGCGGGTCCCAGGCCCAGCCAGGGGGCGGAAGTAGTCGCCTGCAACGCCATCTGCCACAGGCGAAGCCGGTTGTCGTCCTGCGTGAGCGTTCGCTCCACGGGAGGCGCGGTCCAGCCCAGGGCGGCAGACAACGCAGGCAGGGCTGCCTGCAAAATCAACCACCCGGCACAGGCGCCCAACATCCAGCGCAGCATGCGCTCGGTGCGCCAGCTGCGGCCTTGCCACCACAGCCACAGCAGCACCCACACCGGCGTGGCCCACAGGTTGAGGACGGCCGTGCGCGAGCCGCTGAGATAGACCCCGGTGAGCTGCACCGCCGCTAAGATGACAGCAGCTCCCTGGCGTGCTGGGCTGGCGTCGCACCAAGGGGCCAGTATGGCCCAGCCTAGCCACAGCCCCACTAGACAAAGGGTGCCGAATTGATTGGCCTGCGCCAGGTTGCCCACCATGCGGTCGCTGCCAGCCAATGGAAATAAAAACGCGGAATTCCACTGGCTGACAGCGTCGCCGCCGACCCACTGTCCGATGCCGATGAGTGCCGACGCAAAAGCCGCCAGCACCACGGCCCACACCAACCCGCGCAGGGCGTGCAGACGCGCCATTTCGGCTCCTACGGCGTAGGCCAGTGCCGCCAGCAGCAAGTACACCGCGAACAGCCAATAATCTTCCCAGTAGCCGTAACCTATGTTCAGCGCGTATTGCAGCAGCAGCCACCCCGCTAGCGCCACCGCGCCA
>NZ_DAISZC010000010.1:0-5567 GCF_036824975.1 Tepidimonas sp.
ATGCCGACAAATACCGCGCAGAAGGCAAGCCGATTCACCTCATCGGCATCGAGTTCTCGCGCGCGGCGCGAAACGTGGTCGGCTTCGAGGCGGCGACGCTAAACTGAGATCCGACGCCGCGACTGACAGATCGGTTTAGGCACCGTCAAGACGTCACGGTTATCTGCAGGTGTCTCGGCAGGGCGAGAGAGACCGCTGTAGCCACACACACGCCTTGCGCATCGAGATACCGAAGCCAGCGCACGGGGGCGCGCGCTGGTTTGACCAACCAGCGGTCTCATCAAGCGCACCAGCGCATCGATGCCGCACCCCCACGACCGCCGCCACACCGCTACAATGTGTCCCATCAGGAGAGAGCCAGCCTGGGCGACGTGTGGACACGCCCCGCCCGGCGGCCGCCGAAGGCGCAGGCATACAGCCAAACGCTCAGGCAAAAGGACTGATGCAGCACCCCACGGGGTGCTTGCCTGCTGGAGAGAGGTGTCGCGCCGCGGGCGGCGCGGCTGGGGGTGAACGGCGATCGCGACCGATCGTTGCCCCGCTGGCCGCCGCCGCGCGGCGGCATCCACCGAAGGAGCAAACGTCGCGGCACCCGCACGGGCGGCACCGCAGCGTGAATCTCTCAGGTAAAGCGGACAGCAGGTGTGTCCCGGTGTGTTACCGAGCACCGGTGGCTACCGCCTGTTGGGATTCTTTTGTCATGTCCGCCTCTGCTGAGTCCTTGCTCAAGACCCCTTTGTACGACCTGCACCTGGCGCTGGGTGCGCGTATGGTGCCCTTTGCAGGCTACCACATGCCGGTGCAGTACCCCGACGGATTGCTGCGCGAACACCTGCACACGCGCACCGCAGCCGGCCTGTTCGACGTCTCACATATGGGGCAAGTGCGGCTGGTGGGCACGCAGGCCGCCGAAGCGTTGGAGAGCCTGATCCCCATGGACGTGCTGGGACTGGGGCTGCACCGCCAGCGCTACGGCCTGCTGCTCAACGACGACGGCGGCATCCTGGATGACTTGATGTTCGTCAACCGGGGCGAGGATCTGTTTCTGGTCGTCAACGGGGCGTGCAAGGCCGCCGACATCGCCCATCTGCAGGCCCACATTGGCCAGCGCTGTCGGGTCGAGCCGCTGCCGCAGCGCGCTTTGCTGGCACTGCAGGGACCGCTGGCGGCACAGGCGCTGCAACGGCTGGTGCCCGGGGTGCAGCAGCTCGTCTTCATGACGGGCATGGCCACCCGCTGGCAAGGGGCCGATCTGTACATCACCCGCAGCGGCTACACCGGTGAAGACGGCTTCGAGATCTCGCTGCCCGCGCAGGGCGCCGTCGCCTTCGCGCAGGCCCTGCTGGCGCAGCCCGAAGTCAAGCCCGTTGGCCTGGGCGCGCGCAATTCGCTGCGGCTGGAAGCGGGCCTGTGTCTGTACGGCCACGACATCGACGCCACCACCACGCCGGTGGAGGCGGCGCTGAGCTGGGCGATTCAGAAAGTGCGGCGGCGCGGTGGCGCGCGCGAGGGCCGCTTTCCCGGTGCGGCGCGTGTGTTGGCCCAGCTCGACGGCAGCGCCCCGGTGCAGCGTGTGCGCGTGGGCCTGCTGGCTCAAGAACGCGTGCCGGTGCGCGAGCCGGCACCGTTGCACGCCGTTGATGGCACGCCCGTTGGCCAGGTCACCAGCGGCTTGCTGTCGCCCACGCTGAATCAACCCATCGCCATGGGCTACGTGGCGGCTGCGCACGCGGCGTTAGGCACCCCACTGCACGCCATGGTACGTGGCAAGCCGGTGCCGATGACCGTCGCTCCTCTGCCCTTCATCCCGCCACGTTATCACCGGGGTTGAACACCGTACAGTGCCATGGACGGCCGTATGCGCCGCCACGCCGACGCCTACGCTGCCCCGCCGACGAGCTGTTTTGATCGTCCACGGCACATCGCCTCTGACCCGTTTCGTCGCTCGCCCCCCTGCCCACCTCCTTTCGTACCAACCCGTGTTTTAGGAGTCCGCCATGTCCCTCAAGTACACCCCCGACCACGAATGGATCCGCGTCGAAGGCGACATCGCCACCGTCGGCATCACCCACCACGCGCAAGATGCCTTGGGCGATGTGGTGTTTGTCGAGCTGCCCGAGGTGGGCAAGACCCTGGCGCAAAAAGCGGTCGCTGGCGTCGTCGAGTCGGTCAAAGCCGCCGCCGACGTCTATATGCCCGTCAGCGGCGAGGTGGTGGAGGTCAACGAGGCGCTGCGCGCCGACCCCTCGCTGGCCAATAGCGATCCGCTGGGCGCGGGCTGGTTTTTCAAGGTGCGGCTAAGCCAGCCCAGTGAGCTTGACACGCTGCTGGACGAGGCCGCCTACGGCCAACTGACCCGCTGAGGCTGACGGTGCCCTAAGGAAGGTCTGCACAACCTGCTGCGCGTACGGATCGTTGCGTTGCGCGGTGCTCGCTCCCTCGCCTCACTCATTGTGATGTCTCGGTCGCTGCGCTCCGTGCGCCTTGCGCTTCGCCCGCTCGCGACGGTCGTGCAGACCTCCCCTTTGCCTGCCTTTGGTAAACCACGAACGACTCCACGGACATCCTGTAAAGCCACGCCATGACTAGTTCCACCCCGCTGCCGTCGCTGGACGATGCCGGCGCATTCATCGCCCGCCACATCGGCATCACCCCCGAAGAGGAGGCGCGCATGCTCGCTGCCATCGGCGAGACCTCGCGCCAGGCGCTGGTGGCCAGCGTCGTGCCGCAGGCCATTGCCCGCGTGCGCGCCCTGGATTTGCCCCCACCGGCCAGCGAAGCGCAGGCGCTGGCCGAACTGAAGGCTATCGCGCAAAAAAACCGCATCCTGCGCAGCTTTATCGGCCAGGGTTACTACGGTACACACACGCCCACCGTCATCCTGCGCAACATCCTGGAAAACCCCGCCTGGTACACCGCCTACACGCCGTATCAGGCCGAGATTTCGCAGGGCCGCTTGGAGGCGTTGGTGAACTTCCAAACGATGGTCACCGACCTCACCGGCATGGACATTGCCAACGCGTCGATGCTGGACGAGGCCACCGCCGCTGCTGAGGCGATGACACTGGCACGCCGCAGTGTCAAGGCGACGGGGCAGACCATCATCGTTTCGGGCGATTGCCATCCGCAGACCATCGAGGTGGTGCGCACGCGCGCGCAACCGCTGGGATTGCAGGTGCACGTCACGCACAGCGCCGAGGCGTGGCAGCAGGCGCTGGCGCGCAACGATTATTTCGCCGCGCTGGTGCAGTATCCGGCCACGCACGGCCGCATCGACGACTGGCGCGCCGATGTGGACACGGTGCACGCCAAGGGCGCGGCCTTCATCGTCGCCACCGATTTGCTGGCGCTGACGCTGCTGGTGCCGCCGGGCGAGTGGGGGGCGGACATCGTGGTGGGCAGTAGTCAGCGCTTTGGCATGCCGATGGGCGCGGGCGGCCCGCACGCCGCTTTCCTGGCCTGCCGCGATGCCTTCAAACGATCGCTGCCCGGGCGGCTGGTGGGCGTCAGCGTGGACGTGCACGGCCAGCCCGCCTACCGGCTGGCGCTGCAGACGCGCGAGCAGCACATTCGGCGCGAAAAAGCCACCTCCAACATCTGCACCGCGCAAGTGCTGCCCGCGGTGGTGGCCAGCATGTACGCGGTCTATCACGGCCCGCAGGGGCTGCGCCGCATTGCCGAGCGCGTGGCGCACCTGACGGCGGTGCTGGCACGTGGACTCAGCGCCCTGGGCCACCCGCTGGCCAATGGCAGCGCGTTCGACACCCTGTGTCTGCACACCGGCGCCGCCACCACCGCGCTGCTGGCGCGTGCGCGTGAGCGCGGCATGAATCTGCGCGATCTGGGACACGGCAACGTGGGCATCGCGCTGGATGAGACCACCACGCGCGCTGACATCGAGGCGCTGTGGGCGGTATTTGCGGCGCCGGGGCAGACGCTGCCGTCGTTCGACACCTTGGCCGCCGACGGCCACACCCTCATCCCGCCAACGCTGCGCCGCACCAGCGCCTACCTCACACACCCGGTGTTCAACACCCACCACAGCGAAACCGCCATGCTGCGCTACATCCGCAGCCTGTCGGACAAGGATCTGGCGCTGGACCGCACGATGATCCCGCTGGGCTCGTGCACCATGAAGCTCAACGCCACCAGCGAGATGATCCCCATCACCTGGCCCGAGTTTGCGCAGGTGCACCCTTTCGCCCCGGCCGACCAGCTCGAGGGTTACCGCCAGCTGGATGAGCAGCTGCGCGCGTGGCTGTGCCAAGCCACCGGCTACGCGGCCATCAGCCTGCAGCCCAACGCCGGCTCGCAGGGGGAATATGCCGGCCTGCTCGCCATCCGCGCCTATCACGCTGCCCGTGGCCAGGCGCAGCGCGACATTTGCCTCATCCCCACGTCGGCCCACGGTACCAACCCCGCCAGTGCCCAAATGGCCGGGCTGCAAGTGGTGCCGGTGGCGTGCGATGCGAGCGGCAACGTGGACCTGCAAGACCTGCGCGCCAAGTGCGAGCTCTACAGTGCGCGCCTGTCGTGCGTGATGATTACCTACCCCAGCACACATGGGGTGTTCGAGACCGGCGTCAAGGCGCTGTGCGATATCGTGCACGCGCACGGCGGCAAGGTCTACATCGACGGTGCCAACATGAACGCGCTGGTCGGCACCGCCGCGCCGGGCGAGTTCGGTGGCGACGTCAGCCACCTGAATCTGCACAAGACCTTTTGCATTCCACACGGCGGTGGCGGCCCCGGCGTGGGCCCGGTGTGCGTGGTGGACGAGCTGGCGCCCTACCTGCCCGGACACGCCACGGCCCATGCGGCCGGCGCCTACGCGGGAGGCGCCCGTGCCGATGCGCCGGTGGGTGCGGTGTCGGCCGCGCCGCTGGGCAATGCGGCGGTGCTGCCCATCTCGTGGATGTACATCCGCATGATGGGCGCCGACGGGCTGCTGCGGGCCACCGAAACCGCCATCCTGGCCGCCAACTACGTCAGCGCCCGCCTGCGCCCGCACTACCCCACGCTCTACGCCAGCGCCAATGGCCACGTGGCACACGAGTGCATCCTGGACTGCCGCAGCTTTAAAGACAGCTGTGGCGTGATGGCCGAAGACATCGCCAAGCGGCTGATGGACTACGGCTTTCACGCGCCGACGCTGTCGTTCCCGGTGCCCAACACGCTGATGGTGGAACCGACGGAGAGCGAGCCGCTGGCCGAGCTGGACCGCTTCATCGACGCCATGGTCGCGATCCGCGAAGAAATCCGCGCCGTGGAGCTGGGCGTGTGGCCACGCGAGGACAACCCGCTGAAAAACGCCCCGCACACCGCCAGCCGCTGCCTGGCCGAGGACTGGCCGCACCCCTACCCGCGTGAACTGGGCGCTGCGCTGCCGTTCCACCGCGCCCACGGTGGAGCCGGCAGCAAGTACTGGCCACCGGTGAGCCGGGTGGACAACGTCTACGGGGACCGCAACCTGTTTTGCAGCTGCGTCCCGGTGGGTGATCTGGCCGCCGCTTGAGGGGTGCCGCTGACGCCAGCGCCTGGGCATTCAGCGCTGGCGCAGGCGCCAG
>NZ_DAISZC010000010.1:5667-28619 GCF_036824975.1 Tepidimonas sp.
GGCCCGTGTCTCCAAGCCGAAGCGACCGGTCGCATCCCGCGGCGGCACCCTAGGCAGTGGCATCAGGTCCGGCGCCACGGCGCCAACGGTGAGCAGCACCACGTTGCAGTGCCGCCCCGGCTCCACCAGTGTCATCGTCTCGTCGCTGTGCCAAGTGACCCGGTCGTCAGGGTTGGCTACCGGGCCGGTAGCGGGCCAACAGCAGCCGCGCACACCGGTGTTAATGCCTGCCTCGACCCGAGCCGGCAGCGGCCCGAGCTGGTTGCGTGCCGACCGCCTGACGCCGATGATGGGGCCCCATCAAAGCGGACGTGCAACCCTTCTGCCCAACAGCGAGGCGTGGATACGCGCTGCCCCCGGTCTGCGCTATCCGCAGGCCTTGGTCATGCAGTGCCCGCGCATCGCCAATGCGCTGGGGGCCGTGCGCCACGACCCCGATGCGGTGCGTGCGCAGTTTGATGCGCTGTCGCACGACCAGCGCGGCGGATGGCGCGGATTTCCGCTTGACGCGCTGATGGATCTGCTGGCGCTGCGCGAGGCGCTCGTCCACGACGATCTGCCCCCGCAGGACGACGACACGACGCGGTGGGTCTCGTAGCGCAGGCCAGCCGGGCCGACAGCGCGTCAACGGCGCGGCGGCATCACCCAAGGCCTAGCTGTCCATCGCCAGCCCACCGTACGGCATTGCCTGGGTGATGGGCAACACCCGGACCGGGCATCGGCGACAATGGCAGCCATGGATCGATACGCCGTCATCGGCCACCCCGTCGGCCACAGTCTGTCACCCCGCATCCACGCGCTGTTTGCCCAGTCTACCGGGCAGCCCGTCACCTACACGGCCATCGAAGCCCCGCTGGACGGCTTTGCCGCCACCGTCGACCACTTCCGCGCGCAAGGCGGCCGGGGCGTCAACGTCACCGTGCCGTTCAAGCTGCAGGCCTGCGCCTACGCCGATGAGGTCAGCGAGCGAGCGCGCGCTGCCGGGGCGGCCAATGCGCTGGCCTTCGATGCCGACGGGCGCTGCCGCGCCGAGAACTTCGACGGCGTGGGGCTGCTGCGCGACCTGACCCACAACTTGGGACTGTCGCTGGCCGGGTGCCGGGTACTGCTGCTGGGCGCGGGAGGCGCCGCGCGCGGCGTGCTGCAGCCGCTGCTGCAGGCGCGCCCGGCGGTGCTGCTGGTGGCCAACCGCAGCGCCGACAAGGCGCACGCGCTGGTGCGCGACTTTCAGGCGCTGGGCCTGGGTGGGCCGGAACTGGCTGGCGCCGCCCTGTCCGATCTGCCCGCCGCTGGCGCCTTCGACCTCGTGATCAACGCCACCGCCGCCAGTCTGGACGCGCAGGCGCTGCCGCTGCCCCGCTCGGTCTTCGCACCCGATGGGCTGGCGTACGATATGGTGTACGGCAAAGGCCTGACGCCGTTTCTGCGCCAGGCGCGTGAGGCCGGCGTCGCCCGGCTGGCCGATGGCCTGGGCATGCTGGTCGAGCAGGCGGCCGACTCGTTCGCCTGGTGGCGCGGCATGCGTCCGGCCACCGACACGGTGATTGCGCACCTGCGCACGCCGCTGCGCTAACCTTCCGCCCCCGGCCCCATGCCCGTCATCGTGCCCAGACGCCGCATACCGAACGGTCCGCTACCCGGCCCGCAGTGGCATCGGGCTTCCCCGGCGCGCGGGGAGCCTGCTGTCCGCGCCCGTGCGGGGCGTCACCTCTTCAGTCGTCTCTGTCACACACGATGAACCAACTCGAAGCGCTCAAACGTCACACCATCGTCGTTGCCGACACCGGCGATTTTTTGCAGATGGCGCAGTATCAGCCGCGCGACGCCACCACCAACCCCTCGCTGATCCTGAAATCGGTGCTCAAAGCCGACTACGCGCCGCTGCTCGATGACGTGCTGGCGCGCCACCGCGGCCGCCCGCTGGACGAGCTGGTGGACCGGCTGCTGGTGCGTTTTGGCTGCGAGATTCTGCGCATCGTGCCCGGGCGCGTCTCCACCGAGGTGGACGCGCGGCTGAGCTTCGACACCGCGGCCACGGTAGCGCGCGCACGCCGCCTCATTGCCCTGTACGAAGCCGAGGGCGTGCCGCGCGCGCGTGTGCTGATCAAGATCGCCGCCACGTGGGAAGGCATTCGCGCTGCCGAGCTGCTCGAGCGCGAGGGCATCCACACCAACCTGACGCTGCTGTTTGCCTTCTGCCAGGCGGTGGCTTGCGCTGACGCCGGTGTGCGCCTGATCTCGCCGTTCGTCGGCCGCATCTACGACTGGCACAAGGCGCGCGCCGGGACGCAGTGGGACGAGGCCGCGATGGCCGGCCCCAACGACCCGGGCGTGCAGTCCGTCACCCGCATCTGGACCTACTACAAACGCCACGGCATCGCCACCGAGGTGATGGGGGCGAGTTTTCGCAATACGGGGCAGATTCTGGCGCTGAGTGGCTGCGACCTGCTGACCATCAGCCCGGAACTGCTGGGCCAGCTGGCAGCCACGCCAGGGGACGCACCGCCGCGGCTGACCCTAGACGCCGCCGCCCGCGCCGACCTACCCGAACAGCACTACCGCAGCGGCGACGAAGCAGCGTTTCGCCACGCGCTCAACGAAGACGCCATGGCCACCGAAAAGCTGGCCGAAGGCATCCGCCTGTTCTGCGCCGATGCGCACCGGCTCGATGCCCTGCTGCAAGGGCGCTGATGCGCATGCGCCCGCCCCTTGCCTGCCGCTGTCGCCCACCGGGCCGCCACTTTGTGCACCGCACAGGCAGCGCTGCAGGCATGGGACACACACCCCCGTCGTTCTGCCATCCTGGACGCTTGCCCGGGCGCAGCACTCGTCACGTAACCCCCTCAGGAGCATGCCCATGTCAACGCTGGTTGTGCATCATCTGGAACACTCCCGCTCGCAGCGCGTGCTGTGGCTGCTCGAGGAACTGGGGGTGCCGTACGAGCTGCGCACCTACCGGCGCGACCCGCGCACCCGACTGGCACCGCCGGAGCTCAAGGCCGTTCATCCGCTGGGCAAGTCGCCCGTCATCACCCACGGCGACATCACGGTGGCCGAATCAGGTGCCATCCTAGAGTACCTGGTGCAGACCTTTCCCCCGCCGTCCGACGGCGAACTGGCCGCGCTGCTGCCAGCGCCTGGCAGCGCCGCGCACCGCGACAACCGCTTCTGGCTGCACTTTGCCGAAGGATCGCTGATGAACTGGGTGGTGATGCAGCTGGTCTTCGTCAGCATCCCCCGGCAGCGCATGCCTTTCTTTGCGCGCCCCATTGCGCGCGCCATCAGCCAACAGGTCATGCAGCGCTTCATCCAGCCCAATATCGACGGCGCGCTGAACTGGATTGAGCGTACGCTGGCCGATGGCCGCCCGTGGCTGACCGGAGCGCAGCTGGCCTTGGCTGACATCCAGATGAGCTTTGCCATCGAAGCGGTGTTTGCACTGGGCGGTGCGGCGCTGCCGGCGCGCTACCCCGCCACGCAGGCTTGGCGCCAGCGCTATCGCGCGCGAGCGGCCTATCAGCGCGCGCTTGCCAAAGGGGGGCCTGAAATCATGAATCTGTCGTGACGGCAGCGGCGCGCCGGTCTGCGCTACAGTGTCGGCTTTGATCGCAGCGCCTGCGACTGATGCCCATGTCCGGATCCGAGACTCTGCCCCCCATCCCGCCCAAACGCTACTTCACCATCGGCGAAGTCAGCGAGCTGTGCGGTGTCAAGCCGCACGTGCTGCGCTATTGGGAACAGGAATTTACCCAGCTGCGCCCGATGAAGCGGCGCGGCAACCGCCGCTACTACCAGCATCACGAGGTGCTGATGATCCGGCGCATCCGCGAACTGCTGTACGAGCAGGGCTTCACCATTCATGGCGCGCGCAACCGCCTGGCCGAATGGGTGCAGCAGGACCGCCAGCTGCGCCACGACAGTGCGCCCACGTCGGGGCCGGCCGACGCAGATGACGACGGCGACGGCCGACCCACTCACCCCAGTGGTGACACCGCCGTCGGCCAGATCGTTCTGGCGGAAAGTCCCACCGTGACGCCCGACACCGGCGGGCGCGGCCACACCGGGCTGGACCGCGCCGCGGTACTGGCCGAGCTGCGGGCCATCCGTGCGCTGCTGGAGCCGCCGCTGCGCCCGGGCACCTGACAGAAAACCCCCTTATAATTCGAGCTCTCGGCGTGTAGCGCAGCCTGGTAGCGCACTTGCATGGGGTGCAAGGGGTCGCGAGTTCGAATCCCGCCACGCCGACCATTTTCCCCACGGGCTTGCACGAGCGATCGTGCAAGCCCTTTTTGCTGGCCTCATCCGGCCAAGATCTGCCGCAGCACGAACGGCAGGATGCCGCCGTGGCGGTAGTACTCCGCCTCGATCGGGGTGTCGATCCGACTCAGAACGGGCACCCGGTCGACGACGCCGCTGGCGCGCTCAATCACCAGCATCAACGTCTGCTGCGGCTGCAGCGCCTGCACCCCCTCGATGGCGAAGGTTTCGCTGCCATCGATGCCCAGGCGCTGCCAGGAGTCCTCACCCATGAACTGCAGCGGCAGCACGCCCATGCCCACCAGGTTGGCGCGGTGGATGCGCTCGAAGCTGCGCGCCACCACGGCGCGCACACCCAGCAACGCTGTGCCCTTGGCGGCCCAGTCGCGCGAGCTGCCGGTGCCGTACTCCTCGCCCGCAAACACCAGCGTCGGCACACCGCGCTGCTGATAGTGCTGGGCAGCGTCGAACACGCTCATCCGCTCGCCATCCACCAGCGTGAGGCCACCTTCGACCCGGCTGCCGTCAGGGCGCGGCGGAATCATCAAATTTTTCAGCCGCACGTTGGCGAACGTGCCGCGGATCATGACCTCATGGTGCCCGCGCCGCGCGCCGTAGCTGTTGAAGTCGGCCTTCGGCACCCCGTGCGCCAGCAGCCACTGTCCTGCCGGGGACTGCGCGGCGATGGCCCCTGCGGGCGAGATGTGGTCGGTGGTAACCGAATCGCCCAGCAGCAACAGCGCCTTGGCGCCGACGATAGGCGGCTGCGGCGCAGGCGTCAGCGCAAAGGCATCGAAAAACGGCGGCCTTGCGATGTAAGTGGAGTCAGGCCAGTCGTACACCTGCCCTTCGGCGCTGGGCACCTGCTGCCACAGCGCGTTGTCGGCGCCCACGTCGCGGTAGATGCGCTCGAAAGTGGCCGGATCGAGCGCATACGGCAGCGCAGCGTGGATCTCGTCGCTGCTGGGCCACAGGTCTTTCAGGTACACCGGCTGGCCTGTGGCGTCGATGCCAAGGGGCTCGCGCGCGAAGTCGATGGTGACGCGCCCGGCCAGCGCAAATGCCACCACCAGCGGCGGCGAGGCCAGGAAGTTGGCGCGCACGCTGGGGTGAATGCGCGCCTCGAAATTGCGGTTGCCCGACAACACCGCCGCCACCACCAGGCCCTCGCGCTGGATGGCCTCGTTGAGCTCGGCGGCCAGATCGCCCGCGTTGCCGATACAGGTGGTGCAGCCGTAGCCCGCCACCGCAAAGCCCAGTTCGGCCAGCGGCTGCAGCAGCCCCGCGCGCTGCAGGTATTCGGCGACGACGCGCGAGCCCGGCGCCAGCGACGTCTTGATATGCGGCGCCACCCGCAGGCCGCGCGCCACCGCCTTTTGCGCCAGCAGGCCCGCGGCCACCAGCACCGCCGGGTTGCTGGTGTTGGTGCAGGAGGTGATGGCGGCAATGAGCACGTCGCCGTGCCCCACGGTGGTGGCATGCCGCTGCGCCAGCGGCCGTCCACTCGCGTCCAGGCGGCCGGCCGCGCCCAGGTCGATCGACACCGGCACCCGCTTGGCGTGGGCCTCTTTGGGAATCCCAAACCCGTTGTTGGCTACTGGCGTGCCCAGCAGCGCACCAAAGGTGGCCTTGAGCTGCGCCAGCGCGATGCGGTCCTGCGGCCGTTTCGGTCCCGCCACAGAGGGCTCGACGGTGGACAGATCCAGCCGCAGCACCTGGCTGTAGTCGATGTCGCCCGCGCGCGGCACGCCAAACAGGCCCTGGGCGCGGAAATACGCCTCAAAGGCGGTCACTTCGTCGGCTGTGCGGCCGGTGCGCTGCAGATAGCGCACCGTCTGCTCATCAACGGGAAAAAAACCCATCGTCGCGCCGTATTCGGGTGCCATGTTGGCCAGCGTCGCGCGATCGGGCACCGACAGGGTCGCCGCCCCGTCGCCAAAGAACTCGACGAACTTGCCCACCACCCCGGCGCGGCGCAGCAGCTCAGTGATGGTCAGTACCAGATCGGTAGCCGTCACCCCCTCGGGCAGTCGCCCGGTCAGCTCCACGCCCACCACGTCTGGCGTCAGCACATACACCGGCTGCCCCAGCATGGCCGCTTCGGCCTCGATCCCACCCACGCCCCAGCCGACGACACCCACACCATTGATCATCGTGGTGTGGCTGTCGGTGCCGACCAGCGTGTCGGGAAACAGCTCCAGCGTGCCATCGGCCAGGGTGCGGCTGCGCACCCCCCGGAACAGGTGCTCCAGGTTGACCTGGTGCACGATGCCACTGCCCGGTGGCACCACGCGAAAGGTCTCAAACGCCTGCATGCCCCACTTCATGAACTGGTAGCGCTCGCGGTTGCGCTGGAACTCCAGCGCCATGTTGCGCTGCAGCGCCAGCGGGCTGCCGAAGGTGTCCACCTGCACCGAGTGATCGACCACCAGATCCACCGGCACCAGCGGCTCGATCACCCCGGGGTTGCGGCCCAGCGCGGCGGCGGTGCTGCGCATCGCCGCCAAGTCGCACAGCAGCGGCACACCAGTGAAGTCCTGCAGCACCACGCGCGCCACCACAAACGGGATTTCTTCGCTGCGCGGCGCGTTGGGCTGCCACTGGGCCAACGCCTGCACGTGCCGCGGCTCGACCCGCTGGCCGTCGCAGTGGCGCACCAGCGCCTCCAACACGATGCGCAGCGACACCGGCAGGCGCGCAAGGCGCTCGAATCCCAACTCAAGCGCCAGCGCGGGCAACGACCACACACGGGCCCGTCGTCCCCCGGGCAGGGACAGATCGGTGGCCACATGGGCGTAGGGGTGCGTGTGCGTCATGGGCTCAGTCTCCTGCAGCGTTGCGGTGCGCGGCGGCAGGCGCAACACCACGCCGCGCTCAGCTGCCCGCCACGGTCATGTGGTCGATCAACACCGAGCCCACGGTCTTGGCCCCCAGGGTGTAGGCGTCGGCGCCGATGGTCACGATGCCGCGGAACATCTCCTTCAGGTTACCCGCAATGGTGATTTCCTGCACGGGATACGCAATGACCCCGTCTTCGACCCAGAAACCGGCGGCGCCGCGCGAGTAGTCGCCCGTGACCGGATTGACGCCCTGCCCCATCAGCTCGGTGACGAACAGGCCGCGTCCGAGCTTGCGCAGCATCGCCGACAGGTCGTCGTCGGGCTGCGTGTGGCGGCTGGTCATCAGCAAGTTGTGCGAGCCGCCGGCGTTGCCGGTGGTGCGCAACCCCAGCTTGCGCGCCGAGTAGGTGCTCAAAAAATACCCCTTGACGCAGCCGCCACTGACCACCGCACGCGCCACCGTGCGCACGCCTTCGTCGTCGAACGGCGCGCTGCCCTTGGCCCCCAGGATGTGCGGATCTTCCACGATGTCGATGTGGTCGGCAAACACTTGCCGGCCCAGGCTGTCAGGTAAAAAGGTGGTGCGCCGGTACAGGGCACCGCCGCTGACCGCCTGCACGAACGCACCCAGCAGTCCCGCGGCCAGCGGCGCCTCGAACAGCACCGGACACTCGGTGGTGGCGATCTTGCGTGGCTTCAGGCGCGCCAGCGCCCGCTCGGCGGCATAGCGGCCCACCGCTTCCGGTGAGGCCAGATCGGCCGGATTGCGCTGGCTGCTGTACCAGTAGTCGCGCTGCATGGCGTCGCCCTTGCCCGCGATGGGCGACACCGACAGGCTGTGGCGCGAGCTGGCGTAGCCGCCGGCGAAGATGCCCTGCCGGCCGCGTTCGCCGCCGCGCATGTGCTCGGCCCAGAAGTGCGATTGCTGGGCGCTGACGGCAGCGCCTTCGCTGTTGGTGATGCGGGGGCTGACCGCAAACGCCGCCGCCTCGCAGCGCAGCGCCAGCTCCATCGCCGCCTCGGGCGTGATCGGCCAGGGGTGAAACAGCTCCAGGTCGGGATAGCTGTTGGCCACGTCCACTTCGTCGGGCAGGCCGGCGGCGGGGTCCTCGGCGGTATGCCGCGCAATGTCGTAGGCTGCCTGCACCGTGCGGCGGATGGCCTGCGGTGTGAAATCGGACGTGGACGCATGGCCACGGCGCTGCCCCAGAAACACGGTGATGGCCAGCGACTTGTCGCGGTTGCGCTCGACGTTTTCCAGAGCGCCACAACGCACCGAGACGTTCAGTCCAGCGCCCTCGGACACTTCGACCACCGCATCAGCTACGCCCAACCCGCGGGCGTGCTGCAAAGCGATGTCGGCCAGTTCCTGAAACTGCTCGCGCGTGAACTGAAAGCCGTCAGGGGCTGCCGCACGCGCACGGCGGGAGGGGGGGCGTCGGGTACTCATGTGGCTGGCTATGATAGCGGTCATGCCACGCAAACCTGCCAAGGGGTACTACGTTCGCGGCCACTTCGTGGCTTATGGCAGCGAAGAGGACGCCGAACTCAGGCGTGCCGCCAAATGGGACGCGGAGTTCAGCAAGACCGACCTGAAAAAACGCAGCGCCCACCTGCAGACGGTGGGCGAGCAGTTGCTGACGTTGAAGGCGTCACTGCTGCAGCGGCTGGAGCTGCCCGATGCGCTGCTGCAGGCCGTGGCCGAGGCGCGGCGCATCGACGACTTCGAGGGGCGGCGGCGCCAGCTGCAGTATGTGGGCAAGCTGATGCGCCGGTTGGACGAGGCGCAGGTGGCGGCCATCGAGGCGGCGCTGGCCGAACAGCACCAGGGCAGCGCAGCCGAGACGCAACGCCTGCACGAGGCCGAACGCTGGCGCGAGCGACTGATTGCCGACGACGCCGCCCTGGACGCTTGGCGGGACGTGGAACCCCAGGCCGATTGGCAGCGCCTGCGCGCCCTCATCCGCCAGGCGCGCCGCGACGCCGAAGCGCGCGCCAACACCGCCCCGGGCCAAGCCCCGCGCCAAGGCCGCGCCTACCGCGAGTTGTTCCTGCATGTGCGCGCCGCGCTCGATGCGCGCGCCTCGGCATCCCCCGGCCCTGGCCCTGAGGCGTAAGCGGCAGCACCCGGCAACGCCCCCGCTACCCTGCCACGCCACCTCCGCCTGCATTCCATAAGCGACATGACGACAACACCGACCCCGTTCGACCCCGCCACCATCGGCATCGTCTCCATCAGCGACCGTGCCAGCAGCGGGGTGTATGAAGACCAAGGACTGCCTGCGCTGCGCCAGTGGCTCAGCCGTGCGCTCAAAAACCCGATCACCTTCGTTGAGCGCTTGATTCCGGATGAACGCGAGCGCATCAGCGCCACGCTCATCGAGCTGGTGGACCACTGCGGCTGTTCTTTGGTGCTGACCACCGGCGGCACCGGCCCGGCGCCGCGCGACGTCACGCCCGAGGCGACGCTGGCCGTGGCCGACCGCGAGATGCCCGGCTTTGGCGAGCAGATGCGCCAGATCAGCCTGCGCTTCGTGCCCACCGCCATCCTGTCGCGGCAGGTGGCGGTGATCCGCGGCTGCAGCCTCATCATCAACCTGCCGGGCCAGCCCAAGTCGATTGCCGAAACGCTGGAAGGCCTGAAAGACGCCGACGGTCGCCCATTGGTTCATGGTATCTTCGCCGCGGTGCCGTACTGCATCGACCTCATCGGGGGGCCGTACCTGGAGACGGATGAGACGGTCTGTGCGGCGTTCCGGCCGAAATCGGCCCAGCGTCCACCGCGCCCCTGAGAAGCGACGGACGCGGGAGGCCGTGCCGCCCGGCCGCAACCGCGTCTGCTAGGCGGGGACCGACCTCACTTGCCCACCAGCTGGTTGAGCCGATCCGCTTCAAAATGTTCGGTTTTTGCGGCTTCAGTCGGCACGCAGTCGGAGCGTTGTGCACCGGCCAGCTTCTCGATGGCCTGCCACAGCAGCGCGATCTGGTGCTCGTGCGCTGCCGCGTTGTCGATCAGCCCGCGCAGCGCCTGGCTGAGTGGGTCGTCGTTCTGCGTCACGCCGTAGGCGGAAAACCCCATGCGTGCGGCCGCCGCCTCGCGCTTTTCGTCGGCGTCGGCCACGATGATGCGCGCCGGGTTGCCCACCGCGGTGGCACCGGCCGGCACGGGCTTGGTCACCACCGCGTTGCTGCCGATCTTGGCGCCGTCGCCGACGGTGAAGCCTCCCAGCACCTTGGCTCCCGCCCCCACGATGACCCCGCGGCCCAGCGTCGGGTGCCGCTTGGCCCCCTTGTACAGCGAAGTGCCCCCCAACGTGACGCCGTGGTAGATGGTGCAGTCGTCGCCGACCTCGGCGGTCTCGCCGATGACCACCCCCATGCCGTGGTCGATGAAGACGCGCTCGCCGATGCGCGCGCCCGGGTGGATCTCGATGCCGGTGAGCCAGCGATTCCAGAGTGAGATCCAGCGCCCCAGCCACTTCAGGCCCGCGCGCCAGCACGCATGCGCCAGCCGGTGCAGCACGATGGCGTGCAGACCCGGGTAACAGGTCAGCACCTCCCAGCGCGAACGGGCAGCAGGATCACGCTCCAAAATGGCGTCGATATCGGCGATGAGGCGGCGCAGCACGGTGATCGGTAGACGGCAATCGGTAGACGGCAGTGGCGAAAACCGTCTGAGTCTAGCGCCTGCGCCCCTGCGCGGCGTCGATGACGGCGCGCGCCACCCCGCGCAGAATGTGGACTTCAGACGTGGTGGGCGCGGCGCGCAGCAGCAGTCGGCGCAGGCGCGGCATCAGCTTTTTTGGGGCCGCCGGGTTCAGAAACCCGATCGCCTGCAGCGCCTGCTCCCAATGCGCCAGCAGCCCCGACACGGCAGGCGCGTCCGCCAGCGGGTCGGCCGGCCCGCGGCGGGCTGGCAGGGCGACAGTCGCGGCGTCGTCGAACCCTCCCAGCGCCTGCCGCCACTCGTAGGCAATGAGCTGCACCGCTGCCGCCAGATTCAGCGACCCATACGCTGGTGCGGTAGGAATGCGCAGGCACACATGGCAGCGGTAGACGTCGTCGTTGGCCATGCCGTAGCGCTCCGGCCCGAACAGGAACGCCACCCCCCCGCCCGGCTGAACACGGACGCGCGGCGCCAGCGCCTCCAGGTAGGGACGCGGCGCCGCCGTCGGCGGGCCAAAATCGCGCGGCATCATCGCGGTGGCACACAGATGGCTCATGCCCTGCAGCGCCTCCTCCAGCGTCGCCACGATGCGCGCGCGCTGCAGCACATCCACCGCGCCGCTGGCGCGCTCCAGCGCTTGCGGGCGCTGCAGCACGTCGGGCCAGCGCGGGCGCACCAGCGCCCAGTCATCGAAACCCATCACCTTCAGCGCCCGCGCCACCGCCCCCACATTGCCGGCATGGCTGGGCTCGATCAGGACGAAGCGGGTCGGCACCGTTGTCGGCAAGTTGGCAACGGTGGCGGAGGGTGGACACGCGGCATCGAACGACATGGCGGGCATCGGTAGAATGGCGTATTGTCGCCGCCATCGCGCGGCCCTTTGCCGCTCTTGCCCACAACCCATGACCGCCCACCTTCACCCCATGCTCAACGTGGCCGTCAAGGCCGCCCGCGCCGCTGGTGCGCTCATCAACCGCGCCTCGCTCGATCTGGACACCGTGCGGGTCGCGGCCAAGCAGCTCAACGACTTCGTCACCGAAGTCGACCACGCCGCCGAGACCACCATCATCGACACGCTGCTGGCCGCCTACCCTGAGCACGGTATCTGGGCCGAGGAATCCGGGCGGCGCGAGGGTAAAGGCAAGGGGCGTGCGTACACCTGGATCATCGATCCGTTGGATGGCACCACCAACTTCATCCACGGTTTTCCGGTGTACTGCGTCAGCATCGCGCTGATGGTGGACGGGCGGCTGGAGCAGGCGGTAATCTACGATCCGACCCGCAACGACCTGTTTACGGCCAGCAAGGGCCGTGGGGCCTACCTGAACGAGCGGCGCATCCGCGTGGCCCGGCGCACCCAGCTGCGCGACTGCCTGCTGAGTACCGGCTTTCCGTTCCGCCCCGGCGACGCTTTCCAGACCTACCTGCAGATGCTGGGTGAGGTCATGCCGCGCGTGGCGGGCGTGCGCCGGCCCGGTTCGGCGGCGCTCGACCTCGCCTACGTCGCAGCGGGCTTCAGCGACGGCTTTTTCGAGATGGGCCTCAGCCCCTGGGACGTGGCGGCAGGGGCGCTGCTGGTCACCGAAGCCGGCGGGCTGATTGGCAATTTCACTGGCGAGGCCGACTTTCTGGAGCAACGCGAGTGCCTGGCCGCCAACCCGCGCATCTACGGTCAACTGGTGGGTATGCTGGGCAAGTACAGCCGGTTTGCCGCGCAACGCCACGACGGTACATCCGACAGGGAAGCGGCCGGGGATGCGCCTGGCGCGAACCGCAACGGCAAGGACGCCAGCGGCGACGCCCCGGGCGCAGCCGACGCCCCCTGGTGAATGGCGTTGCCATGACGAGCGCTGATGACGCGGGGGTGCCACCCGGTACCGGCGCGCCCGCTGCCCCACTGACGGCCCACACCCCCATGATCCAGCAGTGGCTGCGCATCAAGGCGCAGTACCCCACCACGCTGCTGTTTTTCCGCATGGGGGACTTCTACGAGCTGTTCTACGACGATGCCCACAAGGCCGCGCGGCTGCTGGACATCACGCTGACCACGCGCGGACAGTCGGCCGGCGCACCGGTGGTGATGGCGGGCGTTCCTGTGCACGCCGTGCAAACCTATTTGGCGCGCTTGATCCGGCTGGGCAAATCGGTGGCGATCTGCGAGCAGCTCGGCGACGTAGCCAACGCCAAGGGGCCGGTGGAGCGGCAAGTGGTGCGCATCGTCACCCCCGGCACCCTCACCGACGCGGAACTGCTGGCCGACAAGCACGACGCGGTGCTGCTGGCCCTGCACGTCGGGGCGCACCGACACTGCGGCCTGGCGTGGTGCGCCATCACCGAAGGCACGGTACACCTGGCCGAGTGCGACTGGCCACAGTTACGTGGCTGGCTGCAGCGCATCGCCCCGCGCGAAGTCCTGTACAGCGCCGACCTGCCGTCGGCGGCTGAGGCCGAGCTGCGCGAGGGGCTGGCCCCGACCAGCCTTGGCACATCAGCGGCGCTGACCGTGCGCCCAGCCTGGGTGTTCGACGCCACGCTGGGTCAGCGCAAGCTGTGCGAGCAGTTGCAGACAGCCAGCCTGGCGGCATGGGACGCCCAGGCGCTGGCTGCAGCCCAGGCCGCCGCGGCCGCGCTGCTCGACTACGCCGAGCACACCCAGGGCGCCCGCCTGGGCCACGTGCGCGCACTGCGCGTGGTGCGGCCGCAGGAGAACATCGAGCTGCCCGCCACCACACGCCGCAACCTGGAACTGACACAGACGCTGCGCGGCGAGCCCGCTCCTACCCTGCTGTCGCTGCTGGATACCTGCGCCACCAGCATGGGCAGCCGCTTGCTGCGACGCTGGCTGCTGGAGCCGCCCCGCGACCGCCGCGTCGCGCGCCAGCGCTTGGCCGCGCTGGCCGTGTTGCGCGACCAGGGCGTAGAGCCGCTGCGACAGCGCCTGCGCGGCCTCACCGACGTGGAGCGGCTGACGGCGCGCATCGCGTTGCGGCAGGTGCGCCCGCGCGAACTCAGCGGTCTGGCCCAGACCCTGCAGCGCTGCGACGCCTTGGCACAAACAGTGGCTGAGCTGGCCAGCGGCGGCGACAGCGAACTGATGACCCAGCTGGCCGAGTCGCTGCGCCCACCGCTGGCGGTGGCCGAGCAGCTCACGCGCGCCCTGCTGCCCGAGCCGGCGGCGCTGATCCGCGACGGCGGCGTCATCAACGACGGCTACGACGCCGAACTCGACGAACTGCGCGCCATCCAGGCCAACGCGGACGGCTTTTTGCTCGAGCTGGAAGCGCGCGAGCGCGCGCGCACCGGTATCGCCAACCTGCGCGTGCAGTACAACAAGGTGCACGGCTTCTACATCGAGGTCACGCAGGGCCAGCTGGACAAGGTGCCCGACGACTACCGACGCCGCCAGACGCTGAAGAACGCCGAGCGCTTCATCACCCCCGAGCTCAAAGCCTTTGAAGACAAGGCGTTGAGCGCCCAGGAGCGTGCGCTGGCGCGTGAAAAGTGGCTCTATGAACGCCTCTTGGACGATTTGCAGCCATTTGTGCCGGCGCTGGGTACCCTGGCGCGAGCGCTGGCCACGCTGGACGTGCTCGTCGCGCTGGCCGAGCGCTCGTTGACCCTGCAGTGGTGCGCGCCGCAGTTCGTGCCCGAGCCGCGCATCGAGATCCGGCAGGGCCGCCACCCGGTGGTGGAGGCACGCTTGCAGGAAACGGGCGCCGGCCCCTTCATCCCGAACGACACGGTGCTGGATGCCCGCACCCGCATGCAAATCATCACCGGCCCCAACATGGGCGGTAAATCGACCTACATGCGGCAGGTGGCACTGATCGTGCTGCTGGCCAGCATGGGCAGCTACGTGCCCGCGGCCAGCTGCCGCCTGGGGCCCATCGACGCCATCCACACCCGCATCGGCGCCGCCGACGATCTGGCCAACGCACAGTCGACCTTCATGCTGGAGATGACCGAGGCGGCGCAAATCCTGCACCACGCCAGCGAGCACAGCCTGGTGCTGATGGATGAGATTGGCCGTGGCACCTCCACCTTCGACGGACTGGCACTGGCCGCCGCCATCGCCACCCACCTGCACGACCGCGTGCGCGCCTTCACGCTGTTTGCCACCCACTACTTCGAGCTGACCGAGTTCCCCACCCGCCACCCGGGTGCGGTCAACGTCCACGTCAGTGCCGTCGAAGGCAAGGGACGCGACATCGTTTTTCTGCACCAGATCGAGCCCGGCCCCGCCAGCCGCAGCTACGGCGTGCAGGTGGCGCGCTTGGCCGGGGTGCCCGCTGCGGTGGTGCAGCAGGCGCGCCACACGCTGGCCCAGCTAGAGGCCGAAAGCGCGCGCCTGCAGCGCCAGTTCGACCTATTCGACGCCGCGCCGCCTGCACCCGAACCCACCGATCCATCCACCCCGCATCCCGCGCTGCAGGCGCTGGCCGAACTCGACCCCGACACCCTGAGCCCGCGCGAGGCGCTGGAGGCGCTATACCGCCTGCAGGCCCTGCTGCGCCCGGGCGCATGATGGCTGCCGCCGTCGCACAGAGCCCACTCGCGCGCACAGGCATGCAGCAGGCGCCGTGGTCATCCGCCGCCGCACAGACCCCACCCTGCGCGGGCGGGTGCCCAGATGCCCCGTCCTTCAGGGCCGCCTGCGCAGACACACGGCCCGCGTCCGACGGTGCTGCGCCCACGCCGCCGCCCATATCGGCCGCCGCTGCGCTTGACCTTGCGGCAACGACCGGCTGATAGAATGCACGATGAAATCAGTCACCATACTCCCCGGAGTGTATAGACGATGACCGCGACGGCATTCGACTTCGACAAGGCGCGCTTTAACATGATCGAGCAGCAGATTCGGCCGTGGGAGGTGCTCGACGCCCGTGTGCTGGCGCTGCTGAATGAACTGCGGCGCGAGGATTTTGTGCCCGAGGCCTACCGAGCGCTGGCCCTGTCGGACCTCGAGATTCCGCTGTCGCAGCCGGCGGTAGAGGGCGAATCGATGCTGGCGCCGAAAGTGGAGGCTCGCATCGTGCAGGACCTCGCCATCCGGCCCGGCGACAACATCCTGCACATTGGCACGGGTTCCGGCTACCTGGCGGCGCTGCTGGCGCGCCTGGGGCGGCAGGTGCTGTCGCTCGAGATCAACCCCCAGCTGGCGGACATGGCGCGCCGCAATCTGGCGCGTGCCGGCATCGACAACGTGCAGGTGAAGACGGCGGACGCGGCGGCCGGGCGCTTCGCCTCCTGCGCCTCCGAAGCCCCGTACGACGTGATCGTGCTGGGAGGCTCAGTGGCCGAGATCCCCGGTGACCTGCTGGAGCTGCTGCGCGTTGGCGGTCGGTTGTTCGCCGTGGTCGGCGACGACCCCATCATGCGCGCCACGCTGGTCATCCGCGGCAGTGAAGCCGGCTACCACAGCGAGCAGCCGTGGGACACCGTGATTCCGCGCCTGCGCAATTTCCCGCAACCGAGCGGCTTCCGTTTCTGAAGCGCTCCGCACTTGCCGCCCAGCGCCCCTTCGTATGGTGAATCACATCCGCCCCGCGCAGCTGGCCGCATGGCTGCGGCAGTGCCGCGCCGACCATCCCGAGGCTGAACCAATCGTGCTGGACGTGCGCGAGCCCTGGGAGGTACAAACCGCCAGCATCCGCCCCGACGGCTTCGAGCTGCGCCACGTGCCCATGGCAACCCTGCCGATGCGGCTGTCCGAACTGCCGCGCGAGCGCCCCATCGCCTGTCTGTGCCATCACGGTGGACGCAGTGCCCAGGTGGCGTACTACCTGCAGCGTCAGGGTTATGACAACGTCGTCAACATCGCCGGCGGCATTCACGCGTGGGCGATGGAGCTCGATCCCAGTGTGCCACAGTACTGAGCGGGGACACGGGCGTGCACGCCAGCGCGGATCGCAATATACTCCCGCAGGTATCAAAACAGGGTAACGGATGATGAAGCGTTCCGCTTATTCCTCTTCAACAGTCCACCTGTGGCCACGCTTGTGGCCGCGCGCCGTACGCGCTGCCGCCCTGGCCGCGAGCGTGTGGATGCTGCAGACCGGCGCGGCCCAGGCACAAAGCCTGCAGACGCTGCTGGAAGCGGCCCGTGCCTATGACGCCAGCTGGCTGGCGGCCAAGGCCCAGTTCGACGCCAGCCGTGCCCGCGCCGAACAGGCGCGCGCGCGCGTGCTGCCCACGGTAGGCCTGTCGGCCGAGGCGTTCCTCAACCGCCGCGACAGCTCGGTCAACGTGCTCGACGATACCTTCAACAACCAGACCGTACGTCTGGGCGCCAGCCACCCGCTGTACCGGCCCGGCAACTCGCTCGAGGTGGAACAGGCCGAGCGCTCGCTGCAAGCGGCGCAGGCACAACTCGACGCCGCCGAGCAGGACCTGATCGTGCGCGTCGCACAGGCCTATTTCGACGTGCTGACGGCGCAGGACACGCTGACCTTCGTGCGCGCACAGAAAGCCGCTGTCGAGCAGCAGCTGGCGGCGGCCAAGCGCAACTTCGAGGTCGGCACCGCCACCATCACCGACACGCGCGAGGCGCAGGCGCGCTTCGACCTCGTGCTGGCGCAAGAGATCGCCGCCGAAAACGATCTGCGCGTCAAGCGCCTCGCGCTGGACCAGCTGGTCGGCCGCAGCGGCACCGATCCCTGGCCACTCAAAGCCGCCGCTGCGTTGCCCTCCCCGGCCAGCGAAGCTCTCGACACCTGGGTACAGCGCGCGCTGCAACAACACCCCGCCGTGCGCGGCGCGCAGGCGGCGCTCGACATCGCACGGCTGGAGGTGCGCAAGGCACAGGCCGCCAAAGGGCCGACGCTGGATGCGGTGGCGCAGCTGCAGTGGGCGCGAGCGCCCGGCCAGCAGCCACCGTTCCCTTACGTGCGCAACCAGGTGGCCAGTATCGGCGTGCAGTTCAATCTGCCACTGTACACCGGTGGCGCACTGGATAACCGCATCAAGGAGGCGGTGGCGCTGGAAGACAAGGCCCGCAATGACGTTGAAGGTGCGCTGCGCCAGGTTGCGCAGGCCACGCGGGCGGCGTATCTGGGGGTGCAATCGGGCTTGGGCCAAGTGCGGGCGCTGGAAGCGGCCGAAGCCTCCAGCCAGAGTGCGCTGGAGGCCAACCAGCTCGGCTACCAAGTGGGGGTACGCATCAACATCGACGTGCTCAACGCGCAAAGCCAGCTGTTCCAGACCAAGGCACAACTGGCCAAGGCGCGCTACGACGTGCTGGTGGGCAACCTGCGTCTGCGACAGGCCGCTGGTGTGCTGACGAACGAGGACGTGCAGCCGATCAACGCGCTGCTGCAGCCGCGCTAAGACGGGCGGAGGCGTTCAGTCCGGCGACAGGCTGTGGCCCGGTGCCGGTTCCCGCTCGGCCCACACCCGCAGCACCGCCTCGGCACAGCGCTGGGCAGCGCCGCCATGGGCGGCCAGCAGCGCGGCGCACGCCTGCCGGGCTGCTGCCAGCGCCGGCGGATCGGCCAGCCACTGCATGGCGTGCGCCACGCCAGCTTCGATGTCGTGTGCGCGCCGGGCGGCCCCGGCTTCGATCGCCGCTTCGGCCGCGAACGCGAAATTGAAGGTATGCGGCCCCACCACCACAGGGCAGTCGCACGCTGCGGCCTCGATCAAATTTTGGCCACCATAGGGACCGAAGCTGCCGCCTAACAATGCGGCGTCGGCCAGTCCATAATACCAGGGCATCTCGCCCACACTGTCGCCCAGCAGCACATCCGCCTGTGCATACGGCTCGGGCCAGTGCGCCGGTGCGTGCAACGCGCCCAGCGCCGAGCGCCGCACCACGCGCCACCCCTGCTGCCGCAGCGCCGCTTCGACGGCGTCGAAGCGCTGCGGATGACGGGGCACCACCAGCCACAGGGGACGCACCGGCGCTGGGCCCGCCTGCACGACGAATGCAGCCTCACCGCCGCCAGTCCGAGCTTGGGCTGAGGGCAGCGGATCTGGTACCCGGCAGTTGGCGGCCGACGCATCGCTGACCCGCCAGCGCCGCCACGCGGCGCTCCAGGCCAGTTCTTCGCCGTCGCGGCTGCTGGCCAGCATCAAGATCGGGCGCCCTTTCGGGCTGCAGGCCGACGCGGTGCGGGCACGCCACGCCACGCGCCACGCCTGCCCCAGCGCCCAGGGCGGTGGATGCCACGGCACGTCGAACTTGACGTTGCCGATCACGCCCCCAGCGGGCGGCTCCACCGGCGCGCCCAGCGCACGCAGGCGCTCGGCATCGGCAACGGTCTGCGCCCACACGCCGGCCAGACGCCGGTAGGCCGGACGCGCCAGCCAGGCCAGCCGCTGCGCGCGCTGCGCCGAGCGCACATGCAGCCGCGCATTGACCAGCAACAGCGGTACCCCAGCGCGCGCGCAGGCGTCGGTGAGCACCGGCCAGACTTCAGTTTCCATCAGCACGCCCACGCGCGGCCTGAAGTGCGCCAGAAAGCGCGCCACCGGCCCCGGCGCGTCCCAGGGCAGCCACACCTGCGCGTCGCCCGGGCGCAGGTGGCGTTGCCCTTCGGCGCGGCCGGTCGCGGTGCCATGCGTCCAGAGAATGCGGATGTCGGGCCGACGCTCGCGCAGTCGATTCACCCACAGGGCAGCGGCGCGGGTCTCGCCTAGCGAGACGGCGTGCACCCACAGCCAGTCCGATGACGGTGGGCTGCAATAGCGGCCAAAGCGTTCTTCAACCGCCTCCCGATAGCCCGGTTCCTGAGCACCCCGGCGCGCCAGCTTCAGGCGCAGCAGCGGCTGCAGTGCGGTGGTCAACGCGCCGTACCCCGCCAGCGCCATTCGCTCAGGCCCCCGCAGGGCCGCGGAGCAGGGGGTAGCCACAGCGGTCACGACGCCCAAAGCCGCTCGTACACCGCACCGATGCCGTCGGCTTCTTGCTGCAGCGAAAAGTGAGCAGCAACACGCGCGCGCGCCGCCTGCCCCATGCGCAGCGCGGCTTCGGGGTCGGCCAGCACGCGCTGCAGCGCCTGCGCCAGGGCGGCAGCGTCCCCGGCATCCACCAGTTCGCCGTTGATGCCCGGTTGCACCAGCTGCTCGAACGCCCCCGTGCGTGAACAAATCACCGCACAACCGGCCGCTGCGGCCTCAAACGGCGTCAGGCCGAACGGCTCGTAGCGCGGGCAGGCCACACAAACCAGGCAGCGCTGGTACCAGCGGTGCACCTCGGCCGCCGGCACCTCGCCCAAAAAGCGGATGCGCTCGCTCAGGCCCGCGGCGTCGATGCGCGCCTGCAGCGCGCGCTGATAGGCCTGGTGCTGCGGCTGCGCCAGCCCGGCAATCACCGCCGTCACGTCTGGCAGATGCGGCAGCGCGGCGATCATCGCTTCGACAAAAACGTCAGTACCCTTGTCCGGACGCACGCGGCCGAACACCCCCACCCCCCAGCGCCCCGGCAGCCCGCTGTCGGCCCAAGCATGGCGCTTGTCCGGCGGCGGCTCAAAGCGCTGCAGGTCGATGCCGTGCGGCACGATGGCGGTGGTGTTGGGCACGAAGCTGGCCGCCTTGGGCGTGGTGGCGATCACCGCGTCCATGCGACTGATCAGCCAGCGCGGAAACCAGCCGTGCCGATGCTGCGCCGCCGACGTAAACACCAGCCGAATCGGCAACCGAAGCACGTCGCGCGCCCAGATACCGGCGGCCATTTCGTGGTCACGGCGCACATGCCAGATGCGAAATGGCCGCCCGGCGGGCGCGCGGCGCGACAGCGCGATGGCCTCGCGCAGCGTCAGGCCCGGCATGCCATGCGGCAGTGGCGTGCCGCAGTAGGCCAGGCGCCACTGGCGGGCCTGGACGGGCACCAGCGCGTTGACCGTAGCCGATACCCCAGTGTAGCGCCGCTTCAAATTAAAGACGATGACCTCCGGATCCGGATCGGTCCGCAACACGCCACAGCGCCCCTGCGCGGCAGCGGCATGGTCTCCAGCCTGGCCCGTGGGAGGGCTCCGTCCCTGCGCGCAAGCCATGACGGCCCAGGTCCCGCCGTCGGGGCCGTGCCGCTCCTGCAGTCCGGAGGGGACCGTCACACGGACCATCAATGCCCTCCCTGCGCAACAACCGCGTCGGGCTTGACGCGGCGCAACAGCGCCAGCAGCTCGGCTTCGATGCGCGCCAGCGCCTCGGGGGTGTGGCCCTCGAAGCGCAGCACCAGTACCGGCGTGGTGTTGGAGGCGCGGATCAGCCCAAAGCCATCGGGCCAGTCCACGCGCAGGCCATCCACCGTGCTGACCTCGGCCGGTGGGTCGAAACGGGCCACGCGCTGCAACTCGGCCACCACGCGGTGCGGCTCCCCCTCGGCGCACGCCACATTGAGTTCCGGCGTTGCGTAGCTGCTGGGCAACGCCTCCAGCACCGCGCCGGGGTCGTCGTGGCGGCTCAGAATCTCCAACAGGCGCGCTCCCGCGTAGCTGCCGTCGTCAAAACCGTACCAGCGCTCCTGAAAGAACAGGTGCCCGCTCATCTCGCCGCCCAGCGGCGCGCCCACTTCACGCATCTTGGCCTTGACCAGCGAATGCCCGGTTCGGTACATCAGCGGCACGCCCCCGGCAGCGCGGATGGCCGGCGCCAGCCGCTGGCTGCACTTGACGTCGTACACGATGGTGCCCCCGGGCACGCGCGTCAGCACGTCGGCGGCCAGCAGCATCAGCTGCCGGTCGGGAAAAATATTCTGCCCGCTGGGGGTGACGACACCGAGGCGGTCACCGTCGCCATCGAACGCAAAGCCCAAGTCGGCGCCGGTGCGCTGCAGTGCAGCGATGAGGTCGCGCAGGTTCTCGGGCTTGGAGGGGTCGGGGTGGTGGTGGGGAAACTCGCCGTCCACCTCGCCATACAGCACGGTAACGTCGCAGCCCAGGGCGCGAAACAGCGCCGGGGCACTGGCGCCGGTGACCCCGTTGCCGCAGTCGATGACGAGCTTCAGCGGTCGCGCCAGCCGCACATCGCCCACGACGCGCGCGATGTACTCGGGCAGGATGTCGAGGGTCTGCACCCGCCCCCGCTGGGTCTGGGCGGCCGCCGCTCCCTGCGTCGCCTCCATCGCCAGCCGCAGCGCCTGGATCTCGTCACCGTAGATGGCCCGCCCCGCCAGCACCATCTTGAAGCCGTTGTGCTGTTTGGGGTTGTGGCTGCCGGTGACCTGGATGCCGCTGCGGCAATGGGTGGCGGCGGCGTAGTAGAGCATGGGCGTGGTGACCATGCCCACATCCAGCACGTCCACCCCGGCGCTGGCCAGCCCGTCGATCAGCGCCGCCGCCAACATGGGGCTGCTCAGGCGCCCGTCGCGGCCCACCGCCACCACCGCCTCGCCCAGGGCGCGCGCACGCTGCCCAAAGGCCACCCCCAGCGCAAACGCAAAACGCTCATCAATCACATCGGGGACCACGCCGCGGATGTCGTAAGCCTTGAACGCGTGGGGGGCAAAGGTCGGGGAAGCGACAGTCGTTTGCATGGCAATGGCGCAGATGCGTAACGTGTGTGACAGCGGACGAGTCCGCATTGTAGAAGGCGGCTATGATCGGCGGCCTGGGTGCTTGTTCGCCCCATCGCCGGCCCCACGCTTCGGTCTGCGGCGGCGCGCTGGCCAACCCCCCTCGGCGGCAGACCAGCGACACGATGGGCGACCGTGTGGGCTGGGGCGCTGCGGTGTACGGACACTGGGGCACACGCCTTGCGTGCCAACCGCTCGCGGGCCCGGTGTCCTGGCACCGGTGCCCACCGCCCTCGTACGAGCCCGACCCCGGCGCCCACCACCGGTGGTGGTCGGGTTGTCTTTTGACCTCGGTTTTGGATCGCTGGCATGTCCCCCCGACTCGTGGCGGAATTCGTCTTTCTCGCGTCCCTGTGGGGCGCATCGTTTCTGTTCATGCGCCAGGCGGCGCTGGAGCTGGGCCCGCTGGCCACCGCCGGCGTGCGGGTGGCCGTGGCCAGCGCGGTGCTGCTGCCGCTGCTCGTGCTCAGCGGGCACTGGGCGGCGTTTCGCGCCCGCGCCGGCCGCATCCTGTTCGTGGGACTGCTCAACTCGGGTATCCCGTTCGGCCTGTTCGCCTATGCGGTGCTGTCGATCAGCACCGGGCTGACGGCGATCCTCAACGCCACGGTGCCGCTGTTTGGCGCTGTCGTCGCCTGGCTGTGGCTGGGCGAGCGCCCCGGGCGCTGGCGCGCGG
>NZ_DAISZC010000010.1:28719-39444 GCF_036824975.1 Tepidimonas sp.
GGCGCTGTCGTCGCCTGGCTGTGGCTGGGCGAGCGCCCCGGGCGCTGGCGCGCGGTCGGCCTGGCGCTGGGCTTTGCCGGCGTAGCGCTGCTGTCGTGGAACAAAGCCACCTTCAAACCGGGCGGCACCGGTTGGGCGGTGCTGGCCTGTCTGGCCGCCACGGTCTGCTATGCCATCGCTGCCAGCTACACCAAGAAGCACCTGATGGGCATTGCGCCGCTGGCCACCACCACGGGCAGCCTGTTGGGGGCTACGCTTGGACTGGCGCTGCCGACTTGGCTGACCTGGCCCGACCACCCGGTCAGCACCACCGCTTGGGGGGCACTGGTCGCTGCCGGCCTGCTGTGCACGGCGCTGGCCTACCTGCTGTACTTTCGCCTCATCGAAGCCGCCGGCCCAGCACGCACGCTGACCGTGACGTTTCTCATCCCGGTGTTTGCGATGGCCTACGGCGCGCTGCTGCTGGAGGAGGCCATCACCCCCTGGATGGTGGGCTGCGGTGCCGTGATTCTGCTGGGGGTGGGCCTGTCCACCGGCGTCATTGATCCCCGTCGCTGGCGCCGTCCTGCAGCGCTTCCTTCAGCTTCGGGCTGGCGTGGAAAGTAACGACACGGCGCGCCGCGATTGGCACCAGCTCGCCCGTGCGCGGGTTGCGTCCCGGGCGCGGTGACTTGTTGCGCACCTGAAACTGCCCGAAGCCCGCAATGCGCACCTCCTCACCGGCGATCAGCTGCTCGGCAATGACGGCGAAAAACGCGTCAACGATGTCCTTGGACTCACTTTTGTTGAAGCCGATGCGCTCGTGCAGCCGTTCGGCCAGCTCGGCCTTGGTCAGCGTAGCGGGGGATTCGGCAGCAGCAGAGTGCGGGTGGGAGTTGCGCGTGACCATACGCTGAATCGTAGCAGGACGCGGGACGCCGCTGTGTGTGTGCCGCAGCCGCCCGGCGATGGCGCCGTCGCTGCCGCTTCAGGCGCGCAGGCGCGCCCCCAGCGTGCGCTGCAGCGCCTGTAGCACCGCCTGCACCACGCCGTCGATCTCGGCGTCGGTCAGGTTGGCATCATGCCGCTCCAGCGTCAGCCGCACCGCCAGGCTTTTTTCGCCAGCCGCCACCGTCCCCCCCACAGCACCGGGCTTGGGGCGATAGACATCAAACAGCACGGCCTCTCGCAACCAGGGATAATGCACGCCCTCGATGGCGGCCATCACAGCCGCGTGCGTCACCGCCTCGGGCACGACGACGGCCAGATCCCGCTGCACCGGCTGGTGTCGGCCCAGCGACTGGGCCTGCGGCAGCGGCTGCTGCAGCACGGCATCCAGCAGCAGCTCGAACAGCACCGGCGCGTGCGACCAGCCTTCGGCCTGGCGCCAGCGCGGGTGCAGCTCGCCCACCCATCCAATCGGCTGCCCATCCAACCACACGCGCGCACTGCGCCCGGGATGCAGCGCCGGGTGCTCGGCGCGCTCGAACACCGCTCGGCGCGGTGCCAGCAGCAGCTCCACGTCGCCCTTGACGTCGTAGAAATCCACCGGGCGCGCGGGCACCCCCCATTGCAGCGGATCGGCATCGCCCCACGCCAGCCCCGCCACGTGGCGCGGCTGCGCGATGCCGGCAACAGTGGTGTCGCTGTCGGCCACCGCCGGGTCGCGCCGGAACACGCGCCCAATCTCGAACACGCGCACGCGCGCTGCCTTGCGGTCCACGTTGTACCGCAGCACCGCCAGCAAACTGCCCATCAGGCTGGAGCGCATCACACTCAACTGACTGGCGATTGGGTTGAGCAGCCGAATCGGCTCCGGGTTGCCGGCGTAGTCGCGTTCCCAGCGCTCCTCGACGAAGCTGAAGTTGATGGTTTCCTGGTAGCCCAGATCGGCCAGCTGGCGGCGCAGCGCGTGCGCGCTGCGGCGCGTCTCGGGCTGCACGTGCGGCAGCACCGGTGCCAGCGGCGGCGTCTCGGGCAGGCGGTCGTAGCCGATGACGCGCGCCACCTCCTCGATCAGGTCCTCCTCGATCTGCAGGTCGAAGCGGTACGGCGGCGGTGTCACGCTCAGCGTACCTGCCCCTTCTTCCACCACTAGACCCAGGCGGCGCAGCGGCGCGGCGCACTCGGCCTGCGTCAGCGGCATGCCAATCACCTTGGCTGCGCGCGCCACCCGCAGCGTCACCGGCTGCGGCTGCGGCACATTGACCACGTGGTCGTCGATCGGCCCCGGCTCGCCACCGCAAATCTCCAGGATCAGCTGCGTGATGCGCTCCACGTGCTCGCGCGTGGTGCTGGGATCCACCCCGCGCTCGAAGCGGTGCGCAGCGTCGGTGCTGAAGTTGAAGCGGCGCGCGCGGCCCGCGATCGCACGCGGCCACCAGAACGCGGCCTCGACATAGATGTTGCGCGTGGCGTCGGACACTGCGGTGGACTGCCCGCCCATGATGCCGGCCAGCGATTCCACACCCTGGGCATCGGCAATCACCCCGACGGTCTCGTCAACGGTGACGGTCTGCCCGTTGAGCAACGTCAGCGTCTCGCCACGGCGGCCCCAGCGCACCTGCAGGCCACCGTGAATCTTGTCCAGGTCGAAGATGTGCGACGGACGACCGAGCTCGAACATCACGTAGTTGGAGATGTCCACCAGCGTCGAGATGCTGCGCTGGCCGCAGCGCGCCAGGCGCTGCACCATCCAGTCCGGCGTCCTCGCGCTCGGGTCGATACCGCGAATGACACGCCCGGTAAAGCGCCCGCACAGGTCCGCCGCTTCGATCGACACGGGCAGCACCGCGTCGTGGCACGGCTTTACCGGCTCGAAGGTGGGCGCGTACAACGGCGCGCCGGTCAGCGCCGCCAGCTCGCGCGCCACGCCAAACACGCTGAGGCAGTGCGCCAGGTTGGGGGTGAGCTTGAGCGTGAACACCTTGTCATCCAGTGCCAGGGCTTCACGCAGGTCGCGCCCCACCGGCGCGTCGGCAGCCAGCTCCAGCAGCCCGCCATGATCGTCCGACAACCCCAGCTCGCGCGCCGAACACAGCATGCCGTAGCTGTCCACGCCACGCAGCTTGCCCACCCCAATGGTCAACGGCTGGCCATGTTCGCCCGGGGGCAACACCGCGCTCAACAGCGCGCACGGCACGCGAATGCCGGCACGCGCGTTTGGCGCGCCGCAGACGATTTGCAGCGGCTCGCCGCGGCCGACGTCAACGCGGCACACACGCAGCCGGTCGGCATTGGGATGCGGCTCGACACTCAGGATGGCACCCACGACCACGCCGCTAAACGGCGGCGCCACGGGCGCGATCGACTCCACCTCCAAGCCGGCCATGGTCAGCCGTTCAGCGATCTGGAGGGTGTCGAGATCGGGATTGCAAAACGCGCGCAACCAGGATTCGGGAAATTGCATGGCGGGTCTCGGCGTGGCGGTCAGCGGAACTGCGCCAGAAAGCGCAGATCTCCCTCGAAGAACAGGCGCAGGTCGTTGACTCCGTAGCGCAGCATCGTCAGGCGGTCGGGCCCGATGCCAAACGCAAAGCCGATGTAGTGCTCAGGATCGAGCCCCATGTTGCGCACCACGTTGGGGTGCACTTGACCGGAGCCGGCCACCTCCAGCCAGCGCCCAGCCAGCGGGCCGCTGTCGAAGCGGATGTCGATCTCGGCGCTGGGCTCCGTAAACGGAAAGTAGCTGGGGCGAAAGCGCAGCTGCAGCGCGTCGTCTTCGAAAAACGCGCGGCAAAACGCCGTAAACACCACCTTGAGGTCCTTGAAGCTGACGTTGCGCCCGATCCACAGCCCCTCGCACTGGTGAAACATCGGCGAGTGGGTGGCGTCGCTGTCGACCCGATAGGTGCGGCCGGGGGCAATGACCCGGATCTCGGGCATGTCGCCCGCAAACAGGCCGTCCTGTCCCAGGCCGGCTGCGCAGCGCGCGCGCTTGACGTGCTGCACCGCATGGCGGATCTGCATCGGACTGGTGTGGGTGCGCAGCAGCAGCGGCGCCGCGGCGCTGCCGCCGTCGACGTAGAAGGTGTCGTGCATCGAGCGCGCCGGATGGTCGGCCGGGGTATTGAGCGCCGTAAAGTTGAACCAGTCGGTCTCGATCTCCGGACCGTCGGCCACCTCGAACCCCATCGAGCCGAAGATCGCCTCGATGCGCTGCAGGGTGCGGCTGACCGGATGGATCCCGCCCAGCCCGCGGCTGCGGCCCGGCAGCGTCACATCCAGCGCCTCGGCCTGCAGCTGGCGCTGCAGCTCGGCCTGCGCCAGCTCGGCGCGGCGGGCCTGCAGCGCCGCTTCGATAGCCTGCTTGGCGGTGTTGATGGCCGCGCCCTGCGCCTTGCGCTCCTCGGGGGGCAGAGCGCCCAACGCCTTCATACGCTCGGTGATGGCGCCGCTCTTGCCCAGAAAACGCGCCTTGGCGTTTTCCAGCTCCTGAGGGGTCTGCGCCTCGGCAAAGCGCTCGCGCGCCGCCTGCACGAGGGAGTCGAGATCGTTCATGGGAGGATCCGTTACCCCGCCGCGCGGGGAGATGTGCGCTCAAAACACAACGGGCCAGCGCACGCGGCGACTGGCCCGGGTGTCGGGAAACAGCGCCGCACCGCCGTGGCGCGGGCGCCCCCTCTTCCGCGCATCAGGCGGCCGCAGCGCCCTGCGCCTGCAGGTGGGGCTTGACGCGCTCGACGATCGCCGCGAACGCCGCCTTGTCGTTGACCGCCAGATCGGCCAGCACCTTGCGGTCGATGTCGATGGCGGCCTTGCGCAGGCCATTGGCGAACTGGCTGTAGGTCAGGCCCAATTCCCGCACACCGGCGTTGATGCGGGCAATCCATAGCTGACGAAAGACGCGCTTGCGCGCACGGCGGTCGCGGTAGGCGTACTGCTGCGCCTTCATCACCGCCTGTTTGGCGACGCGGAAGACGTTTTTGCGGCGGCCACGGAAACCCTTGGCCAGAGCCAGCACTTTCTTGTGACGGGCGCGTGCGGTGACACCACGTTTGACGCGAGGCATGATCTACTCCTAAAACGTTGCGGTGGCGCCGATCACAGGCCGGCGAACGGCATCATCTGCGCGATGTGCCCCAAGTCACGCTCATGCACGTTGGCCGGGCCACGCAGCTGGCGCTTGTTCTTGGTGGTCTTTTTGGTCAGGATGTGACGCTTGAACGCCTGACCGCGCTTGACCGTCCCGCCGGGACGCACGCGAAAGCGCTTTTTCGCGCTGCTTTTGGTCTTCATCTTGGGCATGATGCAGCTTCCTTTTGCATTGTGCTCGTGAGGCGCCCCGGCTGTACCGCCAGGGGCTTGTCGGCCCCGAGCCACTTGTCGGACTCGTCCACGCACCGCTGCGTACGGCGCGCGACATATCTTGTCCTTTCGGGCAAGACGGGTATTATAACCGGTCACATAACCTGCCTGGGCAAACCCCGGCTTCGCAGAGATACCCCTGCGGCGCACGCTCACGCCGCCGGCACCGCCACCCCTTCCGCCTTGCCTGCCGCACCGCCACTCTTCTTGCGCGCGGGCGCAATCATCATGATCATCTGCCGCCCTTCGAGCTTGGGAAACTGCTCGACGACGATGCTGTCGCCCAGCTCGGTGCGGATGCGCTCCAGCAGGGCCAGGCCCAACTCTTGGTGCGTGATCTCGCGCCCGCGAAACCGCATGGTCACCTTGCACTTGTCGCCGCCGTCCAGGAAGCGGCGGATATTGCGCATCTTGACCTGGTAGTCGCCTTCGTCCGTGGCCGGGCGAAACTTGACTTCCTTGACCTCGATGACCTTTTGCTTGGCCTTGGCTTCCGCAGCCTTTTTCTGCTCGGCGTATTTGAACTTGCCGTAGTCGATGAGGCGACATACCGGCGGATTGGCCATGGGCGCGATCTCGACGAGATCGACATCCAAGTCGCCGGCCATGCGCAGGGCCTCCTGCAACGGGACGATGCCGATTTGCTGCCCGTCGGGGCCTGTCAGGCGCACTTCAGGCGCCGTGATTTCGCGGTTGAGCCGATGCGCGCGTTCTTCGCGCTGCCGACGGTCACGGAAGTTGCTGGGACGAGAGGTAGCGATGGCGGAATTCCTTCTGTCAAAGTCTGGACGCGATGTCCGAACGCAGGCGCTGCGTGAAGTCGGCCAGCGGCATGCCCCCCAGATCCTGGTTGCCACGCGCGCGAACCGCCACCGTACCGGCGGACTTTTCCTTGTCGCCGACGACGAGGATGTAGGGCACCTTCTGCATCGCCTGTTGGCGAATTTTATAGGTGATCTTTTCGCTGCCAAGATCCAGGGCCACCCTAACACCTTGATCCCGCAACGTTTTGGCAATTTCGCCACAGTAGTCGGCCTGGGCGTCGGTGATGTTGAGCACCGCCACCTGCACCGGTGACAGCCACACCGGCAGGGCTCCGGCGTGCTGCTCGATCAGAATGCCGATGAAGCGCTCCAGGCTGCCGACGATGGCACGGTGCAGGATCACCGGCCGGCGGCGGCTGCCGTCCTCGGCCACGTACTCGGCATCGAGCCGCTCGGCCAGATTGAAGTCCACCTGGATGGTGCCGCACTGCCACTCGCGGCCGATGGCATCCTTGAGCGTGTACTCGATCTTCGGCCCGTAGAAGGCCCCCTCGCCTGCGGCAATCACAAAATCACAGCCCGACTCGCGCAAGCTCTGCATCAGCGCCGCCTCGGCCTTGTCCCACAGCTCGTCCGAGCCGATGCGCGCCGCCGGGCGCGTGGAGACCTTGTACAGGATCTCGGTAAAGCCAAAGTCGGCATAGACCCGCTTGAGCAGCTGCGTGAAGGCGCCGCACTCGGGCAAGATCTGGTCTTCGGTGCAGAAGATGTGGCCGTCATCCTGCGTGAAGCCGCGTACGCGCATGATGCCGTGCAGGCCGCCGGAAGGCTCGTTGCGGTGACACTGCCCAAACTCGCCATAGCGCAGTGGCAGGTCGCGGTAGCTTTTGACCCCCTGCTTGAAGATCAGGATGTGACCCGGACAGTTCATCGGCTTGAGCGCGTAATCGCGCTTTTCGCTTTCGGTGATGAACATGTTTTCCCGGTACTTGTCCCAGTGGCCGGTTTTTTCCCACAGCGCCTTGTCCAGGATCTGCGGCCCCTTGACCTCCAAGTAGCCGTTGTCGCGGTAGACCTGGCGCATGTACTGCTCCACCTGTTGCCACAGCGTCCAGCCCTTGGGGTGCCAAAACACCAGCCCCGGGGCATGCTCGTCCAGGTGGAACAGGTCCAGCTCGCGCCCGAGCTTGCGGTGATCGCGCCGCTCGGCCTCCTCGAGCCGATGCAGGTACGCCTGCAGATCCTCTTTGGTGGCCCAGGCCGTGCCGTAGATGCGCTGCAGCTGCTCGTTGCGGTGGTCGCCGCGCCAGTAGGCACCGGCCACCTTCATCAGCTTGAAATGCTTGAGCTTGCCGGTGGAGGGCACGTGCGGGCCGCGGCACAGGTCCTCGAACGCCCCTTCACGGTACAGGCTCACCTCCTCGCCCACCGGGATGCCGGCAATGATCTCGGCCTTGTAGTGCTCGCCCAGCCCCTTGAAGTAAGCAACCGCTTCCTCGCGCGGCAGCACGCGCCGCACTACCGGTTCGTCCTTGGCAGCCAGCTCGCCCATCTTCTTTTCGATAGCGGCCAGATCCTCGGGTGTAAACGGGCGCTTGTACGCAAAGTCGTAGTAAAAGCCGTCTTCGATGACCGGGCCGATGGTCACCTGCGCATCTGGATACAGCTCCTTGACCGCATAGGCCAGCAGGTGCGCCGTCGAGTGCCGCACCACCTCTAGACCCTCCGGGTCTTTGGGCGTCAAAATCCACACCCGCGCATCGCGCTCGATGCGGTAGCTGGTATCCACCAGCCGTGGGGCGGCCTCGCCCGCCAGCTGCACCTTGCCGGCCACGGCCGCCTTGGCCAAACCGGGGCCGATGGCTGCCGCCACATCGGCCACCGTCACCGGGCCATCGAAGCTGCGCTGGGCACCATCGGGCAGCGTTATCTGGATCATGGTCAATTGGGTCCTCGACAACAAAAACGCGGCTCGGGGGCCGCGCTGTGGGGATTCGAGCAAGCGCGCACTGCCGAGTGCCCCTCACAGGGCGGGCTGACCTCCGGTGAACGTTCGCGGTGTCACGGTCATGAGTGGGCAAGGGTTGCGCATATTGAATGCCATTTTCGCACAGAACCTGCACGTCCGCTGGGTCCCCACACCCCCAAATACCCGACGACACCACCACGCCTCATCACCACGGGCGCAACGCGGCACAATAGGGGCTCATCTCAACCTCGGGGCGGATGCGTTGGCGTCTGGGTACCGCGGTGTGCCTCGAACATGAACATGCACTTCTGGGAGTGGCCGCACGCCCATGCATCGGTCGCCGCTCCGACGGCCCTCTCTCCGACCTCGCCGCATTCCACCATGCAAGTCAGCACCGAACGCCTGTTTGACCATGCCCGCACGCACCACGCCTGGCAGAACCGGCCCGTGGACGATGACACCCTGCACCGCCTGTATGACCTGATGAAATGGGGGCCGACATCAGCCAACTGCTGCCCGGCGCGCATCCTGTTCGTCAAAAGCGCCGAGGCCAAGGCGCGCCTGCTGCCGTGCCTGATGGAGGGCAACCGCGCCCAGACCGCCGCTGCGCCCGTCACAGCCATCATCGGCATGGACATGGCGTTTTACGACCAGCTGCCGCGCTTGTTCCCGCACAACCCAGACGCCCGCAACTGGTTCGCGGGCCAGCCCGAGGTGATCCAGACCACGGCGCTGCGCAACTCGAGCCTGCAGGGAGGCTACTTCATTGTGGCCGCGCGGGCGCTGGGGCTGGACTGCGGCCCGATGAGCGGCTTCGACGCCGCAGCGGTGGACGCCGCATTCTGGGCCGGCACGACGGTGCGCACCAATTTTCTGTGCAACCTGGGCTACGGCGACCCAGCCGGTCTGCACCCGCGTGGCCCGCGCCTGGCCTTCGACGAGGCCTGCCGCATCGTCTGACGGCCTGACCGCATCAGCCCGCCACCCGACCGCCGCCGCTACCCAACCAAAAAGCCCGGCGGGGCTCAACCCCCGCCGGGCCGTCGTCTCCCGGGTCGCCCGACGCGTGGGCGGCCATCAGTGGAACTGCTCTTCCTCGGTCGAGCCGGCCAGCGCCTTCACGCTGGACGAACCGCCCTGGATGACCGTCGTCACATCGTCAAAGTAACCAGCACCCACTTCTTGCTGGTGCGACACGAAGGTGTAGCCCAGCTCGCGCGCCTTGAATTCGGGCTCCTGCACCATGTTGACGTAGTGCTTCATGCCCTCGCCGCGCGCGTAGTGGTAGGCGAACATGAAGGTGTTGTACCAGTTGATGTGGATGCCGGCCAGCGTGATGAACTGGTACTTGTAGCCCAGCTCCGACAGCTTGTCCTGGAACTCGGCAATCGTCTTGTCGTCCAGGTTCTTCTTCCAGTTGAACGACGGCGAGCAGTTGTAGGCCAGCAACTTACCCGGATACTTGGCATGGATGGCCTGGGCAAATTCGCGCGCAAAACCCAGATCGGGGGTGCCGGTTTCGCACCACACCAAGTCGGCATACGGCGCGTAGGCCACGCCGCGGCTGATCGCCTGCTCCAGGCCGTTCTTGACGCGGAAGAAACCTTCCTGGGTGCGCTCACCGGTCAGGAACGGGCGGTCGTTGGCGTCGTGGTCGCTGGTCAGCAGGTTGGCCGCTTCGGCATCGGTGCGCGCCAGCACGATGGTGGGCACCCCCATCACGTCGGCGGCAAAGCGCGCTGCAATCAGCTTCTCGATGGCTTCCTGCGTCGGCACCAGCACCTTGCCCCCCATGTGGCCGCACTTCTTAACCGCCGCGAGTTGGTCCTCGAAGTGCACGCCGGCGGCGCCAGCCGCAATCATGTTCTTCATCAGTTCGAAGGCGTTGAGCACGCCGCCGAAGCCTGCCTCGGCATCGGCCACGATGGGCAGGAAGTAGTCGATGTAGCCGGCATCACCGGGACCAATGCCGCGCGACCACTGGATCTCGTCGGCGCGCTTGAAGGTGTTGTTGATGCGGCGCACCATGGTCGGCACCGAGTCGTAGGCGTACAGCGACTGGTCCGGATACATGGTCTCGGACGTGTTGGCGTCGGCCGCCACCTGCCAGCCCGACAGGTACACCGCTTCCAGACCAGCCTTGGCCTGCTGCATGGCCTGGCCAGCGGTCACGGCACCAAACGCGTTGACGTAGCCCTTCTTGGCTTCGCCATTGATCAGGCGCCAGAGTTTTTCAGCACCACGCTTGGCCAGCGTGTACTCGATCTGCAGCGAGCCGCGCAAGCGCACGACATCAGCGGCGCTGTAGCCGCGCTTGATGCCTTTCCAGCGTGGGTTTTCGGCCCAGTCCTTCTCCAGGGCCGCAATCTGCTGTTCGCGGGTGAGGGTTTGCGTCATGGTCATACTCTCCAGGTTGAAACACGGGAATCGCTGTGCCGGCGGCCGCACCGTCGCGCTGCCTTCGGGCGCGGGGCACCACACTCGCCTTAGCTGCTGCGCCAACGGCTGCCGACTTCGCCTCCAGTATAAGTCTTATATAAGACACAGGATCAGTCTTATGTCTTATACAAGACACTTTTTATCGCTTATACGTCAAAGACTTGCATCGATAATGCCGCATTATGGAACGATGTTGCACAAGATCGGCGACGTGATCGCAGTGTCCCGGGCGAGTGCTTCTCCGATACGCAGTAACGTTTCACATCG
>NZ_DAISZC010000098.1:0-4351 GCF_036824975.1 Tepidimonas sp.
CCGCGCGCGACTTCGCGCTACGATGCCGTTCATGAAGCTGATCGAGCCCATCGTCGCGCAGGCAGCGGCCTTCGCCGCCATCCGGCGCGACTTCCACGCCTACCCCGAGCTGGGTTTCGAAGAGGTGCGCACCGCTGATCGAGTGGCCGCGCTGCTCGCCGAGTGGGGCATCCCCGTGCACCGGGGCTTGGGTAAGACGGGGGTGGTGGGCGTCGTGCACGGGCGCGATGGTGGCGCGTGCGGGCGCGCCGTGGGGCTGCGCGCCGACATGGATGCGCTGCCGATGACGGAGCGCAACACCTTCGCGCACGCCAGCCGCTACCCGGGCCGCATGCACGCCTGCGGACACGACGGCCACACCGCGATGCTGCTGGCCGCCGCGCAGCACCTGGCCCGGCATCGCGACTTCGACGGCACGGTGGTGCTGATCTTTCAGCCGGCGGAGGAAGGCGGCGGCGGTGCACGCGAGATGATCGCCGACGGGCTGTTCGAGCGTTTTCCGGTGCAGGCCGTCTTTGGCATGCACAACTGGCCTGGGCTGGCGGTGGGGCAGTTCGCGGTCAGCCCGGGTCCGGTGATGGCTTCCAGCAACGAATTTCACATTACGGTGCGCGGCAAAGGCGGGCACGCGGCGCTGCCGCACACCACGGTCGATCCGGTGCCGGTGGCCTGCCAGCTGGTGCAGGCGTTGCAGACCATTCTGACGCGCAACCTTCGGCCCGTGGAGCCAGGCGTCATTTCGGTGACGATGATCCAGGCCGGCGAGGCTACCAACGTGGTGCCCGATACCTGCACCATCCAGGGTACGGTGCGCACTTTTAGCACCGAGGCGCTGGACCTGATCGAGCAGCGCATGCGCGCGCTGTCGCAGCAGCTGTGCGCGGCCTTTGGCGCCCAGGCGACGTTTGCGTTCCGGCGCAACTACCCGCCCACCGTCAACAGTGCGGCTGAGGCCGCCTTCGCGGCCGAGGTGGCGCGCGACATCGTGGGCGCCGACCACGTGCAGCCCCAGGAGCCCACGATGGGTGCCGAAGACTTTGCCTTCATGCTGCAAGCCAAACCGGGGGCGTATGTGTTCATTGGCAACGGCGACGGCGCGCACCGCGCGGCCTATGGCCCCGGTCATGACGCCGGCCCCTGCACGCTGCACAATCCGCGCTACGACTTCAACGACGCGCTGATCCCGCTGGGGGCCACCTACTGGGTGATGTTGGCGACGCGCTGGCTGGCGCGTCAGGCTTGATGCGGCAACGGGGCGCTGCCCCCCGGATCACGTACCGCGCACCCCTGCGGCTGGCCGAAGCGGTTGCGGGCGATGGCCAGCAGCCCGTCGAAGATCAGGCCCTCGACCAGCTCGAATGGCACCGTCATGTAGGGGGCCATTTTCCAGCCGGCACCGCCGGTCATCAAGCAAACCGGCTCCTGCCCGCAGTGGGCGCGCAGGTTGTCCACCATGCGCTGTACCGCACCGGCAATGGCGTAGGTGCCGCCGCTGGTCAGTGCGTCGCTGGTGTTGGTGGGAAAGGGCCGCACCTCGCCGGTGGGCACGTGCAGGCCGGCGGTGCCCGACTCCAGCGCGCGCAGCATGATGCCGTGCCCGGGCAGAATGATGCCCCCCAGAAAGCGGCCACTGGCGTCGATGGCCTCGACGGTGACCGCGGTGCCGACCATCACCACCACGCACGGGCGGTCGCCCTGCCCGCGCGCCAACAGCCGCTGGCGCGCACCGATCATTGCCACCCAGCGATCGGAGCCCAGGCGCGCCGGGTGGTCGTAGCCGTTGGTCAGGCCGGCTTCGGCCTGGGTGGGCACCACCCAGTGCACCGGCGCATCCCACAGTTCCAGCTGCTCCTCCACCCGGTTGCGCACGCCGGCACCCGCCACGATGCTGCCCAGCACCCAGCGCGGCGCCCGCAGGGCGCGCCAGTCGCCCCCGGCCAGCGTTTCGATATTTTCCAGAAACTGCACCCCGTGCGCGAGCAGCCGCGCGCCGGGGTTTGGGGCTTCGTACAGCGCCCACTTCAGGCGGGTGTTGCCCACGTCCAGCGCAAGCAGGGCGGTCGAAGCGGTGGTGGCGGTCGGCGGCGCATTCATAAAACCATCATAAACGCCCCACGGGGGCGGCGCCTGCCGGTCGGCGCGCTCAATTCTGGCGCCAGGGCAGGCCGCGGAAACGCCAGCCACCGCGGTGGCCACGCTGGCCGTGCTCGTCCGGGTCGCCCTCGAAGCCTTCGAGGATGTTGTAAGCGGTGGCGCCCAGCTCGGTGGCGCGGCGCGCCGCCGCGATGGAGCGCGCGCCGCTGCGGCACAGCATCAGCAGCGGGCGCTCGCCCTGCGCCAGCAGCGCGCGCACGCCATCGTCGAAGGCCGGGTTGGGCTGCATGCCGGGCCACTGCTTCCAGGCCAGCGGCACCGCGCCGGGCACGTAGCCCACCCACTCACGCTCGGCATCGGTGCGCACATCCACCAGCAGCGCCTGCCCGGCCTGCACCCACTGCCAGGCCAGCGTCGGCGCGATATCGCCCGCGTAGCCCTGCGCGGGGCGCGGCGCCTCCATTTCGGCGCCCGCCGCGTCGTGCCGCACGCCACCGCGCAGGTTGGCCGGTACCGCTTCGTCCATGCGGCGCGGGCGCGGCAGGTTCAAACTGTTCATCAGTGCGACGAACTGCTCGCGCGTACGCCCGGCCACGCGCGCGTTGTGCGCCTTCTCGTGGCCGATGGTGGAGTGCGTGCGGCCGTGGTAATCGTGACCGGGCCACACCACGGTGTCGTCGGGCAGCGCAAACAGCACGCGCGTCAAGCTGTCGTACAGGGCGCCTGCGTCACCGGACTGAAAGTCGGTGCGACCGCAGCCGTCGATGAGCAGCGTATCGCCGGTGAACACGTGGCGGCGGCCGTCGGCACGGGCCCAGAAGTAGCTCATGCTGCCGGCCGTGTGCCCCGGAGTGGCCAACGCGCGCAGCCGCTCGGCTCCGAAAGCGATCTCGTCGCCGTCGCGCAGCGCACGGTGCACGCTGGTGATGCCGCACGCCGCCGGCGCCGCGGTGTGCGCCCCCGTGTGTTCGGCCAGCCGCAGGGCGCTGGTGATGTGGTCGGCGTGGGCGTGGGTCTCGAGCACCCACTGCAGGCGCAGGCCGTACTCGCGCAGCACCGCCAGATCACGCTCGAGCTGCTCGTCCACCGGGTCGATGATCACCGCCTCGCGCGTGTCGACGTCGAACAGCACGTAGGTGTAGGTGCACGAATCGGGGTCGAAGAGTTGGATCGGATTCATGCCGCGGATGGTAACCCGGGCGCACGTCAGGCAAAGCGCGCCAGCAGCTTGGCCACGTCGTCCGCCGGCGTGTCGCCCTGCGCCATCACGCAGCCCACCATCATGAAGAACGACTTGTCCAGCGCCTTGCGGGCGGCAGCCAACTGCTGCGCCACCTGCTCGCAGTCCGCATCGGCTTCGATCAGGCGTTGGATACCGCGCAACTGCCCCTCGACGCGCTTCAGACGCAGCAACAGGGCTTTCTTGCGCTCGGGGTCGTGGACGGTGGTCATGGGCAGCGGGGAATGCAAACGACACAGACCGCCAATGGTCTGCATATATACCCCCTATGGTATCGGAAATACCGTATCCTGCCAAGCGCCTGCAGGTGCCCCCGGCCACCGCCCGGCGGCGTTGCACGGACTCAGCGCGTGGTCCAGGCGTCCCAAGCGGCCAGCGTCAGTCCGCCCAGCAGGAACAGGGTGATGTCGAGGCTGCCCAGCTTGATGACATAGGGCGCGAAAAACAGCGCCAGCAGCACAAAGCCGATCAGGCCGGCGACGCGGGAGGAGGGGGTCATGAGGCGGCCCGTTCCACAAAAGTGTTGACCAGCACGCGCGCCGAGCGCAGCAGCCGCGCGTCCTGCCGTGCGGCGCCGATCGCCTGGATACCGAGCGGCAGGTTGTCTTGCAGCTGCAGCAGCGGCAGCGTCACCATGGGCAGCCCGGCAAAGGTCCATACGGTCTGCATGATCGGATCGCCCGTGGAGTCGAGGCCACGCGGCGCTGCGCCCAGGGCCGCCGGCGTCAGGATGGCATCGTAGCGGTCGAAGTATTCGTCGAAGGCCGCCGCCACATGCGCCATGCGGTCGCGCGCCAGCAGGTAGTCGACGGCACGGATGTCCTGCGCGCGGCGCAGGCGCTCACGCAGCGTGGGACTGAGGGCATCGGCCTGGTGATGGAACGCGTGGTGCAGCGCCAGCGCGAGTTCGGCGTCGTTGACGGTGGCGTGCCACGCCAGCGCGCGCTGCACCACGTCGGGCAGCGGCACCTCCTCCACCAGCCCCTGCATCTGCTGCACAAAGGCCTCGCAGGCCTC
>NZ_DAISZC010000099.1:0-4268 GCF_036824975.1 Tepidimonas sp.
GGTGGCCGCCACCGTGAAGCGCGCGTTCGGGTGTGCAGCTTTGCGCCCGGCAGCGCCATCGGCCGGCGTCCAGTCCCGACCCTGCCAGTCCAGACAGTGCCCAGGTGCCGGGCCCATCCCTTCCCACCAGACGTCGCCGTCGTCGGTCAGCGCCACGTTGGTGAAGATGACGTCGCGCGCCAGACTGGCCATACAGTTGGGGTTGGTCTGGTCGTTGGTGCCCGGCGCGACGCCGAAGTAGCCGGCCTCGGGGTTGATGGCGTACAGCCGTCCGTCGGCATGCGGCTTGATCCACGCGATGTCGTCGCCGATGGTGGAGACCTTCCAGCCCTCGAAGCCCTTGGGCGGGATCAGCATCGCGAAGTTGGTCTTGCCGCAGGCGCTGGGGAAGGCGGCGGCGACGTGGTACTTCCTGCCCTCGGGACTGGTCACACCCAGGATCAGCATGTGCTCGGCCAGCCAGCCTTCGTCGCGCCCCATCACGGAGGCGATGCGCAACGCCAAGCATTTCTTGCCCAGCAAGGCGTTGCCCCCGTAACCCGAGCCATACGACCAGATCTCGCGCGTCTCGGGGTAGTGCACGATGTACTTGGTGGTGGGGTTACACGGCCAGGCGACGTCGGCCTGGCCCGGGGCCAGCGGCGCACCCACCGTGTGCACGCAGGGCACGAACGCCCCGTCACGGCCCAGCACGTCGTAGACCGCCCGGCCCATGCGCGTCATCAGACGCATATGGACCACCACGTAGGGGCTGTCGGTGAGCTCGACACCGATCTGGGCCATCGGCGAGCCCAGCGGTCCCATGCTGAACGGGATCACATACATCGTGCGGCCACGCATACAGCCATCGAACAGACCGGGCTGCCCGTCGCGCCCGTACTGCAGCAGAGCCCGCATCTCCTGGGGCGCCATCCAGTTGTTGGTCGGGCCGGCATCCTCGGGCCGCGCCGAGCAGATGAAGGTGCAGTCTTCGACACGGGCCACGTCCGACGGGTCGGTCCAAGCCAAGTAGGAATTCGGCCGCCTGGCGGGGTTCAAACGCCTCAGCGTCCCTGCCGCCACCATCTGCTCGCACAGGCGGTCGTATTCGGCCTGGCTGCCGTCGCACCACTCGATGCGATCGGGCTTGCACAGGGCAGCGATGTCGGCCACCCAAGCGATCAGGCGGGCGTGCTTGACATAGGCGGGGGTGTTGAGCGGGAGTCCCTGCATCACGGGGGCATTCATGGAACGGCGATCCTGGAAGCGAACGGGGAGGGCGCGTGCCGCTGCGGCACGCCGCCGGTGAGGGGGCCGCGCTGCCGGGCGGCCCGGTCATGCCCTGCGGCCGTTCGTCACGCGGATCGCGGTGGCGGGTGACCCAGGGGTCCGGGGGATATCCCGAAGCCGGGTCGGCCCTGCAGGGAGGCAACGGGCATTGTAGGCAGGCCACGGCGACCTGCAAGGCCCATAGGCGACCGGCCTCATGCAAAACAAGCATGACATCATGACCCCCTGATGACGACCCCGCGCGCCGTCGCGCAGCGACCTGTCGACATGGCAAAAAACCCGCCGGGCACGACGCCGGGCGGGTCTGTATGACCGTGTGTCAGGGAAAGCGGCAGCCGTCACCCGCTGCTCGCACACCGCGGCAGCCAGCGCCGCACGCAGCTCCACCTTACGCCATGACAACGGCGATGAAGGCCAGCAGGAACATCAAAATGGCCCCGGCCAGCGGAATCAGCCAGGGAATGACGCCCACGATAGCTTCCGCCGGATCATCGGACGGCGTGTTGGGGTGCTGAGTATCGACGTGAGCCATGCTCCAAGCCTCCGGTTGACAAAAATCAATGGGATTGTACGCACAATCGCACCATGTCTGTAACCCCCGACCGCGCCCTGCCCGCCCCTGCCCCCGACGGGGTCGCCGAGCGCCCCGCCGAAGCGCTGCTGCTGGCCGCTGGCCGCGGCGAGCGTATGCGCCCCCTCACCGACACCACCCCGAAGCCGCTGCTGCCGGTGCGTGGCCGCCCGCTGCTGGTGTGGCACCTGGAAGCGCTGGCCCGCGCTGGTGTCCGAGACGTGCTGATCAACACCGCCTGGCTAGGCGAGCGCATCCCGGCGGCACTGGGCACGAGCTACCGCGCGGCAGCCGGCACGGTGGCGCTGCGCTACTCGATGGAGGGGCGGGACTTTGGCCGGGCACTGGAGACGGCCGGCGGCATTGCCCGCGCGCTGCCCCAGTTGGCCGATATATTCTGGCTGGCGGCGGGCGACGTGTTCATGCCCGACTTTGGCTTCGAGCCGGCCGCGCGTCAGCGCTTTGCCGCCAGCGACGCGCTGGCACACCTGTGGCTGGTGCCCAACCCCGAACACCATCCCCGTGGCGACTTCGGGCTGGATGACGCAGGCCGCGCACTCGACCTGGACCGCGACGATCCGCGCCCGCGCTGGACCTATGCCACCGTGGCCCTGCTGCGCCGGGCGCTGTTTGCGCCACCGTGGTGCGACATTGCGCCCGGCAACCCCGACGGCGTGGCTGCGCCGCTGGCGCCGCTGCTGCGCCGCGCCATAGCCGCCGGCCGCGTCACGGCCGAGATCTGGCACGGCGCGTGGACCGACGTCGGCACGCCGCAGCGCTGGGCCGCGCTCAACGGCTGAACCCGAGGGTGGCGCAGGCACAGTGTCCGGACACGCCGCACGGCGACCCCGCCACCCGTATCATCCCCGCCATGACGACCACGATTCCTCATCAGGCGGTGTACGCGCAGCGGCGTGCGCGGCTGGCGGCGCAACTGGGCGACGGCGGCATCGCCATCATCCCCACGGCACCGCCGCGGCTGCGCAACCGCGACAGCGAGTACCTGTTTCGCTTCGACAGCTATTTCTACTACCTGACCGGCTTTACCGAGCCTCATGCCTGGCTGGTGCTGACAGCCGACGGCCACAGCACCCTGTTCTGCCAACCCAAGGATCGGGAGCGCGAGATCTGGGACGGCTACCGGCTGGGCCCGGCAGCCGCACCTGCCGCGCTGGGGGTAGACGAAGCCTACGCCGTGGACGAGCTGGACACGCGTGTGCCCAAGCTGCTGGAAAACCGCCGCAGCGTCTGGTTTCCGTTTGCGGTGCACCCGGGTCTGGAGAGCCGCATCGACGGCTGGCTGCAGAAGGTGCGCGCGCGGGTGCGCTATGGGGTGGACTGCCCGCAGGCACTGCGCGACGTCTGTGCGCTGCTGGATGAGATGCGGCTGATCAAGGACGCGTACGAACTGGACGTGATGCGCCGCGCCGCGCGCATCAGCGCGCGCGCCCACATCCGCGCCATGCAGCGCTGCGCGGCCATGATCCGCGCCGGGCAGGACGTGCGCGAGTACCACCTGGATGCCGAACTGCTGCACGAATTCCGCCAGAATGGCTCGCAATGCCCGGCCTACGGCAGCATCGTAGCCGCCGGGGCCAACGCCTGCGTGCTGCACTACCGCGCCGACTGCGCGCCGGTGCGTGACGGCGAGCTGGTGCTGATCGACGCCGGCTGCGAGCTCGACGGCTACGCCAGCGACATCACGCGTACCTTCCCCGCCAACGGGCGCTTCAGCGGCCCGCAGCGCGACCTGTACGAGCTGGTGCGCGCCGCGCAGCAGGCCGCCATCGACGCCACGCGAGCCGGCGCGCGCTTCGTCGATGCACACGACGCTACGGTCAAGGTGTTGGCGCAGGGCCTGCTGGACCTGGGCCTGCTCAACCGCAACGACGTCGGCCACCTCGACGACGTGATCGAGCAGCGGCATTATTTCCGCTTTTACATGCACCGCACCGGCCACTGGCTGGGGCTGGACGTGCACGACGTCGGCAGCTACGTCGAGCCCAGCGAAATCGGCCAGATGAGTGAGCGGCGTGACCCCTTGAGCGGCGAAATCATCCGTGACCGGCCCAGCCGCATCCTGCGCCCGGGCATGGTGTTGACCATCGAGCCCGGCCTGTACGTCAGCCCGGCCGAGGGTGTGCCCCCCGCCTTCTGGAACATCGGCATCCGCATCGAGGACGACGCGGTGGTGACGGAGACCGGCTGCGAGCTCATCACGCGCGACGTGCCCGTCGAGCCCGACGCCATCGAGGCGCTGATGCGGGGCTGACAGCCGCCCACAAACACACGGCACACGGTTCGGCCAAGCTCGTCGCCACCCGGATCGTCGCCATCCGGATAAACGCCCATGGTCACGCCCACCGAGGACGGCTAGCAGGCCGTTGAAAAATCCCCCGTCGACGCTGGCGTCGGCCGGTACGATCTG
>NZ_DAISZC010000100.1:0-4264 GCF_036824975.1 Tepidimonas sp.
GTGCTCTCCTGCCACCAGGGTAGCGATCCGGCGCCGTGCCCGCCCTCGCTCACCACCACCGCGTAAGCCACGGCGATGCCCTTGAGTTGCAACGCGATATACGGAACGATCCCGACGACGGTAATCAGGGTCACCAACCCCGCCACGGCCGAGCTCTTGCCGTAACGGCTGCCGATGAAGTCGGCGATGGTGGTGATGCGGTAGGTGTGCGCGATGCGCACCATCTTGCGCAGCACTGTCCAGCCCAGCACCATGGCCAGCGTTGGCCCCAGGTAAATGGGCAGGAACCACAGCCCGCCGCTGGCGGCGCGCCCGACGCTGCCGAAGTAGGTCCACGCGGTGCAGTACACCGCCCACGACAGCGCGTAAATCCACGGGTTGTCGATGACCGTGCGCCCGGCCCGCGCGCGGCCATCCGCCCAGTGCGCCAACGCAAACAGCAGCCCTAGATACGCGACGGCGGCAGCGGCAACGATCCCGGCAGACACCGCTCGCCTCCCCGAGCCTGCGCCGTCAATCCGGCGCGCGCTCCACGATCACGGCCAGCGCCGCGATCAGCAGCGCCCAGACGACGAATAGGGCGACGACGAAGGGGGCGCCGATCCCCAGCCCATCGGCCCATTGCCCCCACAGGCCCACCAGCGGAAAATGCAGCGCCAGCACCCCGGCGGCAAATAGGACCCACAAGCGCTGAGCCGTGGACGGAGTGCCGAAGGGACGCATGGCGCTGTCCGTATCGTCTCAGGCGCGGCTGGCCAACCGTTGCCAGGTGTCGATCACCGTGTCCGGGTTCAGTGAGATCGAGCTGATGCCCTGCTCCATCAGCCACTGGGCAAAGTCCGGGTGGTCGCTGGGCCCCTGCCCGCAGATGCCGATGTATTTGCCCTGGGCACGGCAGGCGCTAATCGCCTGCGCGATCAGCGCCGTCACCGCCGGGTCGCGTTCATCGAAATCGTGCGCCAGCAGCTCCAGGCCCGAGTCACGGTCCAGCCCCAGCGTCAGCTGCGTCAAATCGTTGGAGCCGATCGAGAAGCCGTCGAAATACTGCAGGAACTGCTCGGCCAGGATGGCGTTGCTGGGGATCTCGCACATCATGATGAGCTTGAGGTCACCTTCACCACGCCTGAGGCCGTGGGCGGCCAGCAGCTCGGTGACGCGGCGCGCCTGCTGCAGCGTACGCACGAACGGCACCATCACCTGCACGTTGGTCAGGCCCATATCCTCGCGCACGCGCTTGAGCGCCTCGCACTCCATCGCAAACGCCTGGGCGAAGTCGTCGCTGATGTAGCGCGCCGCGCCGCGAAAGCCCAGCATCGGGTTTTCCTCATCCGGCTCGTAGCGGCTGCCACCGATGAGCTTGCGGTACTCGTTGCTCTTGAAGTCAGACAGGCGCACGATGACCGGCTTGGGCCAGAACGCAGCGGCAATGGTCGCCACGCCTTCGGCCACCTTGTCCACGTAGAAGGCGCGCGGGCTGGCGTGGCCACGGGCCGCCGACTCGACGGCGCGCTTCAGATCGGCGTCCACGTTGGGGTAGTCCAGAATCGCCTTGGGGTGCACGCCGATATTGTTGTTGATGATGAACTCCAGCCGCGCCAGGCCAACGCCGGCGTTGGGAATCTGAGCAAAGTCGAACGCCAGCTGCGGGTTGCCGACGTTCATCATGATCTTGACCGGCAACTCGGGCATGGCGCCGCGCTGCACCTCGGTCACTTCGGTCTCCAGCAGCCCTTCGTAGATGTGGCCGGTGTCGCCTTCGGCGCAGCTGACGGTGACCAACTGCCCGTCTTTGAGCGCTTCGGTGGCGTTGCCGCAGCCCACCACGGCCGGAATGCCCAGCTCACGCGCGATGATGGCGGCATGACACGTGCGCCCCCCGCGGTTGGTGACGATGGCGCTGGCACGCTTCATGATCGGCTCCCAGTTGGGGTCGGTCATGTCGGTCACCAGCACGTCACCCGACTGCACCTTGTCCATCTCGGCGATCGAGTGCACGATGCGCACCTTGCCGGTGCCGATCTTCTGCCCGATGGCGCGGCCGCTGGCCAGAACCGGCCCCTTGGACTTGAGCTTGTAGCGCAGCTCCACCTGCCCAGCGGCCTGGCTTTTGACCGTCTCGGGGCGCGCCTGCAGGATGTAGATTTGACCATCGACGCCGTCCTTGCCCCACTCGATGTCCATCGGCCGGCCGTAGTGCTGTTCGATGACGAGCGCATAGCGCGCCAGCTCCAGCACGTCGGCGTCGGTGAGGCTGTAGCGGTTGCGCTGCTCCACCGGCACGTCCACCGTCTTGACGCGCTTGCCGCTGGCGGCCGCCTCCTCGGGGGTGGCAAACACCATCTGGATGAGCTTGCTGCCCAGTCTACGGCGGATGATGGCTTGCTTGCCCGCCTTCAGCATCGGCTTGTGGACGTAGAACTCGTCCGGGTTGACGGCACCCTGCACCACCGTCTCGCCCAGCCCGTAGCTGGCGGTGATGAAGACCACGTCCTCGAAGCCGCTTTCGGTGTCGATGGTGAACATCACGCCCGACGCCCCCAGGTCGGAGCGCACCATGCGCTGCACGCCGGCCGACAGCGCCACCTCGCTGTGCGCAAAGCCCTTGTGCACCCGGTAGCTGATGGCGCGGTCGTTGTACAGGCTGGCAAACACCTCCTTGATCTTGTGCAGGATCTGCTCGATGCCGACGACGTTGAGGAACGTTTCCTGCTGTCCGGCGAACGACGCATCGGGCAGATCCTCGGCGGTGGCGGAGGAGCGCACGGCGTAGCTGCCGCCGGCGCCGCCGTCGAGCCTGGCGTAGGCGTCACGGATGGCCTGCTCCAGCGCGGGCGGAAACGGCTGCGCCTCGACCATGGCCCGGATCTCGGCGCCGGTGGCCGCCAGCGCGCGCACGTCGTCGGCGTCCAGCGCCGCCAACTTGGCGTGGATGCGTTCGTCCAGCCCGCCGTGGCGCAGAAACTCGCGGAACGCGTGCGCGGTGGTGGCAAAGCCGGTGGGTACGCGCACGCCCTGCGGCAGCTGCGAGATCATCTCGCCCAGGCTGGCGTTCTTGCCGCCGACGGCCTCGACGTCGGACATGCGCAGCTGCTCGAACGGCACGACCAGCGCGTCGGGGGGAAACAGGGAAGACATGGTGGATACTCCTCGATGATGCAAAACCGGGGGCGCCTGCGGGCAACGGGGGCGGCGACGCGGCGGCACGGGACTTTCGGGTTATTGTTCTGGCCCAATGCGGACATGCGGCGGCAGCAACCCCTGCGGCGGTCGCCATAATGCGGGGATTGTAATTGGCCCACCCTGCCCGCCCCATGGCCCAGCGCACCGCTTTCTTCGTCTCCGACGGCACCGGCATCACCGCCGAAACCTTTGCCCGCGCCCTGCTGGCGCAATTCGAAATCCAGCCCCGCATGGTGCGCCTGCCCTTTGTGGACAACCTGGACAAGGCGCATCAGGCGGTACGCCAGATCAACCATGCCGCCGAAGTCGATGGCAAGCGCCCGCTGGTGTTTACGACGCTGGTCAACGAGGACGCCATGGACGTGCTGCGGCGCGACTGCGCCGGGCTGCTCATCGACATGTTCGGCACCTTCATCGCCCCGCTGGAGCGGGAACTGGGCATGAAGTCGAACCACCGCGTCGGCCGCTTCTCGGATGTGACACGCAGCCGCGAGTATCACGACCGCATCGAGGCCATCAACTTCACGCTCGAACACGACGACGGTCAGACCGACCGCAGCCTGGAGCTGGCCGACGTCATCCTGGTCGGCGTCAGCCGCAGCGGCAAGACCCCGACCTCGCTCTATCTGGCGCTGCAGTTCGGTCTGAAGGCGGCCAACTACCCGCTGATTCCGGAAGACTTCGAGCGGCGCCAACTCCCCCCCGCGCTGTTGCCCCACCGCAAGAAGCTGTTTGGGCTGACCATCGACCCTCAGCGCCTGAGCGAAATCCGGCACGAGCGCCGGCCCAACTCCCGCTACGCCAGTCTGGATAACTGCCGCTACGAGGTGCGTGAGGCCGAGGCGCTGATGCGCCGCGCCGGCATCCGCGTGCTGTCCACCACGCATAAATCCATCGAGGAGATCGCCACCCTCATTCGGCAGGACCTCGAGGAATCAGCGGGACGCTGACGCTGTGACCCGGCGCGTCGGGTCGGCGGCCCGCTTGGTCGTCCGGGCGGGCATGGCGGGCGGCGCGGTAGAAGTGCACGATGCGCTGCACATACGCCCGGGTCTCGGGAAACGGGGGCACGCCACCGTAGCGC
>NZ_DAISZC010000101.1:0-4238 GCF_036824975.1 Tepidimonas sp.
TCCGGCGGTCTGGACACCAGCGCCGCCCTGCTGTGGATGCGCCAAAAGGGCGCCATTCCGTACGCCTACACCGCCAACCTGGGCCAGCCGGATGAGTCCGATTACGACGCCATTGCGCAGCGTGCGCTGGCCTATGGCGCCGAACAGGCGCGCTTGGTGGACTGCCGTCCGCAGCTGGCCACTGAGGGGTTGGCCGCGCTGCAGTGCGGCGCGTTTCACATCAGCACCGCCGGCCTCACCTACTTCAACACCACGCCCATCGGGCGCGCGGTCACCGGCACCATGCTGGTAGCGGCCATGAAGGAGGACGACGTCCACATTTGGGGCGACGGCAGCACCTACAAAGGCAACGACATCGAACGCTTCTACCGCTACGGGCTGCTGACTAACCCGGCGCTACAGATCTACAAGCCGTGGCTGGACCAGACCTTCATCGACGAGCTGGGCGGCCGCAAGGAGATGTCGGAGTTCCTGATCCGCAACGGCTTCGACTACAAGATGTCGGTGGAGAAGGCCTACAGCACCGACAGCAACATGCTGGGCGCCACCCACGAAGCCAAAGACCTGGAGCACCTGAACTCCAGCATTCGCATCGTCAACCCCATCATGGGCGTGGCGTTTTGGAAGCCCGAAGTCCAGATCCAGCCCGAGGAAGTCACGGTGCGCTTCGAGGAAGGCCGCCCGGTGGCGCTCAACGGACGCGAGTACCCCGATCTGGTGGAGCTGTTCCTGGAGGCCAACCGCATCGGCGGCCGCCACGGCCTGGGCATGAGTGACCAGATCGAGAACCGCATCATCGAAGCCAAGAGCCGCGGCATCTACGAGGCGCCGGGTATGGCGCTGCTGTTCATCGCCTACGAACGGCTGGTCACCGGCATCCACAACGAGGACACCATCGAGCAGTACCGGGACAACGGGCGCAAGCTGGGCCGCCTGCTCTACCAGGGACGGTGGTTCGATCCGCAAGCCATCATGCTGCGTGAGGCCGCCCAGCGCTGGGTGGCGCGCGCCATCACCGGCGAAGTGACGCTGGAGCTGCGCCGTGGCAACGACTACTCGATCCTCAATACCGAAAGCCCCAACCTGACCTACCACCCCGAGCGGCTGACGATGGAAAAAGGTGCCTCTGCCTTCACCCCACGCGACCGGATTGGGCAACTCACCCTTCGCAACCTGGACATCAGCGACACGCGCGGCAAACTGGCCATCTACTCCCAAGCCGGGCTGCTGGCCATCGGTCAAGATGGCGACCTGCTCCAACTCGGTGGCTAAGGCGCGACCTCGGCCAAGGCAGGGCCGGCCATCACGGCCTCTGCTGCACCCAGTCCACAATGCGCCGCGCCAACCGCTCGGTGGTCTTGGGCGAACGCAGCGCCCCGGCCAGCACGTGCTGCTCGGTGTCGGTGCTGTCGGTGACCGCCTCCAGCGTCGCCACACCGGGCGGCAGCCGTGCCAGCATGGCCTGCGTCAGCGCCGGGTCTACCGTGCGGTCGGCGGGGCTGTAGAACACCAGCAGCGGCGTGCGTACGCGGCTCCAGTCGGCGTCGCGCACCCGCTGCACCAGCGCCATCATCGGCAGCAGCGCCTCCACGGGGTAGACGCGCGTCCATGCCGCGTTGATGCGCTCGTCCTCACTGGGTGCACCTACCGTTCCCCCGGTGATGACGTACGCGATTTGGCTTCCCCACGGTCCCAGCAGCCACTCGGTGCGCTTGTCCTGCGGACCGAAATTCGGGGATATCCACACCTGCGCCGCCACTGGCTCGCGCACCGCATCCGGCCGCAGCGCCAGCCAGGCGCCCAGCGTGGCCCCGGTGGAGGTGCCGATCACCAGCACCTGATCTCCTATCCGCCGTCCGATGTCCAGCGCCTCTTGCGCATCCGCCAGCCAGTCTTGCACCGTGACGCGCCCCAGGGCGTCGGCCGGCAGCCCGTGGCCGGCCAGCCGCGTGTAAAACAGGTTGGCCCCCAGGGCCTGCGCCACCTGCTCGGCCAAAGGCGCGGTCTCGGCCCGGGTGGCCGTGAAGCCATGCAAATAGACGACCGCCCACCGCGTACGCGTGCCCGGAGCACCGTGCCAGACGATACCCTTGGCCGCGCCGGGGCGCAGTCCCGGCTGCCCGGCTTCTTGCGCCGCCAGCCAGGCGTCGAGTTGCGCCACATCGGTCGGTGGCACCGGCCGCGGCGCGGGCTGCTCCGGACCGAAAGCGTAACGCGGCCCCGCCCACCACAGCACGGCCAGCAGCAACACGGTGGCCAGGAGCGCAGACAGCCATGACTTCAGCCGCCCCCGCTGGCGTAGCGCACCGCCGCCGCGTTGCTGTAACCATCTGTAACAAGCGTCTCTCATTGCAAGAACCCGTTGGCACACCCCACGCTGTCCCCAAGAATAGCGGCAAACGACCCCGCCCGGGATCCCCTAAACACCGTCGGAGTTATCTCATGTGGCTGCACGCCCCGTTCGATCCCGCCATCGTCGACCAGATCAACCGCCTGCAGGCGGGGGTCGTTCCGATGCCCGTCTACCCGCTGACCTGTCCCCAGGCAAAAGACGGACACCACAGCTTCGCCGGGGGCTATCTGGGCGTGTTGGTTGCGCACCGCAACGGGCTGGTGTGCCCCTCGTGCGGTTACACCCAGACCTGGATCGGCCGTGCGGCGCTGGCTTGTGCCGAGCGTGAGGATCCCTGCCCGACGCAGCGCCCCAGCGCGCGTATGGAAAAGGCGCGCCAACAAGCCTTACAGGATTTTGGCCGCCTGGTGCGCACCGGGCAGCTGAGCGCACAGGCCATGGTGGAGTCGCTGCACACCCCGGCCGATGGTCCGATCGGCACACCGCACGGGGAGGCGGCGCCGGTGCTGGAGCGTCTGGCAGCCTGACCCCCCCACAGAGTGGCTGAGGCGCCCCGCGGCGGCACCGCGCGCCGTGGACGATGGTGCCGCAGCGGCTCACACCACCACGGGCTCTGGTTCCAGCCGGATGCCGAAGCGTTCGTACACGCTGGTCTGGATCATGCGCGCCAGCGTCATCACCTCGCCCCCGGTGCAGGGGTGTTCGCGCCCGCCACGGTTGACCAGCACCAGCGCCTGCTTCTCGTACACCCCGGCCCGCCCCACCGTCTTGCCCTTCCAGCCGCAGGCGTCGATCAGCCAGCCAGCGGCCAGCTTGACGCTGCCGTCCGGCATGGGGTAGTGCACCAGCTTCGGGTCACGCCCAATGATGTCGGCGCATTGCTCGGGCGTCACCGTCGGGTTCTTGAAAAAACTGCCCGCATTGCCCAGCTGCGCCGGATCGGGCAGCTTGGCGCGCCGGATCGCGCACACCCAGTCGGCCACCTGCTGCGGGGTGGGATCGGTGATCCCCGTCTCGGCTACCTTGCGCTGCAGATCCTGGTAGTCGAGCTGCGGTCGCCAGCGCCGCGGCAGCCAGAACCGTACCCGGGTGATTAACGCCCGCCCCTTCAGACCCATACCGCGCGCGCCGCTGCGCTCGTGCTTGAACACCGAATCACGGTAGCCAAACGCGCAGTGCTCGTGCTGCAGCGTCAGCCGCTGGCCCGTCTCCAGGTCGATGGCATCGAGCGAGTGAAACCGGTCCTGCAATTCGACGCCGTAGGCGCCGATGTTCTGCACGGGTGCCGCGCCCACCGTACCGGGAATCAGGGCCAGATTCTCCAGGCCGGGCCAGCCCTGCTCCAGCGTCCATTGCACGAAGGCGTGCCAGTTTTCCCCGGCAGCAGCCTCCACCAGCCAGCCACGCTCGTCCTCGTGCAGCAGCCGGCGCCCAGACAGCTCCACCTTCAGTACCAGCGTGCGCACGTCCCCGGTCAGCACGATGTTGCTGCCACCGCCCAGGATGAAGGTTTCGCGCGGCCGCCAGTCGGGGTGCCGCACCAGCGCCAGCACCTCATCCTCGCTGCGCAGGCGCACCAGACGCTGGGCACGCGCCGCGATGCCGAAGGTGTTGAAGGGCTGCAACGACACGTGGTTCTCGACTACCATGCACGGATTGTCGCAAACCCCGCCCCACACGAGGATTGGGTATGCCCTCCTTCGACACCGTGCTCGAACCCAACATGGTCGAGGTGAAGAACGCCGTCGAGCAGACCCAGCGCGAAATCGGAACGCATTTCGATTTCAAAGGCACCTCGGCCGCGGTCAGCCTCAGCGGACAAGCCATCACGGCGCTGGCCGACAGCGACTTCCAGCTACAGCAGGCGCTGGACGTGCTGCGCACC
>NZ_DAISZC010000011.1:0-36982 GCF_036824975.1 Tepidimonas sp.
TCGGGCGGTTTGTTTTGAGTGCAGCACCGTCATGCTGGCGGATCGCCGGGTACGGATGGGCCGCTGGCACCATGCAGCATGCAGCCCCGCGGCCGCGGGTCGCTGTGGCGGCCCGCGCCGCAACGCGGCGGCAATCACGCCCTGTTGGGCAGCCGCACCCCTGGGTGGCGTTACCCCAGCCGCTTGACCAGCACCTGACTGCGCCGGTCCCAGTTGTACTTGCGCTTGCGCGCCTCGGGCAGCCAGTCGGGTGAGACGGGTGTAAAGCCCCGTTTAATGAACCAGTGCATGGTGCGCGTGGTCAGCACGAACAACGTCTGCAGCCCCATCAGGCGGGCGCGCTGCTCGATGCGCTTGAGCAGCCGCTCGCCGTCGCCCTGCCCCTGTGCGTTGGGGGATACCGTCAGCGACGCGAGCTCCCCGGTGCGGGCTTCTGGATAAGGGTAGAGCGCCGCGCAGCCGAAGATCACGCCATCGTGCTCGAGGATGGTGTAATTGGCGATGTCGCGCTCGATTTCGGTGCGGCTGCGCTTGACCAGCGTGCCGTCGCGTTCATACGGCTCGATCAGCTGCAGGATCGCGCCCACATCGTCCGGCGTGGCCTCGCGCAGATTTTCCAGTTTTTCGTCCACCACCATGGTGCCGATGCCGTCGTGGACATAGATTTCCAGCAGCAGCGAGCCGTCCACCGCAAACGGAATGATGTGGCTGCGTCCCACGCCTCCCTTGCAGGCGCGCACGCAGTGCTGCAGGTAAAAGGCCGGATCGGTGGGTTGCGCGGGCGGCGGTGCGGCGGCCAAAATGCGTTCGGCGTCGGCCAGCGACAGCTCGGTGTCGATCGGGTTGTCGTCGCCGGGCGGATCGAACGGGCGCGCGCGAATGCCCGGCACTTCGGTGACGAAGACCAGCTTGTCGGCACGCAGCGCCACCGCCACGCTGGTGGCCACTTCCTCCATGCTGAGGTTGAACGCCTCGCCCGTCGGCGAAAACCCAAACGGCGACAGCAGCACCAGCGCCCCCATGTCCAACGCGCGCTGGATGCCGGTGACGTCCACCTTGCGCACGACGCCGGAGTGCTGAAAGTCGACGCCGTCGACGATGCCCACCGGCCGGGCGGTGATGAAGTTGCCCGAGATCACGCGCACCGTGGCACCGGCCATCGGCGTATTGGGCAGCCCCATGCTGAAGGCGGCTTCGATTTCGAAGCGCAACTGGCCGGCCGCCTCCTGCGCACAGTCCAGCGTCACCGCGTCGGTGACGCGGATGCCGTTGTGAAAGCGCGCGGTGTGTCCCTTGGCGCGCAGCTGCTCGTCCACCTGCGGACGAAAGCCGTGCACCAGCACGATGCGCACGCCCATGCTTTGGATGAGCGCCAGGTCCTGCACCAGACTGGGCAGCTTGCCGGCCGCGATCGCCTCTCCGGTAATGCCGACCACGAAGGTCTGGTGCCGGAACTTGTGGATGTAGGGCGCCACGGCCCGAAACCACGGCACAAAGGTGAAGTTGAAGACGGTGGACATCGCGGCGATGGCGTACGGGGAAGGAACAGCACAGCGAGGGGCCTGCCGGGGGACGGCAGCGGGATAATCGCGCCCTCATGTCACAGAACGAAGTGTGCCATCAGCCGGCTCCCGCGCCGGTGATCGAGTTTCCACAGACGCTTCCGGTGTCGGCGCGCCGTGGCGACATCGAGGCGGCGCTGCGCGCGCATCCGGTTGTGATCGTCTGCGGCGAAACCGGTTCGGGCAAAACCACCCAGCTGCCCAAAATGGCGCTGGCGCTGGGCCGAGGCGGCGGTTTGCATTGGCAGCCGCAACCGGGGCGGCGACGCCCGCTCATCGGCCACACCCAGCCGCGTCGGCTGGCGGCCACGGCGGTGGCGGCGCGCATCGCCGAGGAGACGCAAACCGCGCTGGGCGCGCTGGTGGGCTACCAGATCCGTTTTCACGACCGCCTGCAGCCGGGCGCGGCGATCAAGCTGATGACCGACGGTATTCTGCTGGCTGAGACTCAGCGCGATCCGTTGTTGCGCGCTTACGACACGCTCATCATCGACGAGGCGCACGAGCGCAGTCTCAACATCGACTTTTTGCTCGGGTATCTTAAGCAGCTGCTGCCGCGCCGGCCGGATCTGAAGGTGATCATCACCTCGGCCACGCTGGATGCGCAGCGCTTGGCCCAGCACTTTGCTGGCGCTGCTGGACCGGCCCCCATCATCGAAGTCAGCGGGCGCACCTATCCGGTGGAGATCCGCTGGCGCCCGTTCGAGGAAAGCCGCGATTTCGGGCTCAACGACGCCATTGCCGCGGCGGTGGATGAGCTGTGGCGCGGCGGGGCGCAGGCCGGCGACATTTTGGTGTTTCTGCCGGGTGAGCGCGAGATCCGGGAAGCGGCCGATCATCTGCGCCGCCATCTGGCCCGCCAGCCGCTGTTGCGTGACACCGAGGTGCTGCCGCTGTACGCGCGCCTGAGCGCAGCGGAGCAAAACCGGATATTTCACCCCAGCGGACGGCGGCGCATCGTGCTGGCCACCAACGTGGCCGAGACGTCGCTGACGGTGCCGGGCATCCGTTATGTGATCGATTCCGGTTTGGCGCGCATCAAGCGCTACAGCTTGCGCAGCAAAGTGGAGCAGCTGCTGGTGGAGCCGATCAGCCAGGCGGCAGCCAACCAGCGCGCCGGCCGCTGTGGCCGTGTGGCCGAAGGCATCTGCATCCGACTCTATGACGAGCGCGATTTTGCCCAGCGACCGCGCTACACCGACCCCGAGATCCTGCGCTCGTCGTTGGCGGGCGTGATTCTGCGCATGAAAGCGCTGGGGCTGGGCGACGTCGAGGCCTTTCCGTTCGTCGATCCGCCGTCGCGGCGGGCGATTGCCGACGGGGTGCAGCTGCTGCAGGAGCTGGGGGCGCTGGACGAGCAGCAGGCGCTGACCGACGTGGGGCGCGAGCTAGCACGGCTGCCGCTGGACCCGCGCGTGGGCCGCATGATTTTGGCCGCGCGCGACCGCGGCGCACTGGCCGAGGTGCTGGTGATTGCCAGTGCGCTGAGTGTGCAAGACGTGCGCGAGCGCCCGCTAGAGGCGCAGGCCAAGGCCGACCAGGCGCACGCCGCGTTCGACGACGAGCGCAGCGAATTCGTTGGCATCCTGAAACTGTGGGACTGGCTGGATAAGGCGCGCGGCGGGGTGCACGCTGCCGGTGAGGCCCCGACGCACCGCCTGTCCAACCGCCAGTATGAAGCGCTGCTGCGCGAGCGCTTCATCCACGTGCGGCGCGTGCGTGAGTGGCGTGACATCCACCAGCAGCTGCACACTGTAGCGGCCGAGCACGGCTGGAAGCCCAACACGCAGCCTGCCACTTACGAGCAGATCCACCTGAGTCTGCTGGCAGGGCTGCTGGGCAACGTTGGCTGCAGGCACGACACCGAAGATGTCTATCTGGGCGCGCGCGGCATCAAATTTGTCCCACATCCGGGCGCCCGCCTGAAAAAGCGCCCAGGGCGCTGGGTGCTGTGCGCCGAACTGGTGGAGACCTCACGGCTGTTTGCGCGCGGCATCGCCACCATCGAGCCGCAGTGGATCGAGGAAGTGGGCGCGCATCTGATCCGGCGGCTGGTGGGCGACCCCCACTGGGAAAAGCGCAGCGCCGAAGCGGTGGCCTACGAGCGCGGCACGCTCTACGGCCTGACCGTGTACAGCCAGCGTCGTGTGGCGTACGCGCGCGTCGATCCGGTGGCCGCCCGCGAGGTATTCATCCGCGAAGCTCTGGTGGCCGGTCTGACCGAAGACACCTGGGAGACCCGACTGCCGTTTTGGACGCACAACCGGCGCGTGCTGCGCGAGGTGCAGGCGCTGGAGCACAAGGCGCGGCGGCAGGATGTGCTGGTGGATGAGGCGCTCATCTACGCCTTCTACGACCGGCAGATTCCGGCTGACGTCTGCAGTGGGCACGAGCTGGAGCGCTGGTGGCGCGCGGCCGCACGCACCCAGCCGCGGCTGTTGATGCTCACGCGCGAGGAGCTGATGCGGCACGAGGCGGCCGGCATCACCACCGACGCCTACCCGCCGCTGGTGCGGCTGGGCGGGGTGGACTGCCGCGCGCACTACCACCACGAACCCGGCGATGCGCGCGACGGCGTGACGGTGGATGTGCCGCTATTTGCCCTCAACCAGGTGTCGGCCCAGCGCGCCGAGTGGCTGGTGCCGGGCCTGCTGCGTGAGAAAGTCCAAGCGCTGCTCAAGAGCCTGCCGCAGAAGCCGCGCGCGCGGCTGGTGCCGTTGCCCGACACCGCACAGGCCATCGCCCAGGTGCTGCAGGCGCCCGAGCGCTGGGCGCAGGGCGACCTGCTGGAGGCGGTGCTGGCGGCGGTGCGCGAGCGCACTGGGTTGCCGGTGCAGCGCAGTGATTTCCGGCTGGAGACCATCCCGCCGCATCTGCGCATGAACTTCCGGCTCGTCGATGAGCACGGGCGTCAGTTGGCGATGGGCCGCGACCTGGCGGCGCTCAAAGCCGCCTGGGGCGCGCAGGCGCGCGGCGCGTTTCAGGCGCTGGCGGGGCTGCGCGCCAGTATCCCGGGCGGGGAGGCTGCGCCGGCGGCCGCAGCGACCGGGACCGCGCCGGGCGGACAGTCGGTCAATCCGCACGGGATTGGGCCGACGCCCAACTCCCCACGGGTGCCGCGCAACACCGCAGCGAGGGGTGGCCCGCGTGCTGATGCGCAAGCCGCGCCGGCGCTGCGGGCGGGGGCGGCGGCGCAGCGAATGGGTGGGCAGGCGCCTGCAGCCGCTGCGGCGGCGCCGCACACCGGCACCGATGCGCCGCGCGCGCCGCTGCCCGATGCCGCCACCCGCTACACGCGCTGGGACTTCGGGCCGTGGCCGGAGCTGATGGAGATTCGGCAGGGGCGCCAGACCGTGTTGGGTTACCCGGCGCTGCAGGATGCTGGCGACGCCGTGACGCTGACCGTGTTTGACGAGCCGGAGGAGGCGCAGCGCGTGCACCGGCAGGGACTGTGGCGGCTGTTTGCGCTGCAGCTGCGCGACACCCTCAAGGGGCTGGAGCGCTCGCTGAGCGATTTGCAGCGCAGCGCGGTGCTGTTCATGCCGCTGGGGACGCTGGAGGAACTGCGCACCCAGATCCTGGAGCTGGCGCTGGAGCGGGCCTTTCTGGCTGACCCTCTGCCGCAGGACGGCGAGCAGTTTACGCAGCGTCTGCAGGAAGGGCGCCAGCGCCTGGGCCTGATTGCCCAGGAGGTGGCGCGCCAGGCGGCCCTGACACTGACCGAGTGGGCCGCCGCCCAGCGCAAACTGCGCGAGGCCAAAGCGCCGGCGGCGGCCGTGGCCGACGAGCAGCAGCACCTGCAGCGCCTGCTGGGCAAGCGTTTCGTGCGGGATATCCCGTGGGCGCAGCAGGCGCATCTGCCGCGCTATCTGAAGGCGGTGCAGCTGCGGCTGGACAAGGCGCGCACCGACCCGGCGCGCGACGCCGCGCGGCTGGCGCAGCTGCAGCCGCACGAGCAGCGCTTGTGGCGGCTGGTGGCGCAGCGCAAGGGGCAGTGGGACGAGCGCCTGCAGATGCTGCGCTGGATGCTGGAGGAGTTGCGGGTGAGCCTGTTTGCGCAGGAGTTGCGCACCCCGTATCCGGTCAGCATCAAGCGGCTGGAAAAGGCCTGGGCGCAGATCGAAGCGTGAACGGCACACCGGCCAGTGAGCCCACCGCAATGGCGCTGGCGACGTGTCCGTTCACAGGCGCGCCAGCCGCGCCAGCGCAGCCTGCAGCGTGTCATCGCGTTTGGCAAAACAGAAGCGGATACGCTGCTGCTCAGTAGGGCTGCCGTAAAACGCCGACAGCGGGATGGCAGCTACCCCCACCTCACGCGTCAGCCACTCGCAGAAGGCCGCCTCGGACAGGTGGCGCTCGGGCACGGCTAGCTCGGCGTAGCTGACGCACTGGAAATACGTGCCTTCGCACGGCAGCAGGCGAAAGCGGGTGCACGCCAGCCCAGCGCGGAAGCGGTCGCGCTTGGCTTGGTAGAAGGCGGCCAAGGTCTGGTAGGGTGCCGGGTCGCCCATGTACGCCGCCAGCCCGTGCTGCATCGGCGTGTTCACCGTGAACACGTTGAACTGGTGCACCTTGCGGAATTCGGCCATCAGCGGTGCGGGCGCCACCGCGTAGCCCACCTTCCAGCCGGTGACGTGAAAGGTTTTACCGAAACTGCTGACGACGACACTGCGGCCGGCCAGTGCCGGATGGGCCAGCGCGCTGTGGTGCCACTGGCCGTCGAACACCATGTGCTCGTACACCTCGTCGCTGATGACGACGACCTCGGTGCCGGACAGCACGTCGGCAAGGCGCTGCCAATCCGCGGCGTGCCAAATGGTGCCGCTGGGGTTATGCGGCGTATTGACGATGAGCGCGCGGGTGCGCGGCGTCAGGGCGGCAGCGATGCGGTCGAAGTCGGGGCGCAGGGTGTGCGGGTCCAGTGGCACCCGCACCACACGCCCGCCGGCCAGCACGATGTTAGGCACGTAGCTGTCGTAGCAGGGCTCCAGCACGATCACCTCGTCACCGGGCTGTACCAGCGCCAGGATGGCGGTGAAGATGGCTTGCGTGGCGCCGGCAGTGACGGTGATCTCTGTGTCGGGATCGCAGCGCCGTCCGTACTGCATGCCGATCTTGCGGGCGATGGCCGCGCGCAACGCGGGCACACCGGCCATGGGCGGGTATTGGTTGTGCCCCGCCTGCATCGCGTTGGTGACGGCCTGCAGCAGCCGCGGATCGCAGTCGAAGTCGGGAAACCCTTGGCCCAAGTTGACGGCGCCGCATTGCTGGGCCAGCGCGGACATGACGGTGAAGATGGTGGTGCCCACATCAGGCATCCGAGTGCGAACGGCCGGTGTTGAAAGCGGATCGGCAGCGGTGGCAACGGAGGTTGGCTCGGACATGGCAGGGCAACGGGGATGGCGGCGGGGGCGGCCAGCGGTGCGGCAGGGTGCGACCGAGCAGTCGCCGTTACAGCTGGTAATCGTGGCCCCCGCCCTCCATCGTACGCAAAATCAGATCGCGTGACAGGCGGTCACTGAGGAATTCGGCAAAGCGCAGCACGAACTGGCGCAGATAGGCGCCGCGCTTGAAGGCCACGCGCGCCACATTGCGCCCAAACAGATGACCGGCCGGACGCGCCACCAGATCGGCGCTGCGCTCGTCCCCCTGCACAGCCATTTCGGCCACGATGCCCACGCCCATGCCCAGGCGCACATAGGTCTTGATCACGTCGGAATCGATGGCCTCCAGCACAATCTGGGGATTGAGGCCGCGCTGGGCGAAGGCCTGGTCGATGCGCGTGCGGCCGGTGAACGTGGGGTGGTAGGTGACGAGCGGGTAAGCCGCCAGATCCTCCAGCGTGATGCGCTCCAGCGCCAGCAGAGCGTGGCCCGGGGGCAGCACCAGGGTGTGTTGCCAGTCGTAGCAAGGCAGAGTCACCAGGTCGGGATACTGGGTCAGCGACTCGGTGGCGATGCCGATGTCGGCCACGTCTTCCAGCACCCAGCGCGCTACCTGGTCGGGGGCGCCCTGGTGCAGGCTGACGGTGACTTTCGGGTAGGTCTGGCGCAGGCGCGCCACCGGGGCCGGCAGCACGTAGCGCGCCTGGGTGTGCGTGGTGGCAATCGACAGCGTGCCGCTGTCCTGCGCGGCGTACTCCTGCCCGATGCGCTTGAGATTTTGCACCTCGCGCAAGATGATGTCGATGCAGCGCACCACCTCGCGCCCGGGTTCGGTCAGCCGTTTGATGCGCTTGCCGTGGCGTGCGAAGATATCGATGCCCAGCTCGTCTTCCAGCTCCAGAATGGCCTTGGAGACGCCGGGCTGCGAGGTGTGCAGGGCCTTGGCGGCTTCGGTCAGGTTGAGGTTGCGGCGCACCGCCTCCTGGACGAAACGGAACTGGTGCAAATTCATCGTCGGGCAGGGTGGGGAGCTCGGGGATCAGCGGCGCAGCACGCGCCAGGCAAACACCGCCAGCGAAACGGCCCAGTACAGCGCCGACGGGGCGGCCGCGGCCAGCCAGGGCGACCAGCCCTGCAGATTGCCGATGTGCCCGAACACCGCGTTGACCAGTACGAAACTGACGCCGATGAGGATACCGGCGAACACGTAGGCGGACAAGCCGCTCTGGCGGAAGTGCAGGTAGGCAAACGGCAGGGCCAGCGTCACCATGACCAGGCAGCTGAGCGGATAGAAGAGCTTGCGCCAGAACTCGATCTCGTAGCGCTGGGCCGACTGGCTGTTGGCCTGCAGATGCCGGACATACTGCCACAGCTCCAGCGTGCGCATGCGCTCGGGCTTGAGGAGTGCAGCATGCAGCATGTCCAGCGTTAGCGTCGAGGGCCAGTCCCACTGCGTCTGCTGCTCCAGCCGGATCTGCTCGGTCCCCACGAGCCGCGTGATGTGCACGTCGTGCAACCGCCACACGCCGGCGGTGTCATCGATGCGGCCACGCGCGGCCTGCACGGTAGCGCGGATGTGCCCGTCGGCGCCAAACACGAACAGCCGCACCCCGCGTAACGAGCCGTCGGGCTCGACCGCGCGCACATTGACTGCCGCGTGGCTGTCGGCGTGACGCTCGCGCAGCCAGGCACCGGTTTGCCTCAGGCTCAGTGCGCCGCGGTACTCGGCCTTGACCAGCTGCGCCTGGCGGGTGGCAGCAGGGGCCAGATAATCACCTACCGCAAACGTCAGCAGCGTGAACAACGCCCCCAGCACCAGCGCCAGCCGCAGTGCGCGCCACGGGCCCAGGCCGCTGACGCGCAAAACGGTGAACTCCGACCCCTGAGCCAGCCGCGCCAGCGCATAGACCGTGCCGATCAGCACGGCGATCGGCATCAGCTCGTACAGCCGCGACGGCACGCTCAGACCCACGAACAGCAGCGCCTCGGCCCAACCGTAGCGCTGTCCTTCGCGCAGCAGCGACGGTCGTCCCAGCGCCCGCAGCTCGTCGATCAGGTCGAAGAAGGCAAACAGCGCCACGAAGCCGAGCAACACGAACGCCACGGCGGCCAGCACCTCGCCGTAAATCAGGCTCCGCACCGTTCTCATGCGGCCACCTGCGCAAAGCGCGCGCGCCACAGGCGCCATCGGTCGGGCCAGGGGTGTTCGCGGTGCAGCAGCCATACGGCTGCCGCCAGTGCCACACCGCCGTGCAGCACCAACAGCGCGGTGCCGGCGTCGATGCGCTGGCTAGCGATCCAGGCCCGGCTGGCGCCCAGGATGTTGTAGTAGGTGATGAAGGCCAGCAGCATGAACAGCTGGCTGCCACTGCGCCCGGCACGCGGGTTGGCCGACGACACCGCCACCGCAAGGCCAACCAAATTGATCGCCAACAACGCCATGCCAATGCGCCAGCTCAGTTCCGCGGCGCTGGCGGGCGCCGGATCGCCCCACAGCGCCCAAGTTGGCCGGGCCCCCAGACGCAGATCGCCGACGGCGATGGGCTCGGTGTCGCGCAGGCGGACCCAGTGATGTTGAAAGCGGCTCAACTGCAGCACCGTCTCGCCGTCACTGACGCCGCGCCACAACCGTTCTCCCGCCTCCAGCACCAGATAGAGCACACCGTCGTCGGCCTGCAGCCGCGCGCGTTGAGCCGACACGACGCTTTCGCTGCCGTCGGCCTCGGTGCTGGCCACGAAGACGTTGCGTCCCTCGGCGGTGGGCGTGGTTTCGCGATCGACGAACAGCACGCGCCGGCCGTCGCGCGATTCCTGGAATTCGCCGGGCGTGACGCGCTCCAGGTCACCGCGCTGCTCGTAGCGAGCACGCAGGCTGTCGCGCTGTGCCGCAGCCCAGGGTGCGACGACGGTCGTCAACACCAGCACGGCCAGCCACATCGGCCAGGCAAAGCGCACCACCGGCGCGACAAAGCGCGACAGCGCCACGCCGCTGGTGTGCCAGATCACCATCTCGCTGTCGCGGTACCAGCGCGACAGGGTGCTCACCACGGCGGCGAACAGCGCCACCGTCAGCACCACATCCATGCCCCCGAGAATGCCGTAGGTCATGAACAACACCAACGCTTGCGGGTCGACCTCGCCGCGGCTGGCCTGCCCCAGTGTCCGCACCAGGGTGATGGTGATGACGACCGTGAGCATCACGACCAGCGCGGCACCGAAGCTGCGTCCCAGTTCGCGGCGGAGCGAGGTTTCGAATAACATCGACGGCAGTTGCTGACTACAGCCCGCATTATGGACTTCGAACTGTGCACGCTCACTCCGCATGCCGCGGCGTCACACGACGCCGACGCCCTGATCCTGCTGTGGCCCGATGCGGCCGATCGGGCTGACCCGGCGCTGGCCGACCCCCTGACGCTGTGGGCACGGCAGGCCATTGCCGATGGCGATCTGGCCGCCGACGCCGGCCAGTGGGTGGCGGCCTACCGGCTGCCCGGGGTGCGCGCGCGCCGCCTGGTGCTGGTGCGCTGCGGCGACGGCGGTGCGCGGCGAGTACGGCAGGCCGTGGCCGGCGCTTGGGCCGCGCTGAAGGCCGGTGGCCCCGCGGGGACCCTGCTGCTGCAGCTGGGGGCGCTGCCGCCGGTGGCGGTCGCTGCGGCGGTGCAGGCTATCGCGCAGGTCAGCTACCGCTACACCACCACGGTCACCGAGGCCAAACCACGCAGCCTGCGGCGCGTGGCCGTCGGTGTGGCCGACGCCGCCGCGGTGCAGACGGCGTTCGACGAGGCGGTGGCCATCGTGCACGGCCAGGAGCTGGCGCGCGAGTGGGCCAACCGCCCGGCCAATCACGCCACGCCCACCGATTTGGCCGAGGCCGCACTAGCGCTGAAAAAGCACGGCATCGCGGTCGAGGTGATGGGGCCGAAGGAGGTGGCCAAGCTTGGCATGGGCGCGCTGCTGGCGGTGTCCCAGGGTTCGGCACAGCCGCTGCGCTTCATCGTGCTGCAGTACCGCGGCGCGGGCAAGCGCGTGGCCCCGGTGGCGCTGGTGGGCAAGGGCATCACGTTCGACACCGGCGGCATTTCGCTCAAGCCCGCCGCCGAGATGGATGAGATGAAGTTCGACATGAGCGGCGCGGCCAGCGTGCTGGGCGTCTTTGCGGCGCTGGCGCGGCTGCGTCCGGCGCTGAATGTGGTCGGCCTCATCCCCGCCTGTGAGAACATGCCGGGGGGGCGAGCCGTCAAGCCCGGCGACGTGGTGCGCAGCTTCAGCGGCCAGACGATCGAAATCCTCAACACCGACGCCGAGGGGCGGCTGATTCTGTGCGACGCGCTGGCGTACGCGCGGCAGCGCTTTCAACCGAGCGCCATGATCGACATCGCTACGCTGACCGGGGCTTGCGTGATTGCGCTCGGGCACGTCCGTTCGGGGCTGTTTGCCACCGACGATGCGCTGGCGCAGGCGCTGCTGCAGGCGGGCGACGCCGTGGGCGACCCGTGTTGGCGGCTGCCGCTGGACGATGAGTATGCCGAGGCGCTCAAGACATCGTTTGCCGACGTGGCCAACGTCGGCGGTCGCGCGGCGGGGGTGGTGACGGCGGCCAAGTTCCTGCAGCGCTTCGTGGGCGACACAGCGTGGGCCCACCTGGATATCGCCGGCACGGCGTGGACGGGTGGCAAGGAAAAAGGGGCCACCGGGCGGCCCGTGCCGCTGCTGGTGCGCTTTTTGCAGCAGCAGGCGGCGTCGCTGGCAGCGAAGCCCACACCGCCCGCTGCGCGCACGCGTCGTGCGGCCACGCGACGTCCGTAACACCCCACAGTCGGCATGAACGTCGCGTTTCATCTGAACGTTCCCCCGGCGTGGCCGGCACGCGGCGCCTACCTGTGCCGGCTGCTGGCCAAGGCGTACGCGGCGCGCGCGCGGGTGTGGGTGGTGGTCGGTGACCAGGAATGGGCGCGCCTGGACGAGGCGCTGTGGACGCTGCCGACCGACGACTTCGTGCCCCACGTGCGCGCCGGCGATGCCCCCGAACTGCTGGTGCGGCGCTCGCCCATCGTCATCGCTCGCGATAGTGATGCCCTAGCGGGCGAGCGGCACGTCCTCGTCAACGCACAACCGCAGTGGCCGTCGGTTCTCGGGGGCGGGCCCGACCGGTTTGCGCGGGTCATCGAGGTCGTCGCCGACGACGAGGCGGACCGACAGGCAGCGCGGCAGCGCTGGCGTCGCTATCAGGCGATGGGGGTGCAGCCCGTGGCGCATGACCGGGCGGCGCGAGCTGCCGCGGTGGGAGAGGGCGCATGAGTCCGACCGGCCGCCAGCCGCCTGCCGTCGTGCCCACACTCACCGAGGTGGTCGAGTCGGCGCCCCAGGGTGGCTGGGGCCCACGGCACCCCCCGCAGCCATTGTCGGCTGAGCGTGTGCCGGCAGTGGCTCCTGCCGCCACCGCTGTTGCACGCAGCGACGGTGCGGACGGCGCACCGTGCGCTGCTACCCCTGCGGATGCGGCGCCCAGCCTTGCTCGCGAAGGGCGGGCAGGTTCCGGCGTGCGGCCTGAGCTTTCGGCCGCAGTGCACATGGCCGCCAGGGGTGAGCTGCCGGGCGGACCGGCGGACGACGTCGATGCGCTTGCCGACCGCGTGCTCGATCGTGTCCTGCCGACGCTGCAGTCTCGTGTCGCCGTGGCACTCGAGGCGTGGTGGCTTGGGCAGCGCCCGCAAGCCGCCCGCGTCGTCGGTGCTGCGTTGCGCGAGGAACTGGCGCGCGACGTCCGCGACGCCCTGGTGCAGGCGCTGCGCGGCCGGCCGGACTGACGCGGCCCGCTTTCCTGCCCCGAAGAGGGGGAGTATCCGATCCGTACGGGACATCCCATACCCGATTCCCTTACGGCATGCAGGTTCCGCAAAAGGGTGCGATTTTTCGTGTATCGTAAAGCCCTGCGCGAAAAATCCGTGTTGCGCAAACCATCGTCATTTCCTTTTCGATAAAGGGTCTCACATGCACATGCACTACAAACTGGCCATCATTGCAGCTGCCGCTCTGGCCGTGGCAGCCTGCGGCAAAAAAGAACAGGCTCAACCCGCCGCCTCCACGCAGGGGCCGGCCGTCGAGACGCTAGTCGTCAAGATCGGCCATGTCGGCCCCACCAGCGGCCCGATCGCTCACCTGGGCAAAGACAACGAAAACGGCGCCCGTATGGCAATCGAGGAGCTCAACGCTGCCGGTATCCAGCTCGAAGGCAAGCCGGTGAAGTTCGAGTTGCTGGCCGAGGATGATGCGGCCGACCCGAAGCAGGGCACCGCTGCGGCCCAGAAGCTGATCGATGCCAAGGTGCACGGCGTCATCGGTCACCTGAACTCCGGCACCACCATCCCCGCGTCGCAGCTGTACAACGCCGCCGGCATCCCGCAGATTTCGCCGTCGGCCACCAACCCGAAGTACACGCGTCAGGGCTTCAACAACGTGTTCCGCGTGGTGGCGGATGACACGCACCTGGGTGGCACGCTGGGCAAGTACGCGATCGAGAAGCTGGGCGCCAAGAAGGTGGCCGTCATCGACGACCGTACCGCGTACGGTCAGGGTGTGGCCGACGAGTTCGAAAAGGGCGTCAAGGCCGCCGGTGGTGAGGTGGTCGACCGCGAGTTCACCAACGACAAGGCTACCGACTTCAACGCGATCCTCACCAAGATCAAGGCCAAGAAGCCCGACGTGGTGTTCTTCGGCGGCATGGACGCCGTGGCCGGCCCGATGCTCAAGCAGATGAAGCAGCTGGGCATCAACGCCAAGTTCATGGGTGGAGATGGCATCTGCACCAGCGAGCTGCCCAAGCTGGCCGGTGACGGTATGGCCGACGAGCAGGTCTACTGCGCGGAAGCTGGCGGTGTCGAAGGCGAGCAAAAGGCCGCCATGGACAAGTTCCGCGCCGACTTCAAGGCTAAGTTTGGCACCGAAGTGCAGGTCTATGCCCCGTATGTGTACGATGCCGTGCACGTGATGGTCAAGGCGATGCAGAACGCCAACTCGCCCGATCCGGCCAAGTACCTGCCGGCCCTCAAGGCGATCAGCCACAAGGGCGTGACCGGTCTGATCGAGTTCGACGAGAAGGGCGATATCAAGAACGGTGCCCTGACGCTGTACACCTACAAAGGTGGCCAGCGCTCCGAAATCGCGGTCATCCGCTGATTCGGCACAGCGTCCTCGACCTGAAAACCCCGCCGCGGCGGGGTTTTTTGTGCCCGGAACAGGCACACCGCACGTTGTTCCCCTCGGCAGTTGCCAGCATGCCGTCTCCGAGGCGCAGCCTGCGCCGCGGCCAGCACCGCAGTCAGCAAAAAGCCCCGCGCAGGCGGGGCTTTCGATCGCGGTACGGCGCCGGTGGTGCGGCGGCGGGTGCCGGCTTCGCGGCCCCGGCGCCGGTGGCGCGGCTGTGCGCATCGGCCACCGACGCCGCCACCGGCAGACGCCGTTCAGGACAGGTGGCTGCTGATGATCTTCGTCATCTCGAACATCGACACCTGGGCCTTTTTCAGCACGGCCTTGAGCTTGGCGTCGGCATTGATCATGCGCTTGTTGGTGGCGTCCTGCAACTTGTTCTTCTTGATGTATTCCCACACCTTCTTGGTCACCTCGGTGCGCGGCAGCGGCTTAGCGCCGACGATGGCGGCAAGTTCCGCGCTCGGCGTCAACGGCTTCATGAACGCCGCGTTCGGCGTGCGCTTGGGGGCAGCAGCCGGGGCAGCCGACTTGGCGGACTTGGCCGCGGGCGCGGCCTTGGTGGTGGCAGCTTTCTTTGCAGTGGCCATGAAATCTTCCTTTGGTTGGTTGCAAGCTCGCCACGGAGCGCGCGCAGCGCTCGCATGGTTGCCCGCATCGTAACCCCAAAGCCCGCCTTTTTCCAGATGGGTGTACGGGTTTGTGTGTCGCAGGCGGGTTTTCCCGCATCGTGGGGCCGGCCCGCGTTGCGCGCCGCAGACGCCCGGCCTTCGCTGCCGCGTCGCTGCGCTTCACTGCGGCGCCGCGTCCGTCAGGCTCGTCTATCATCGCGGGTGCCAGCGGTGCCGGCAGCCATGCGCTGTCGCAGTGGCGTTTACGGTGCCGCTTGGGGTTTCCAGTCGATCGTCTACACGCCTATTGTCTGCTGCCCGGCCATGGCCTTCGTTTTTTCCACCTGTGACCTGTGTGATGCCCACAAGGGCGATGACAGTGGTGCCTTTCGGGTCTTACCCCCGGTGTGGCGTTCTTTTGGGGGGCGCGGGGTGTTTGCCGGTCCGGTGAGCACGGTCAAGTGCCATGAGGACAACTCGCTCGTCAAGGCCGCGCTCGACGAGCCTGGCGCCGGCCGGGTGCTGGTGGTTGACGGCGGCGCCTCGTTGCGCCGCGCCCTGCTGGGCGGCAACCTGGCGGCGGCCGCTGCCCGCAACGGTTGGGCCGGGGTGCTGGTCGATGGCTGCGTGCGCGATGTGGCCGAGCTGGCGGCGGCACCGGTGGGGATTCTGGCGCTGGCGGTCATGCCGCTGCCAACCGACAAGCGTGGGCAGGGCCTCAGGGATGTCGCGGTCCAGATTCAGGGGGTGTGGGTGCGCCCGGGAGACTGGCTGTATGGCGATGCGGACGGGGTGGTGGTGGCCGCTCAGCCGCTCCACGCGCGATAAATCATGGCAGCGGCTACCCCCAGCAACGCCACGGCGAACACGCGCTTGAGGGTGGGCACCGGCAGCGCGTGGGCAGCCCGCACACCCAGCGGGGCCGCCAGCACGCTGCTGCTGGCCACCGCCACCAGCGCGGGCGCAAACACATAACCGAGTGACCCGGCCGGACGACCGGCCACATCGGCGCCGGCCCAGATGTAGCCGAGTACATTGGCCAGCGCGATCGGCAAGCCGAGGGCGGCGCTGGTGGCCACCGCCTGGTGCATCGGCACCCGGTGCGCCGTCATGAACGGCACGCTCAGAAAACCGCCGCCGGCGCCCACCAAGCCGGATGCGAAGCCGATCACGCCGCCGGCACCCACCAGGCCTGCCGTGCTCGGCAGCGTGCGGGTCGATGCCGCAACCCGTGCCCGGCGCAGCATCTGCAGCGCGGTCAAGCCGATGAAGATGCCGAACAGCAGCGCCAACCACCGCCCCTGCAGCCAGCGGAAGATGCCGCCGCTGGCCAGCGCCGCTCCGAGTACGATGCCCGGGGTCAGTCGCGCTACCAGATCCCAGCGCACGGCACCGCGCCGGTGATGGGCGCGCACACTGGAGATGGAGGTGAAGACGATCGTTGCCATCGAGGTGGCGATGGCCATTTTGACCGCCAGATCGGGCGCGATGGCGCGGGCATCCAGCACGAAAGTGATCACCGGCACCAGCATCATGCCGCCACCGATGCCCAGCAGACCAGCCAGAAAGCCGGTGATGAGGCCGATGCCGGCTAGTTCGACGAACAACAGGGGATCGAGCATGGCGGTCGGTGACGGTCACCCGGTCCCGATACCGGCGGGTGACCGATGCTGCGGCCGGCCTTGCCGCAGCCGCCACGCGCTCTTCGCCCATTGACTGCCCCGACCGGGGAGCGCCCCCGTCCTGCAGCGAACAGGGTGCGAGCTAAGCAGACGGGCGGCGCGGCGCATCGGGGTTGGGGGGGGGAAAGGGTGTCTGCCGAACCGCGGGCCGGCATCCTGAACGCGCAGGTTCAGGTGGGCGAGGGCAGCGCAGCTTCGGGTTCGTCTGACGCGAGACGATCGCGCCCACTGCGCGATGTACCAAGCCCGGGCTCTAGGAGCATTGGTTCAAGGAATGTAAAGCCCGGCGGTTGGCAGACGGCTCCATTGTACGCCTGATTGTGGTACGCCCGAATACGGCGCTGCCGGGGCCGATGGACCCGTTCCCCCGGTCTCATCCCGGGCCGTGCGGTCACAGCAGCCGGTCGTCCGCTGCCAGCGCCGCATCGATGCGGGCGATCAGGGTGCGCAGGGCGTCGTCCACCGCGGTCTGACCCGCCGGGGAGGCTTGCGCGCCCGCGCCATCGGCGCCCTCCGGGGTGCCGAACGAGGAATGGCGAAAGGCCAGCGCGGGATCGCGCTGTGAGGCTTCGAAGGCGATGTTGAGCGCCGCGAGCACGGCGATGCGGTCGCGCGCCTTGACCTTGCCGGCATCGCGGATGCGGCACATCGCGGCATCGACCTTGGCCACCGCTTCGCGCAAGGCCTCTTCGCCGTCCACCGGGCAGGCCAGCAGATAAGTCTGGCTCATGATCTGCACCTCGACCTGCTTGATCGCGGGTTTGTTCATGGGCCATCCTCCGCCGTCTCCAGCCGGGCGATTAGCGCGTCGAGCCGCTGCCGGGCGCTGGTGCACTGGGCCAGTAGCTGGTCGCGTTCCTGCCGCAGCCGCGCCACTTCGGCCTGCAGCAGCGCCTGGGTGCGCAGCAGCTCCTCGTGTCGCAGCAGCAGCCGTTCGACCCGCTGGGTCAGTTGTTCGATGATCGCCGGCGTCATGACCCCCGCATTGTAGGGTCCGCGCAAGCGATTGCTCTACAATGAGAGCACGTTGGTGCTCGCGGTGCGCGCTCGGTGCGCCGCAGTTAAACGGGAAGCTGGGGGGTGTCGCGCCGTACGCGCCCGATGCCTAACCAGCGCTGCCCCCGCAACGGTAAGTGGACGGGCCGCTTGGCGGTGGCCCCGCTTTCGCCCACATCGCCACTGGAGGCTTGCGTGTCTCTGGGAAGGCGGCGAAGGTTGCCTCCACCAGCCCGGATACCGGCCAACGGGGTGGCCGAGCGGTGCAGCCGGTCGGCCGTGACGTCCAGACACCGTCGGGGAAGGCGGTGGGGACACGATCGTTCGTGGCATACCATCATGAAAACGCCTCTTGCGCGCGCCGTCGTCGCCGCGCTTGCACCCGCCTTGCCGGCGGCCGTCCTTTCTTACCCCTCCCTCGTCCATGCTGCCACGGCGGCGCCAGAGACGGCGCTGACGCCGGTGGTCGTCAGTGCCAGCCGCGCTGAGCAGCCCATCACCGACGTCGTGGCCGACGTGACCGTGATCGACCGCGAGACCATCGAGCGCAGCGGCGCTGTGGCCATCGCCGATGTCTTGGCACGGGTGCCCGGCATCGCCATCAGTCGCAACGGCGGCCCGGGTACGACGACCAATGTGTTCCTACGCGGTGCCGACGGGCGCTTCACCGCGGTGTTCATCGATGGCGTGCGTGTCGATTCGCAATCCACGGGCGGGGCCACGTGGAACGCGATTGCGCTGTCGCAGGTGGAGCGTATCGAGGTGCTGCGCGGCCCGGCAGCGGCCCTGTACGGATCGGACGCCGTCGCCGGTGTGGTGCAGATCTTCACGCGGCAGGGTGCGCCGGGGTTTTACCCGGAGGTGCGGTTGGGGTTGGGCAGTGACGACACTCGGTCATTGGGCGCGTGGCTGCGCGGCGGTGGGGACGGTTTCGACTACGCTCTCGGGGTCAACGGGGAGCGCAGCGACGGCTTCAATGCCCGCCTGCTTGGCAACCCCGATCGGGACGGCTATCAGCGCGATAGCGCGTCGGCGCGGCTGGGGTGGCGGGCAGCGCCGGGACACCGGGTGGAGCTGTCGGCGTCGGCAACTACCCTGCATGCCGGCTATGACGGCTTCACTCCCGGACAGGATGACCAGAGCCACCACCGCCTGCAAACGCTGGGTTTGCAGTGGACGGCCGATTGGAGCTCCGACTGGCGTACCCGCCTGGGTCTGACGCGCGGTACCGACGTGTACCAGACCCGCCCCTCACCCTATCGGACGCAGACCCGTGTCGATACGCTGTGGCTGCGCAACGAGTGGCGGCTGCCGGTGGGTGTTGCCACCGTCGATTGGGAGCGGCGCGAGGATGTGCTGACCAATGCCAGCACCACGCCCGCCGATACCCGTCGGCACCAAAACGCGCTGGCGCTGGGCTACCGGCTGCGGCACGGGGCGCATACGCTGCAGCTCAATGCGCGGCACGATGACGACAGCGAGTTTGGCGGGCAGACCACGGGCCAGATCGCCTATGGCTTTGACCTCACGCACGCCTGGCGCCTGACTGCGTCGGCGGGTACCGCGTTTCGTGTGCCGACGCTGTTTCAGCGCTTCAGCATCTATGGCACGCCGGATCTGAAGGCCGAAAGCGCGCGCACCGCCGAGCTGGGCGCGCGCTGGCACTCCGGTGCCGATCGTCTGTCGGTGGTGGCGTACCGTAGCCGGGTGCGCAATCTCATCGACTACGTCAGCGGCCCGGGGCCGTGTGCCAATGGCACCGGTGCCTACCCCGGCTGCTACGCCAACGTCGGTCGGGCGCGGCTGTCGGGCATCGGTGTCAGTGGCGGCACGCGGCTGGGGGCGGTCAACCTGTCGGCATCGTGGGACGTGATGCAACCTCTCAACACCGTGACCGACAAGCGGCTGCCGCGCCGCCCGCGCACGCAGGCGATGCTGACCGCGGACACCACATTACAGGGCTGGCGTCTGGGTGGTGAGTTGCAGCGGGTGGGCAACCGCTTCGACAACGCCGCCAACACCCAGCGGCTGTCCGCTTACACACTGCTCAACCTCAGTGCCGAACGGTCGCTGGCGCGCGACTGGCGCCTGCAGCTGCGGCTGGACAACGTAACCGACCGCGACTACCAGCTCGCGCGCGGCTACGCGACAGCGGGGCGGACCGTGTTCGTCGCACTGGTCTGGACACCACACTAAACGCTCGGGCGAGTTGGTCCATGTCGCCGCGCACCGCGTCTTGCCCGGCGCTCCTGGTGGCGGCCCCCGCCTCCGGGCAGGGCAAGACCACCGTGACTGCCGGACTGGCGCGGTTGCTGGCGCGGCGGGGCAAGCGAGTGCGGGTGTTCAAGTGCGGGCCGGATTTTCTGGATCCGCACTGGCTGGCGCTGGCCAGTGGCCAGCCCGTGGACAATCTGGACCTGTGGCTCAATGGCGAGCGGGACGTGGCAGCGCGTCTGCATCAAGCAGCCTCCGACAGCGACGTGATCCTGATCGAAGGCGTGATGGGTCTGTTCGACGGCGAGCCCAGCGCGGCGGACCTGGCCATGCGCTGGCGCATCCCGGTGCTGGCGGTGATGGATGCCAGCGCCATGGTGGGCACGGCGGGGGCGTTGGCCTACGGCTTACGCCACTACCGCCCGGGGCTGCCGTGGGCGGGCGTGTTGGCCAACCGGGTGGCCAGCGAAGGCCACGCGGCCCTGGTTGAGGCCGCCGTCGAAGCCGCCCCCGACGGCGCGTCAGCCATGGGCTGGCTGGGGGCCTTACCCTGGCACGAGGCATTCGCCCTGCCCGAGCGCCATTTGGGCCTGTCCATGGCCGGTGAGCTGCCTGATGCGCAGGCCCGGCTAGACGCGGTGGCCGAGGCGCTGGCGCACACCCCGCTGGGAGCACAGGACGAGGCGGCTTGGCTGCGCTGGTCGGTGGCTTTTCCCCCGGTGGCCGAGGCGGACGAGCCGACGCCATCGCTGTTGCGCGGGCGCACGGTAGCGGTGGCGCATGACGCCGCTTTTGCCTTCATTTACCCGGCTAACCTGCAGACGCTGCGTGACTTGGGAGCGGAGGTGGTGTGGTTTTCGCCGCTGGCCAACGAGCCGCTGCCGGCGTGCGACGCGGTGTGGCTGCCGGGTGGCTACCCCGAGCTGCACACCGCGGCGCTGGCGGCGGCCACCCGTACGCGCGACGGCTTGGCGGCGCACGCAGCGGCGGGCCGTCCGGTATGGGCCGAATGTGGGGGCATGTTGGCGCTGTGTAAAAGCATCATACTGACCGATGGTGCGCGCATACCGCTGTGGGGGCTGCTGCCGGGCGAGGTGGTGATGCACAGCCGTTTGGCGGCCCTGGGACCACAGGCGTGGCAAACGCCACATGGCGAGTTGCGTGGGCATACGTTTCATTACTCTACGCTGCAGACGGCGATGGCGCCGGTGGCACACACCACGCCCGCGCGGGTTCACGGGCGCGCCGAGGCGGTGTACCGGCACGGCAGCATCCAGGCGAGCTACTTTCACGCTTGGTTTGCGTCCTCGCCTCGGGCCACGGCGGCGCTGTTTGGTGCGGAGGTGGCGGCATGAGGGTGCCTGACGCGGCAGGCCAGTCCGAGGGCGGTCGGTGCGGGGCGTCAGGCTGGGGCCCTCGGCGCATCGTCTGCCTGACCGAGGAGACCACCGAATGGCTGTACCTGCTGGGGCAAGCGTGGCGCATCGTCGGCATCAGTGGCTACACGGTGCGCCCGCGCCGCGCGCGCCAGGAAAAGCCCAAGGTCAGCGCGTTTCTGAGCGCCAAGATCGACCCCATCCTGGCACTGGAGCCGGACTGCGTGTTCGGATTTTCGGACCTGCAGGCCGATATCGCGGCGACCTTGATTCGCGCTGGCGTGCAGGTGACGGTGTTCAACCAGCGCAGCGTCGAGCAGATCTTTTCGGTGCTGTTTCAGGTGGCGGCGATGGTGGGCTGCGCTCAGGAGGGTGTGGCCCGCATCGCGGCGCTGCGCGCGGGGCTGCACGCCATCGAGGCCGACGTGGCGCAGCGGCTGGCGCTGGGGCGGCGGCGCCCGCGGGTATATTTCGAGGAGTGGGACGAGCCGCCCATCAGCGCCATTCGCTGGGTCTCGGAGCTCATTGGCATCGCCGGGGGCGAGGATATTTTCGCCGAATTGGCGCTGCAGCCGCTGGGCAAAGACCGCATCATCGCCGACCCGGCCGAAATCGTGCGCCGGCAACCCGACATTGTCATCGGCTCGTGGTGCGGCAAGAAGTTCCGGCCGGAGAAGGTGGCAGCACGCCCGGGGTGGGATACCGTGCCCGCGGTGCGCACCGGGTCGCTGCACGAGATCAAGTCGGCCGATATCCTGCAGCCCGGCCCGGCCGCGCTGACCGACGGCGTGGCGCAGCTGCACCGCATCGTGTGTGACTGGATGGATCGCCATGGCTGAGGCGGTGTGGCGGGAGCTGATCGTCGGCGGGCAAAAGAGCGGCAAGTCGGCGCGTGCCGAGCGGCTGGCGGCCGAGTGGCTGGCCGCTGGGCCGCAGCGGCGGGCGGTGCTGCTGGCCACTGCCGAGGCGCGCGATGCCGAGATGCGCGCGCGCATCGAACGCCACCAGCGCCAGCGGCTGGCACGCGTGCCGGCGTTGCAGACGCTGGAGGTGGGGGCAGACCTGCCGCAGCAGTTGGTGCGACACAGTTCGCCCCGTGCGCTGGTGGTGGTGGACTGCCTGACGCTGTGGCTGACGCAGCTGGGCTGGCCGGCGCAGGCCCCGGCCCAGCACCGCCCGGACCCGCCGGTGTGGGAGTCGGCCACCGAAGAGTTGGTGCAGGCACTGCGCGCCGTCAGCGGCCCGGTCGTGCTGGTCGGCAACGAGATCGGCCTGGGCGTGATTCCACCGGCCCCCGAGGTGCGTGGCTTCGTCGATGCGCTGGGGCGGCTGAACCAGGCGGTGGCGGCGGCGTGCGAGCGCGTGACGCTGATGGTGGCGGGCTGCCCGCTGGTGGTCAAAGGGGGCACACCGTGAGCGCATGGCGGCGGGTGCGGGCGTGGGCGCAGCGGCTGGTGCCGCGGTGGGTCGGGCTGCTGCGGTGGGGCGCACTGCTGTGGGCGGCCCTCGCGTGGTCGGGATCCTGGGCGCAGCCCGTCACCGTCGTGGACGACCGCGGGGTGGAGGTGCGCCTGGCACAGCCGCCGCAGCGCATCGTGACCCTGCTGCCCTCGTTGGCCGAGACGGTGTGCGAACTGGGCCAGTGCCAGCGCCTGGTGGGCGTCGATCGCTACACCACCTGGCCGCCAAGCCTGAAGGATGTGCCGCGCGTCGGCGGCGGGCTGGATCCGAACATCGAGCAGATCGTCGCGCTGCAGCCGGACGTGGTGCTGATGGCCACCTCGTCGCGCGCGGCCCAGCGTCTGAGCGCGCTGGGCATTGCGGTGGTGGCGGTGGAGCCGCGCACCCATGCCGATGTGCAGCGCGTGCTGCTCACACTGGGCCAGCTGCTGCAGGTGCCCGATGCGCAGCGCATCTGGCGTGCCATCGACGCGGCGGTGGGGGCGGCTGCGCAGGCGCTGCCGCCGGCAGCGCGCGGCGCGCGGGTTTACTTCGAGGTCAACCCCGGCCCATATGCGGCGGGCGAGCGTTCCTTCATCGGCGAGACGCTGGCACGGCTGGGCGCGCGCAACATCGTGCCGGCGGCCATGGGGCCGTTTCCCAAGCTCAACCCCGAGTACGTGGTGCGCGCCGACCCGGATGTGATCATGGTCGGCGCCCGCAGCGCCGACGCGCTGCGCCAGCGCCCGGGCTGGCACACCCTGCGCGCGCTGCGCCAGGGACGGCTGTGCGTCTTCAGCCCGCAGGAGTGGGACGTGCTGGTGCGCCCCGGCCCGCGCATGGGCGAAGCAGCGCGCCTGATGGCGCGCTGTCTGGCGCAGACGGCGCCGGGCGGCGCGGCTTCTGGAGGGCGGCCGTGAACGCGCGGCACGCCCAGGCGTGGCTGCTGGCGCTGGCGCTGGCAGCGTTGGGGTTGGTTGCGCTGGGGGTGAGCGTCGGCAGCACGGGGTGGGAAGGCTGGATTGGCCCGCTGTTCGACCCTGGCGCCGATGAGGCGGCGGCTGCCTTGGCGCGCCAGATCGTGTTCGACATCCGCCTGCCGCGCACCGTCGGGGCCTGGACGGCGGGTGCGTTGCTGGGGCTGGCCGGGGCGGTGGCGCAGGGGCTGTTTCGCAACCCGCTGGCCGACCCGTTCCTGCTGGGCAGTGCGGCCGGCGCCTCGCTGGGCGTGGCGTTGGCGCTGGCGGGTTGGGGTGGGGCCGCCGGCATGGTGGGCGCAGGGGCGTCTGGCGCAGCCATCAGCGTATGGTCGGGCAGCGTGTGGGTGCGGCTGGGTCTGACCGGCGCTGCCTTTGTCGGCGCGGTGCTGGCGGTGGGATTGACGCTGGCGCTGGCGCGTGGCGTGCAGCACACGCTGCGCCTGCTGCTGGCGGGCGTGGTGGTGGGGGTGGTGCTGGGTGCGGTCACGCAGCTGGTGCTGCTGTTTTCGCCCGAGTCGCTGCAGGCGATGCAGGCCTTCTTGCTGGGCTCCACCGGCTTCGTCGGCTGGGCCGCGGTGGCGCTGATGGCGGCGGTGTGGGGGCTGTGTGTGCTGGCAGCGGGCGCGCTGGCGCGCGGCCTCGACGGCCTGAGCCTGGGCGAGGCGACGGCGCGCAGCCTGGGCCTGCCGTTGGGAGCGCTGCGCGTGGGGCTGGTGGCGGTGCTGGCGCTGGCCACGGGGACCGCGGTGGCGCAGACAGGGCTGATCGCGTTCGTGGGGCTGGCCGCGCCGCACTTGGTGCGCGCCCTGGTGCGCACGACACACGGCTGGCTGATGGCGCTGGCCAGCGCCATGGGGGGGGTGCTGCTGCTGGCGGCCGACATCCTGGCGCGTGGTTTGATTGCACCGCAGGAGTTGCCCGTGGGGGTGCTGACGGCCGTGCTGGGCGGCGGCTATCTGCTGTGGCTGATGCACCGGCGCAGCCGCCAGGAGGGCGTGCGGTGAAGTCGGATGCCGGGGTGCGGGCCGACGGGACGGCGGCGCTGCAGGCGCACGATTTGCGGGTGTGCCTGGGTGGGCGTGCCGTGGTGCAGGGGGTGTCGCTGACCCTGCCACGCGGCCGCTGGACCTGCATCGTCGGGCCCAACGGCGCTGGCAAATCGACGCTGCTCAAGGCCATGGCCGGACTGCTGCCGCTCGACGGCGGTCGGGTGGAGTTGCTCGGGCGACCCCTGGCGTCGTGGTCGCGCCGCGAGCGCGCGCGCACGCTCGCCTGGCTGGGGCAAAACGAAGGCGGCCCCGCGGACATGACCGTGTGGGATGTGGCGATGCTGGGCCGGTTGCCGCACCAACCGTGGCTGGCAGCCCCCAGCGCCGCCGACCGCGCCGCGGTGGAGCGGGCGCTGCGTGCCACCGGCGCGTGGGACTGGCGCGCGCGGGCTCTGGGCGAGCTGTCCGGCGGGGAGCGCCAGCGTGTGTTGCTGGCGCGTGCGCTGGCGGTCGAGGCGCCCGTGACGCTGATGGACGAACCGCTGGCCAGCCTGGACCCCCCCCACCAGGCCGACTGGCTGGCGCTGGTGCGGGCACTGGTGCGCGTTGGGCGCACCGTCGTCAGCGTGCTGCATGAGATCTCGTTTGCGCTGCAGGCCGACGCCTTGGTGGTGCTGGCGCAGGGGCGCATCGTGCATCACGGTGCCTGTCACGATCCGGCCACCCACCGGGCGCTGGAGTCGGTGTTCGACCACCGCCTGACGGTGTGCGCCGTGCAAGGGCAGTGGGTGGTGCTGCCGTGTATGACCCCGCCGGACGAAGCCCCGTTGCCGTCCTGATGATCGAGAGGACCGCGTAACCATGACGATTGAAACACCACCCGCTGCCCGACCGTACGACAAGCCCACCGGCGATCGCCGCGGTCTGGTCATCATCTACACCGGCGACGGCAAGGGCAAGAGTACCGCAGCCTTCGGGCTGGCGCTGCGCGCGCATGGGCGCGGCAAGGCGGTCAAGCTGTTTCAGTTCATGAAGGTGCCCACGGCGCGCTTTGGCGAGCACCGCGCCTTCGAGCGGCTGGGCATCGCGATCGAAGGTTTGGGGGATGGCTTCAGCTGGAAGAGCCGCGATCTCAAGCACTGCGCCGAACTGGCGCGCGCGGGCTGGGAGCAGGCCCGCGCCGCCGTCCTTGGCGGTGAATACTTCCTCATCGTGCTCGACGAGATCACCTATCCTCTGCGCTATGGCTGGTTGCCGCTGCAGGACGTGATGCAAACCCTGCACGAGCGGCCGCCCCACGTTCACGTGTGTCTGACCGGGCGCCGCTGTCCGACCGAGCTCATTGCCATGGCCGACACCGTGACCGAGATGACGCTGGTCAAGCACGCTTTTCAGGTGGGCGTGCCGGCGCAGCGCGGTATCGAGGACTGACCCCATTGAGGACGACCATGAACCCAGTGATTGACCAACCCGTTACCCTGCAGCCGCGCCTGCGGCCGGTGGACGGTGCTGCCACGACGACCCACGCCGAGCCCGCACGCACAGCCGAACAGGGGACGACGCCGACCGACGGTGTGTCCCGTTGGCGCACTGACGAGGTGCTGGCGCTGTTGGAGCTGCCCTTGCCGGAGTTGCTCTACCGGGCCCAGACGGTACACCGCCAGCACCACGACCCGACACACATGGAGCTGGCCACGCTGCTGTCGATCAAGACCGGCGGCTGCCCGGAAGACTGTGCCTACTGTCCCCAGTCGGCGCACTACGACACTGGCGTCAAGGCCACCAAGGTGATGTCGCCCGAAGAGGTGCGGCAGGCGGTGCGTGCCGCCAAAGCGGCCGGCGCCACCCGGTTTTGTATGGGCGCGGCGTGGCGGGCACCCAACGACCGCGATCTGGAAAAAGTCGAGGCGCTGGTGCGCGTGGTCAAGGCAGAAGGGTTGCAGGCGTGCTGCACCCTGGGCATGCTGACGCAGACGCAGGCGCAGCGGCTGCGGGAGGCGGGGCTGGACTACTACAACCACAACCTCGACACCGCCCCCGAGCTGTACGGGACTATCATCACGACGCGCGACTACCAGGACCGGCTGCAGACCCTGCAGCATGTGCGTGACGCCGGCATCCGCGTCTGCTGCGGCGGCATCGTCGGCATGGGCGAGTCGCGTGCCGGACGCGCGGCACTCATCGCCCAGCTGGCCAACCTCGATCCGTACCCGGAGTCGGTGCCCATCAACCAGCTGGTCAAGGTACCCGGCACACCGCTGGCCGGGCAGCCCGATCTCGACCCGTTGGAGTTCGTGCGCACCGTGGCGGTGGCGCGCATCACCATGCCGCGCGCGAAAGTGCGCCTGTCGGCCGGGCGGCGTCAGATGGACGAGTCCACCCAGGTGCTGTGTTTTCTGGCCGGGGCCAACTCGATCTTCTATGGCGAGCGGCTGCTGGTGACCGGCAACGCCGACACCGAGGCCGACCGGCGGCTGCTGGCGCGGCTGGGTATGCAGATTGGCGAGGGTGCGGGGTGAGCCTGTTGCGGCGTCTGCGGCTGTTGGCTGCGTCTGCACGGGCGCGGCACGCGCCGCGTCTTGGCCGTGGTGTCCAGGGGGCAGTGCGTGGCATGGGTTGACGCAGGGACGGGCCTTGTCGGGCCGTTGCCGGTGGGGGTGATGGCCGCGGCGGTGGCGGTGGCGCTGGCCGCCGACCGATGGTGGGGCGAGCCCCCGGCGTGGGCGCATCCTGTGGTGGCGATGGGGCGCTACCTGCAGGTCATGGGGCGCTGGGCGGCGCCGCCCGCGGGCCAGCCGGCGACGGCCCGGGCGGCGTTGACGCGCGGCACATTCGCCTGGCTGCTGGGGGCCGGTGCCGTGGTGGTGCTGGCGGTGGGCCTTCAGGCTGTGGCGCTGGCGTGGCCATGGTGGGCACAGGCGCTGTGGCTGGGGCTGTGGCTCAAACCGCTGCTGGCGTGGCGGCTGCTGCGCGACGAGGTGGCGGCGGTCGAGGCGGCGCTGCGGCAATCGCTCGCGGCGGGGCGGGCGCAGGTGGCGCGGTTGGTCAGCCGCGACGTCGCGGCCCTGGATGAGTCCGGCGTGCGCGAAGCGGCGCTGTCCACATTGGTGGAGAACCTCAACGATTCGGTGGTGGCGCCGCTGCTGTGGTTTGCGCTGCTGGGCTTGCCCGGCGCGGCGCTGTACCGCTTTGCCAATACGGCCGATGCCATGTGGGGCTACCGGGGCGAGCGTGCCGGCCGGGACTGGACCTGGGCGGGCCGCTGGGCGGCGCGTGCCGACGATGTGCTGTCGTGGTTGCCCGCCCGGCTGACGGCGCTGCTGCTGGCACCGGGCCTGTGGGGGCGGGCGTGGCCGCGGCTGCGGGCCGAGGCGGGGCGTACCCCATCGCCCAATGGCGGCTGGCCGATGGCGGCGCTGGCGCTGCGCCGGGGGGTGCGGCTGCGCAAGCCGGGCGTATATGTGCTGCATGCGGCGGGGCGACGGCCCGTGGCTGCCGATACGCGCTGGGCGCTGCAGCGCTGCGGCCGGGTAGTGGGGGTGCTGGCGGCGGTCGCCGCCAGTGTGGCGCTGGGGTGGGCCGCCATGGCAGGGCTGGCTGCTGGCGGAGGCAGTGCGTGATGTTATGTTGGCCGCAGCAGCGCGAGCACGGCGGCCCCGATGCACAAGGGCCGGTGCGCTGGGATTTTTCCACCAACGCCAACGCATGCGGGCCATGCCCGACCGCGTGGCAGGCGGTGCAGCAGGCCGATGCGACCCGCTACCCCGACCCCAGCTACACCGCACTGCGCGCGGCGCTGGCGCGCTGGCATGGGGTCGCTGCCGCGCGCATCGTCATTTTGGCCAGTGCCAGCGAAGGCATTCAGCGCCTGACGGCGTGGAGCCGCTTGCAGGGGGCGCGCACCGTCTTCGTGCCGCCGCACGCCTACGGGGACTATCGGCACGCGGCGCAGGCCTGGGGCCTGCAACCGGTGGCGCAGCCGCAGCAGGCCGACTTGGTGTGGCTGTGTGACCCGGGCAGTCCGCTGGGCCAGCCCCAGGCGCGCCAAACCGTGGACGCCGCGCTGGCCGCGGCGGGCCGCCGCACCGTTGTGCTGGACTTGGCCTATGCCCCGCTGCGGCTGCACGGATCGCCGGTGGTCACCGACGCCGAGTGCGATCGGTTGTGGCAGCTGTGGACGCCCAACAAGGCCCTGGGGCTGGTGGGGGTGCGCGCGGCGTACGCGATTGCGCCGGACGGGGCGCATGCGGCAGCAGCGCAGCTGCAGGCGTTGGCGCCTTCGTGGCCGGTGGGAGCGCACGGCGTAGCCCTGCTACACGCGTGGACGTGGCCTGAAACGCAGCGCTGGCTGGCCGACAGCCGCGCCCGGCTGGTGCCGTGGACGGCGGCGCTAAAGGCGCGGCTACAGGCATGGGGCTGGATGTGCGCGCCCAGCGTGACCCCGTTTCTGTGCGCGCGCCCACCGCATCCGCTGCAGGCGCCGGTGCTGCGCACGCACGGCGTGCGGCTGCGCGACGCCACCTCGTTTGGATTGCCTGGCTGGTGGCGCATCAGTACCCAGCCGCCAGCGGCGCTCGACGCTCTGGAGCGGGCGCTGCAGGCTGCGCAGGGGACCGACGTGACAGGTCCGCGGGCGGGTGCGCCGACGCCCGAAGCGGCGGCGATGGTGGCGGCGCTGCAGGGTGCGGTTCGGGAGGGTCAGCTATGACCGCCCGCTGTGTGATGGTATTGGGCACCAGCAGCGGCGCGGGCAAGAGCTGGCTGGCCACCGCGCTGTGCCGCTACTACGCGCGACAGGGCTTGCGCGTGGCGCCGTTCAAGGCGCAAAACATGAGCAACAACGCCCGCGTGGTGCCGCTGCCCGATGGCGGGGCGGGCGAAATCGGCTCGGCGCAGTATTTCCAGGCGCTGGCGGCGGGAGTGGAGCCGCAGGTGCGCATGAACCCTGTGTTGCTCAAACCCGAGGCGGATACCCGCAGCCAGGTGATCGTGCTCGGGCGCGTCGACGACGGGCTGTATGCCGTGCCGTGGCGAGCGCGCAGCGAGCAGCTCTGGCCGACCGTCGCACAGGCGCTGGATGAGCTACGCGCCGCCTACGACGTCGTCGTCATCGAAGGCGCGGGCTCGCCGGCCGAAATCAACCTGCACGACAGCGACATCGTCAATCTGCGCGTGGCCCGGCATGCGCAGGCGCGGTGTGTGCTGGTGACCGATATCGACCGCGGCGGCGCTTTTGCCCATCTCTACGGCACCTGGGCGCTGCTGCCGGCCGATGTGCGGTCGCTGCTGGCGGGTTTCGTGCTGAACAAGTTCCGCGGCGACGCAGCGCTGCTGGCTCCCGGCCCGCAGCAGCTGCAGGACCTCACCGGCGTGCCCACCGTGGCGACGCTGCCGATGCGGCGCCAGCACGGGTTGCCCGAGGAAGACGGCGTCTTCGACGAGCGCGCCAGCGCCGCGGGCGTCGTGCACACCACGGTGGCCATCGTCGCCTATCCGCGCCTGAGCAATCTGGATGAGTTTCAGCCACTGAACAACGTGGCTGGCGTGCGCTTGGTGTGGGCGCGCTGCCCGGCGGATTGTGCGGGGGCCGACTGGATCATTCTGCCCGGATCCAAGGCCACGGCGGCCGATCTGGCTTGGTTGCGCGCGCAGGGGCTGGATGCGGCGGTGGCGCACCACGCCGCCGCAGGCAAGCCCGTGCTGGGCATTTGCGGCGGGCTGCAGATGCTGGGCGAGGCCCTGGTGGACACCCAAGGCATCGACGGCAATGCGCCCGGGCTGGGATTGCTGCCGCTGGTGACGGTATTTGAGCGCGACAAGATCGTGCGCCGCACCACCGTCCGCTTCGGGGCCTGCCACGGGCCGTGGGCACGCCTGTCGGGGCTGGTGGTCAGCGGCTACGAGATTCACCACGGACGCACCGATGAGCACCCGGCGCTGGCGGCGCCGCCCGGTTCTGTGGTGACCCCGGTGGCGGGACTGGCGTGGCAGAACGCCGCCGGCAACGTGCTGGGTGTGTATCTGCACGGTCTGTTCGAGGATACCGGGGTGCTGCAGGCGCTGTTTGGCGCGCAGGCACGCCCGTTGTCGTCCGTCTTCGATGCGCTGGCTGACGTGGTGCAGCGCCACTGGGTGCCGGGCGGTCTGCAAGCCCTCATCGAGCCGTGATATCCGTTTGTCCGGCGCTTTGCGCCTCCACTCTGACGAAAGGATGACCGATGAAGCCGACTTTGCCCGACGTACCGGATCTGCACGACGCCGCGCTGGCCGCGCGGCTGCAGGCGCTGCTGGATGACAAGACCAAGCCGCAGGGGGCGCTGGGCCGGCTGGAAGCGCTGGCGCAGCGCATCGGGCTGATTCTGGGCAGCGAGGCCCCGCTGCTGCGTGAACCCCAGCTGGTGGTGTGTGCGGCGGACCACGGGCTAGCGGCGCACGGGGTGTCCGCCTACCCCAGCGACGTCACGTGGCAGATGGTGGAAAACTTCCTGGCTGGCGGAGCGGCTGTCAGCGTACTGGCGCGCCAGCATGCGCTGGCGCTGACGGTGGTGGACTGCGGCGTGCGCCATGCGTTTGCGCCCCGGCCCGGGCTGGTGGACGCCAAAGTGGGCTGGGGCAGCGCCGACAGCAGTCAGCAGCCTGCCATGAGCCCCGAGCAGTGCGCGCGCGCCGTGACCAACGGCATGGATCTGGTGCGCGGCCTGCCGGGCAATGCGCTGTTGCTGGGCGAGATGGGCATCGGCAACACCTCGGCGGCGTCGCTGCTGATGAGCCGTTTGACCGGCCTGGACATCGCCGACTGCACGGGTGCCGGCACCGGGCTGGACGCCGACGGCGTGGCGCGCAAGATCGCCGTGCTGCGGCAGGTGCTGCTGCGCCATGCGCAGGCCAGCGAGCCGCTGCAGGCCCTAGCGGCCTTTGGGGGGTTCGAGATCGCCACCTTGGTCGGCGCCGTGCTGCAGGCCGCTGCCGAGCGGCGCGTCATCGTCGTCGACGGCTTCATCACCAGCGCCGCGGTGCTGGTGGCAGCACGCCTGCGTCCCCACGTGCTGCAGCGCTGCGTCTTCGCGCACCGTTCGGGCGAGCGTGGGCACACCCTGCTGCTGGCGCATCTGAAGGCCGAACCGCTGCTGGACTTGGGGCTGCGGCTGGGCGAAGGGTCGGGGGCGGCGCTGGCCTGGCCGCTGCTCGTGTCCGCCTGCGCCATCCTGCGCGACATGGCTAGCTTCTCCTCAGCCGGAGTGTCGCGTCGCGCGGCCCATGCAACGGTGTGAGCGCGTGCTGCGCGGTGGCGGTCCATGCCATGTGCCGGGTCGCAGTGCAGGGGGCGGTGTGCACGAGACACCGTGCCAGTGCAGCCGTGTCGTGAGCGGTGTACGGGAATTGGGCAGTTATGGGATCGGCAACCGCAGTGGTCCGCAACGGGTGATGGAGGATGAGGGGCGTGCAGGGCATTCGACACTTTTTGGTGGCGGTGCAGTTTTTCACCCGCATCCCGGTTGCCGGGCGGTTGGCAGCGTGGGTGGGCTACTCTCCTGCCATGCTGCGCGCCAGCGCAGCGCACTTTCCGGGCGTGGGCTGGTTGGTGGGGGCGTGGTGCGCGGGCGTATTTTGGCTGGCAGCCCACATGTTTGGCACCGCTGACGCAGGGGCGTGGGTGGCCGCCGTCTTGAGTACCGCGGCGGGCATCGGGCTCACCGGTGCGTTTCACGAAGACGGCCTGGCGGACACCGCCGACGCCTTGGGTGGCCACGTCAGCCGCGAGCGCGCGCTGCAGATCATGAAGGATTCGCGCATTGGCAGCTACGGCGCGGTCACGCTGGTGCTGGCACTGCTGCTGAAGGTGGCATTGCTGGCGTGGCTGAGCGCCGCCGCCGGCGCCGCCGCGGTTGCCTGGGGATTGCTGGGCGGGCACGTCACCTCGCGCGCGCTGCCGCTGCTGACCATCGCCACGTTACCCTATGTCGGAGACGCGCCCGGCTCGAAGAGCAAGCCGCTGGCCGACCGCATCGGCGCCGATGCGCTGGCGGTGGGGATGCTGTGGTGGGGCGCCGCGTTGGTCGCGCTGGCCTGGGGTGCGCCCGCATGGCCGTGGATGGCGGCCACGCTGGGGGCGGCCCTGGGCTGGGGGTGGATGTGGCGCGTGACGCGCCGGCGCCTGGGCGGTTTTACCGGTGACACGCTGGGCGCCACGCAGCAGGTCAGCGAACTGGGATGGTGGCTGGCGGCGGTGCTGGCCGCCGCAGGCTGGGGGCTGTGATGAGTGGCGTGAGCGAGCCGACCGTCCCAGCCTGGTTATGCAGCCGCTGGCGCGCAGGCCGGGGCAGCGGATGCGGCGGGCGATGACGACCACGCTGTGGCTGGTGCGCCACCCGGCGCCGCAGATGCCGCCCGGCCGGTGCTACGGTCGGCTCGATGTGGCGGCGGATGCAGCTGCGGTGGAGGCGGCCGCGCAGCGCTGGCACGCCCGCCTGCCACCCCGGGTGCGCTTGGTTGCCTCGCCCGCGCGGCGCGCGCATGCCCTGGCCGAAGCGCTGCGGCAACGGCGCGCGCTGGCAGCGCCTGTGGCGGTCGACGAGCGCTTGCAGGAGCTGGACTTCGGGGCGTGGGAGGGGCAGCCGTGGACGGACATTCCCATGGCCGAGCTGCACGCCTGGTGCGCTGACTTTGCCCATTACCGCCCCGGTGGCGGGGAGTCGGTGGCGGCACTGCTGCAGCGCGTGCGCTCGGCGCTGCGCGACGCGCGTGCCGCTGCCGCCAACTTGGCGGTGGCTGGCAAGGCCAGCCCAGCCGGGGCACCGCAGGCGCTGGTCTGGATTACCCACGCGGGCGTGATTCGCGCCGTGCGCTACACACTGCGCCATGGCGCACGGGCGCTGCCTGCTGTGGCACAACACTGGCCGCGGCGGGCACCGGCATTCGGCGGCGGCCTGCGGATTGACCTGACGGCTAGGGACTTTCCCTAGGTTTGTGGCTGTAGCGTCCGTTTCTTCAGCGACGTGTAAGCCAGCACTCGGATAGTGGGCGGCAGCAACATTGCGCGGCCCTGCGCAGTGGGCTACGTCGGCGGTTTCATCCGCTTGTCCATTGTGTGTGTATCCGAGGAGAGTCTGACATGTCCCAAGACAGCAACGCCCGGGCCTATTGGTCGGCGACGCTGGGGCTGCTGGCCAAGGTGTTGGTCATCTGGTTCCTGGTCTCGTACGGCGCCGGCATCCTGTTCGCCGATGCCCTCAACGGTATCAAGCTCGGTGGCTATCCGCTGGGCTTCTGGTTTGCCCAGCAGGGCTCCATCTACGTATTCATCGCGCTGATCTTCTGGTACGCCAAGAAGATGGGCGAGATCGACCGCAAGTTCGGCATGGCCGAGGACTGAGGAGCGCACGATGAGCCTGCAACTGTGGACCTATCTGGTCGTCGGCGCGACGTTTGCGTTGTACATCGGCATCGCCATCTGGTCGCGTGCCGGCAGCACGTCAGACTTTTACGTAGCCGGCGGCGGCGTGCACCCGGTGACCAACGGCATGGCTACCGCCGCCGACTGGATGAGCGCGGCCTCGTTCATCTCGATGGCGGGGCTAATCTCCAACATGGGCTACGGCGGCGCCGTATTCCTGATGGGCTGGACCGGCGGCTATGTGCTGCTGGCCTGCCTGCTGGCACCGTACCTGCGCAAGTTTGGCAAGTTCACCGTGCCCGAGTTTATCGGTGACCGCTACTACTCGCAGGCGGCGCGCAACGTCGGCGTTATCTGTCTGCTGGTGGCCTCCATCACCTACATCATCGGTCAGATGACCGGCGTGGGCGTGACGTTCTCGCGCTTCTTGGGCGTCTCCAGCGACATGGGCATTTACATCGGCATGGCGATTGTCTTCGCCTATGCGGTGTTTGGCGGCATGAAGGGCATCACCTACACCCAGGTGGCGCAGTACATCGTGCTGATTTTGGCGTACCTGGTGCCGGCCTTCTTCATTTCGCTGGCGCTGACGGGCAACGTGCTGCCGCAGCTGGGTTTGGGGTCTGACCTGAAGGGCACCGACGTGTCGCTGCTGGCCAAGCTCGACCAAGTGGTCAAAGACCTGGGTTTTGCCGAATACACCACCGCGGTGGCCGGCAGCAAGCTCAATATGTTCTTCTACACCGTGTCGCTGATGATCGGCACCGCGGGTCTGCCACACGTCATCGTGCGCTTCTTTACCGTGCCCAAGGTGGCCGATGCGCGCTCGTCGGCGGGCTGGGCGCTGGTGTTCATTGCGCTGCTGTACACGACAGCCCCGGCCGTGGGCGCGATGGCGCGCCTGAACCTGATCGGTACCGTCAACACCGCGGTCGGTGTCGAGCCCGATCCGGCCGGTGGCATCCGCGTCAACGCCGAGCGGGTGAAGGCCGGAGGTGACGTGCTAGCACCCGAGGCCGCGCTGCCGTACGAGCAGCGCCCCGACTGGTTCAAGCGCTGGGAAAAGACCGGTTTGCTGAAGTTCGAGGACAAGAACGGCGACGGCCGCATCCAGTTCTACAACGACAAGACGGCCAACGCCGACGTCAAGGCCAAGGCGGAAGCCGCCGGCCTCAAGGGCAACGAACTCACCGTGAACGCCGACATCATCGTGCTGGCCAACCCCGAAATCGCGCTGTTGCCCAACTGGGTCATCGCGCTGGTGGCCGCCGGTGGCCTGGCGGCGGCGCTGTCCACCGCAGCGGGGCTGCTGCTGGCCATTTCGTCGGCGATCTCGCATGACCTCATCAAGGGCGCCATCAACCCCAACATCAGCGAAAAGGGTGAGCTGCTGGCGGGCAAGATTGCGATGGCCGGTGCCATCGTGGTGGCGGGCTATTTGGGGCTCAATCCGCCGGGTTTTGCCGCCGGAACCGTCGCGCTGGCGTTCGGGATTGCGGCCTCCACCATCTTCCCGGCCCTGATGATGGGTATCTTCAGCAAGAAGGTGACGGGTGCTGGGGCGATTGCGGGCATGTTGTCTGGCTTGTTCGTGACGCTGTTCTACGTGTTCGCGCACAAAGGGATCTTCTTCGTCAAGGGCACCGAGTACCTGAATCTGATTGGCGGCGCCAACAGCTTCTTTGGCATTACGCCCGAGGCGTTCGGGACCGTGGGCGCGATCGTCAACTTCGCGGTCGCCTATGCGGTCAGCGCGGTGTCCAAGCCGGTACCGTCGCACATTCAGGCGCTGGTGGAGTCGGTGCGGGTGCCTAAAGGCGCCGGCTCGGCCGTGGCCCACTGACGCCATCGCGGAGCGCCGCGCTGCGGCGCGGCGCATCCGTCGACGACAGCCCCATCGGCGCAGCCGAGGGGGCTTTTTCGATGAGGACGCAATGGTCAGCATCTATCCGATCAAGATTTTGTTTTTCCTGGCACTGTTTCCCGTGGCATTCTTCTGGCTGCGGCGTGCGTGGCGCATTGCGGTGCGCCGGGATTTCTCCGAGGTCGCGCTCAAGAAGGGTGAACCGCCGGCGCAGGCCGAGCGCTGGGCCCCCTACGAATTGGCGATCAACCTGGTCGGCGGCGGCGTGCTCGTTGGCGTCATCGCGTCGGTCATCATGGGGTGGCTGGCTTACCAGGAGTGGGTGGCCATTGCCGGGACGACGCTGTGGATGAAGATCTTCCTGTCGTTTGCGCTGGCGCGCCATGCCCACGGGATCGGGCAGCCCATGGTGCGGACCTGACGGCGCGCCGCTGGCTCACCGCGGTGCTGCCCGGCACCATGGCGGCGATCGCGTCGTCGGCGATCATGGCCAGCCCATGGAGTGGCGAGGCGCCCCAGCTGGCCCAGTGGATCGTGGCGGGCCGGCTGGCGCAGCAGCAGGGTGATCTGTCAGGCGCTGCCGCCCACTACTGCAGCGCAGCCCGTTTTGGCAGTGGCGAGGCCCAGTTCCGGCTTGCGCTGCTGTATCTGCAGGTGCCGTCCGAAGCCGCGCACTGGGAGACGGCCGTGGCCGTGTTGCATGTGGCCGCACAGCAGGGCCACGCCCTGGCGCAGGTCGAGCTCGAGCGGCTCGCCCATCGTGGTGTGACGGGCAGCTCCTTTGGCGCGTTACCCGCGTGTCTCAGCGGCGGCGATCCGCCGCGTTTCGGTGTGGCGGCGCTACCGGCCCCGCCCAGCGTCGCCGTGCCGCAGCCTCCGGTGTCCCACGAGGCCGTGCAGCGCTATGTGGCGGCGCTGCCTGCCGAAAAACGCCGCCACGCGCAGCTCATCCAGAGGCTGGCGCCGCGCTATGGAGTGGACGGACGACTGGCGCTGGCCATCGCCCGGGTGGAATCCTCTTTCGATCCGTCGGCGGTGTCGCCGCGCAACGCGCGCGGCCTGATGCAGCTGATGCCCGAGACGGCCGATCGGTTCGGTGTGCGAAACCCGTTCGATCCCGAGCAGAACGTGCGCGGCGCGCTGGCTCACCTGCGCTGGTTGCTGCAGCGATTCGATGAGGACGTGGCCCTGGTGAGCGCCGCCTACAACGCCGGCGAGGGCATGGTCGAGCGCTACGGTGGCGTGCCCCCGTTTCCCGAGACCCGGGCGTATGTGCAGCGCATC